>DASQND010000001.1:0-16170 GCA_035645215.1 Allosphingosinicella sp.
CCCCTACCGCAAGCCACCCTTCCCCCGCCTGAACCGTTTCAATGCCAGTCCGCGTCCGCTTGGGGCCGCAGCGCCCGGGCCGCCCGTTCGATGTCGGAGAGATCCACCGCGGTGCTGTAGGGATCCTCGTCGAGTTCGCTCAGCCGGCCGAGCCGCCGCTGCCACGCATGGAGCGCTTCCACATAAGGCACGAAGGGCGTCCGCATCAGGGCGCCGCTCGGCAGCCGCTCCACGTCGGCGATGCCCATGTGAAGCCATTCGCCATTGTGCCAGTCGGTCATGTCGACGGCCGGGAAGAGGCAGATGCCGTGAAGATCGACGCCGCGCGCCACTGCGGCGAGGCTTTCGGTGACGACGTCGTTCAGCCAGTCCGGCCGGCCGCCCTTCAGCCCCGAGGTTTCGGCGATGATGCAGGGGCGGCGGTAGCGGGTCCACGCCTCCTCGAGGAGGTCGGCCAGGGGGCGGATTCGGTCGTCGCCGGGCTCCAGCGCCTTGTGCGGGCCGCCCGGCACATATTCCATCTGGCCGAAGCTGTAATTGTTGAAGCCGAGGATATCGATCGTCTCGGGGCTGCCGCCGAGTTCCGGAAAGCGGAGGCCGGAAATCGCGTCCCAGGCGAGATAGGCGTCGTCATAGCTTTCGCGGTGCGCCGCTTCGGCGAGATCCGGCCGGTCGCGCGGCGGCACCACCCAGATGAGCGGGTCGATATGGACCATGCGCGCGTCGGGAAAGTCCTCGCGGATCGCGTTCACCGCCGCGATGTCGGCCTTGGCGAGCGCCAGGGTGAAGCGCCGCCGCGTCTCGGCATCATTGCCGAACGGCGCCGCCCAGGCCCATTCGCCGCCCATATAGCCCCAGAAGGTCGGCTCGTTCATCGGCGTGAAGCACAAGGGTCCGTGATGCGCCCGCTCGGCGACGTAGCGCGCCGCCGCCTTGGCGTAGGCGGCGAAGCGCGGAACGAAGGCGTCGGAGAAGGGATCGAGCCCGTCGGGGTAGCCGTAATGGCATAGGTCCCAGATCGGCAGGATGCGGTGCCGCCGCTGGGCCGCGAGGAAGCCGTCGATGGCGGAGAAATCATATTCGCCGTTGCCGCGGTCGACCATCGGCCAGGGAATGCCCTCGCGCGCCACGGCGATGCCGAGCGGCCGGAGCATCCGGTAATCCTCGTCGGCATGGACGTCGTGGGCAAGCTCGGCGGTGAGATTGCGCCGGCCCTTGTGCTTCCAGACGAAGGTCGAGCATTCGAAGCCCGAAAGGAAGAAGGTGGGGAAGATTCCGGGGCGCTGTTCCATCCCTCCCCTACGCTTCGCGGGCTCTGCCGGGTCCGAAGCAAGGCGGTTGCCTTCTGCCGCGTTGAAGCTGAAGCTCCATCGAGGTCCATGAACAGGAAGCGCGATGCCGGAGCCTGCCCTGCTGACGATCGGCGATCTCGCCCGCCGCACCGGACTGTCCGTTTCGGCCATCCGCTTCTGGGAAGCGCGCGGCCTCGTCTCCGCGATCCGCACGTCCGGCAACCAGCGGCGCTTTCTCCGCTCGGACCTTCGCCGCCTCTCCTTTGCACTCGCCGTCCAGCGGCTCGGCCTCAGCCTCGCCGAGATCGAGGCGGAGCTTGCCACCCTGCCCCAGGGCCGCGCCCCGACGGCCAAGGACTGGGAAAGGATCGGCACCCGCATCCGCGCCCGTCTCGACGCGCGGATCGCGATGCTGGAGCGCCTGCGCGACCGGCTGGACGGCTGCATCGGCTGCGGCTGCCTCAGCCTCGATCGCTGCGCCCTCTACAATCCGGGCGACGCCGCCGGGGCTCGCGGCCCGGGCCCGCGCTTCGTCCTCGCCGACTCGGATTAGCAGCGTCGCCGAGCTTCTAAGTCTTTGATTCTCTTCTCCGCGAGGCGTACAATGCCGCCGGCGCCGTCATGGGCGGACTGAGGTCCAGCGGCCCGGCCCGGCTGGAGAGACTATTGTCGATCTCGGTCAACGAAGAGCGCGCGGCGGCGAACAGCCGATTGACCGCGATCCGGCTCACCATGCTCACCATGCGCGGCATGGAGCGGTGGCGGGCCGGCGTCTCCGATTTCGACAAGGCGATGATCCTGATCGCGGTGGGCGCGATCACGTCCGAGCGCTTCACCCGCGCGGGGCTGGACGAGGCGCTGAAGGCGCTCGCGACGCCGCTGCCGCCCGAGGCGCTGGCGCCCTGCAACGTAAGCTCGATCGCGGCGGCGACCGGTCTCAACCGCGAAACGACTCGGCGCAAGGTCAAGGCGCTCGTCGACGAAGGCTTCCTGGTCCGTTCCGAGCACGGCGTGATCAATTTCACGCCCGGCTTCTTCCAGCAGGAATTCATTCACGAGCTGATCCGCAGCCAGCTCGATTCGCTGGTGCGCACGGCAAACGATCTTCTTCGCGATGGAACACTCGAGGCGCGCTGAGTTCCGCGCTCAGCGGCAGGCGGCGGCCGGCCCGGCTTCGCAGTCGTCGGGATCGGCGCTGCATTCCTCGATCTGGCCCGGAAACCGCCAGGTCACGGTGTCCCACGGCTCGCCTTCCCAGCGCGCGAAGCCGCTCTTGACGGCATCGGCGAGCGCGTCGCGCCGCGCGGCCCGCCAGCGGCCGACGACCACGGCGGTGCGGTAACGGTAGGCCGGCATCAGCGCACCGGAGCAGCGATTGGGGGGGCTTCGCCAAAGGAAACCGAACGAAAGCAACGAGATAACATGTCGCGGCTTTAGCGGGTCGTGCTGCACTGCGGCGCGGTTTGGCGCTCAATCTGTGCTCCACAAGGACATCCGGCTCTTCTCGTTCCGAGACGCCGGCCTTGGCCGGGATGACGTTCTCGGAGGCTTCGCACGCACGAAAAGGCGCCCGCGGTTCGCACCGCGGACGCCTTTCGCTGCGTGTCGCTGCGCTTACTGCCTGGGCGTGGCGTCGCGGCCCTTGGTGTTCACGTCGACGTCCGGATTGCCCTTGTTGTTGACGCCGACATCGACGTCCACTCCGGGCACGTCCACGTCCGGAAGGTCGACATCGACATCCGGCCCGTCGACCCGCACGCGGGCGCCGTCCGCGCCGACGCGGTAGCTGACGCCGTTCTCCTGGACGATCTGGCCGCCGCTGCCCTCGGCATTGCCGCCGCCGGCCGATCCGGCCGTATTGGTGTCGCCGCCGCCCGACATGCCGGCCTCGCCGCCCGCCGCCGAAGCGCCGTTGTCGCCCATCGAATTGTTGGTCTGGTTCCCGTCGTTGCAGGCACCGAGTGCAAGGGCCGCAGCACCGGCGAGCGTAAGAGCGATTGTTCTCATGGTCTTTCCTCCGTTCGACCCGGACGCGCCGGGACAGGGCCTCACCGCCGCGCGCTCCCTCGCCGCGAGATCCGCCGCGAGCAGGAGCACGAATACGGATCAGGTCGGGCGTTCAATGCCGGGGAGAGCGTAACGGTTCCGAATCGGTTCGCGCCGCCGGTGCTTCAATCGACCGGCGGCGGCATGACGAGCGGCTCGCCGCCCGCGATCACCGCCGTCTCGGCGCCGCCCGGCCCGGCGCTCCACGAAACCTGGCTGACATAAAGGCAGCGCTTGAACGGCCCCTGGTCCCGCTGGCGATCGGGGTCGCGGTTCCAGCCGTGGAAAAAGGCGTAGGTCCGGCCGCCCCGATCGAGGATCGACTGGTGGCCGGGTCCGATCAGGTCGGTCTCGAGATGGCTCCACAGGATCGGGTTCTCGCCCGGATCGGTGCAGGGCCCGCGCGGCGTGGTGCAGCGCAGGTAGCCGACGGAATAGTTGCGGTTGCCGAAATGGTTGCCGGTGTAGAACAGGTAATAATGGCTGCCGCGCCGGACCATCGTGGGCGCCTCGACGACCTTCCATTCCCAATTGTCCTCGCGCCCCGGCGAATCGTTGCTGGCGACCAGCCGCGTCGGGGGCCCGAGCGCCGCGAGCCCGTCCGGGCTCATCCCCTGGACCCAGATGGCCGAGCCCGGCCCGCAGCAATTGCCGTCGTCCTTGTAGTAGAGGTAGAGGCTGTCCCCGTCGCGATAGGGGCTGGCGTCGATGACGCCGTGCGGGAATTCGGAGCAGACCAGCGGCTCGGGCACGCCGGTGAACGGCCCCTCCGGCCGGTCTGCGACGGCGGCGCCGAGGCAGTGGCGCTGGAGGACGCGCGGGCCTTCCGGCGGCGTTTCGGTCCGCGTCAGCGTCCGGTGGCGCGCGTTGAAGTACAGGACGTAGCGGCCGGCGATCTCCATCACTTCCGGCGCCCAGACCTGCGGATGGTTGCGGTCGATCCATTCGGGAAAGTGCGAGGCGGGCATGACTTCCGCCGGAGCGCTCCAGCGCCTCAGGTCCGCCGAGCGGACGAGCTGGACGTGCCGCCCGGCGACGCCCGTCCCGTAGGCATGATATTGCCGGCCGAAGCGGGCGAGGAAGGGATCGGGAAAGTCCTCGTCGAGGAGCAGGTGCGGCGCCGTGCGTCCGAGATCGCGCATGGCGACACCGGCGGCGCTGCGGCCGGGGCAGGCGGGCGGAGCGGCCGCAGCCTGCGCCGCGGCTTCGAGCGGCGCGGACAGCGCGGCCGTCCCCAGCATGAGGCCGCCGATCCACTTCCTGGAGCCGATGCCCATCGCCCTCTCCTGCCTTGAACCGGAACGATCAACGCGCGTCCCCCTGCCCTGTGCCGCCTTCCGCCGCCGCGCGCAAAGCTTTCGTTGGCGAAGCGGGCAAGCTGTGGCAGCGACGCTTCGACGCGCGATCAACGCGATGAAGGAGCAACACGATGCGCATCCTCCTGGCAGGCGCCGCCCTCCTGCTCTCCTCGTGCGACCTGGCGCAGCAGGCGGTCGAGAACGAAATCCGCGCCGAAGTCTCGGGTCGCATCGAAGAGCATGGCAACGCGCTTCGCAACAGCACCGATCTCGACGAGCGCTACGGCGACACGCTCGGCAACATCCTCAAGAGCGAGGAAGCCGTCCGCGACCGCGCCAGTCGCGAGATCGACCAGCGTGTCGGCGACGCCGCGAACGCGGTCACCGGCCGGCAGCAATAAGCGCAAAGGGAGCGCGGCGTGGAGCGGCACGGCATCGGCTTGGGCGAAGCGGCGCGGGTCTGGGCGCGCATCGCCCTCCTGAGCTTCGGCGGCCCGGCCGGGCAGATCGCCGTCATGCACCGCATCCTCGTCGAGGAGAAACGGTGGATCGGCGAGGGGCGCTTCCTCCACGCGCTCAATTACTGCATGCTCCTCCCGGGCCCGGAAGCGCAGCAGCTCGCCACCTATATCGGCTGGCTGCTCCACAGGACGAAGGGCGGCCTCGTCGCCGGGTGCCTGTTCGTCCTGCCGGGCCTCCTTTCGATCATGGTCCTCTCCTGGATCTACGCGCTGTGGGGCAATGTCGGCGCCGTCGAGGCCTTGTTCTTCGGACTGAAGGCGGCGGTGCTCGCCATCGTGCTCGACGCGGTGCGCCGGATCGGCAGCCGCGCGCTCAAGACAGGCGCGGCGCGGGCGCTCGCCGCCGCGGCGTTCGTCGGCATCTTCTTCTTTTCCGTCCCCTTCCCCCTCATCGTCCTCGCCGCGGGCCTGATCGGCTGGCTGGCCGCGAGCCATTTCCACGCGGGCGGCGGCCACGGCTCGGCAGGGGGAGAGGCCGTGCCGGACGCCGAGACGGCGCTTGGCGAGGAGGTGCCCGAGCATGCCCGGCCGAGTCTCGGCTGGTCGCTGCGCGTCGGCGGCGTCTTCCTCCTCCTCTGGCTCGCGCCGGTCGCCGCCCTCCTCGCCCTGCTCGGGCCGGACGACGTGTTCACCAAGATCGCTCTGCTTTTCTCGCAGCTCGCCGTGGTCACCTTCGGCGGCGCCTATGCGGTGCTCGCCTATGTCGCGCAGCAGGCGGTGGAGACGCAGAACTGGCTCCGGCCCGGCGAGATGCTCGACGGCCTCGGCATGGCGGAGACGACGCCCGGCCCGCTCATCATGGTGACGCAGTTCGTCGGCTTCATGGGCGCCTTCCGCGAAGCGACTGGTCTCCACCCCCTCGTCGCGGGAACGCTCGGCGGCCTGCTCGCCACCTGGGTGACCTTCACGCCCTGCTTCCTGTGGATCTTCATCGGCGCGCCCTTCGTCGAACGGCTGCGCGGCAACCGGGCGCTCGCCGCCGCCTTGTCGGCGATCACCGCGGCGGTCGTCGGCGTGATCCTGAACCTCGCCATCTGGTTCGCGCTCCACACCTTGTTCGCGCGGACGCGCCCGTTCGCGCTGGGGCCGCTCGGCTTCGACGTTCCCGTTCTCGCCAGCATCGACTGGGCCGCCCTCGGCCTCGCCGCGGCCGCCCTGGTCGCCGTGTTCCGCTTCAGGCTCGGAGCGTTGCAGGTTCTCGCCGGATGCGCGGCGATCGGCCCGGTGCTGAAGCTCGCCCTTTGATTCAGCGGCCGCGAAGCCGCCGGCGCAGGCGGGACAGCAATCCGGCTGTGGCGGCCGGCCCGAGCGCGGGTTCGGGCCTCACAATATCGTAATGGTCGAGGGCCGATCCCCGGCGCGCCGCGATGACTTCGAAGCGGTTGACGCCCGGCGTCACCGAAAAATCGAACCGCACCCGGCTGTGCGCTAAGCCGCACCAGGCGAGCGCTTCGCGGACCACATCGGGCCCCGTCGGCAGCCACGCCAGGCCGTCGACTCCGGACATGACCTCCGTCTCGCTCTCGCGGCTCAGCACAAGCCCTTTCACCGGCGCGGGCGCCGAGGCGGTGTTGACGACGATGATCTCGCGGGTGAGGTCCGCCGCGATCCGGAGGCCGGCGACGGGATCGGGGAGATGATAGAAGATGCCCCGGAAGAGGGTGACGTCGAACGGATCGAGGCCGCGCGCGGGAAGATCCTCCAGCCTGTGCGCCTGGAACTCCATGTCGTGTGCCGGCAGGTGCTGCTTGAGGAAAGCCGCCTGCCGGATCCAATGCTCGCGCGCGTCGAACCCATAGGCGCGGCCCGCACCCGCCGCCCGCGCGCCGAAGACATGGCCGCCCGCATTGCAGGCGCAATCGAGGAACGAGCGCCCCTCCAGCCCGTCCCTGTAGATTTCGCGCAGGAGCATGCCCGTTTCGGCCACCGGATCGACGATGCTCGGAGTGCCGAGCGCGGTCGGATAGTCACCGGCGAGCGCGGGATCGCCGGTCCTCACCCCCGGCGCGATTTCGACGTCGTGATGCCAGGGGCCGAGGCGGCGTATCTCCCGGCGCAGCGTTTCCGCGTCATCCGCAGCCGCGGCAGTGATCGAGTCCATGATGATCCTTTTCGTGGGGCGGCGTCCGCTCAGGCGCCGCAGCGCCAGGTGCCTTCCCTGCGCAGCTCGCTGGTCTTCTCGCCGCTGCGCCGGTCGGTCAGCACGAGCTGCGCCGGCCAGGTCGTGCTTCGGGCGATCTCGACTCCGCCCCGGCTGAGCGGCGCGATGCTGAGGCGGTAGCGCGGCGTCGTGAAGAAGCCGCCGTTCGGCCCGACCGGCCCCTCGGCACGCAGGCTCACGGCAAGCCCGTTGACCCTGGCGAGCGCCTGCCCCGAACTCCGCGCGGCGAAGAGGAGCTCGCCCCCGTCCAAGAAGTCGCAGCCGGCGCCCGGCGGAAGCGCGCCCTCCACATCCTCGCGGGAAATCCCGACCAGGCTCGGTCCCGGCGGCCCGGGCGTGGGATCGGGACGCGCTTCGGCGACCTCCACGATGGTCTCGGAAAGCTGCTGCTCGTTGAGCGGCGCCGCCTCCTCTTCCGCGCCGCCGCCGCCGCAGCCCGCGAGCAAAGCCGCCGCGCCCAGGATCGTCGCCCGCCCCATCAATAGCCCATCAGCGAGAGAACCTCGCGCCGGCTGCGCTCGTCGGAGCGGAACACGCCCATCATCCGGCTGGTCGTCATCATGACGCCGGGCGTCGCGACGCCGCGCGCCGACATGCAGGCATGGCTCGCCTCGATTACGACGGCGACGCCCAGGGGGCTCAGATGCTTCCAGACGCAGTCCGCCACCTGCGCGGTCAGCCGCTCCTGCACCTGGAGCCGCCGCGCATATCCGTGAAGCACGCGGGCGAGCTTGGAAATGCCGACGACCCGGTCCTTCGGCAGGTAGGCGATGGACGCCTTGCCGATGATCGGCGCGAGATGATGCTCGCAGTGCGACTGGAAGGGTATGTCCCTCAGGAGCACGATCTCGTCATAGCCGCCCACTTCGTCGAAGGTGCGGCTAAGGTGATGGGCGGGGTCTTCCTCATAGCCTCTGGCATATTCCCGCCACGCCCGCGCGACTCGCGCCGGGGTGTCGAGCAGCCCTTCGCGGCCGGGATCGTCGCCCGCCCAGCGGATCAGGGTGCGGACCGCCTCCTGCACCTCGTCCGGCACCGGGATCTTGGGCGCCGGGCGCACCAGGTCGCCGTCCTCGGGAGAAAGTGCATCGCTCATCGCTGCCGGGTGGCACCGCGGGCGATATTTTGCAATGTCGGCGCGGCGGACCAAGTGGGGAGAGGCCGTTTTGTCCGCAGAGCAATCGACCGCCGGCCGCCGCGCCGCCGCCTTCGCCGCCATCCTGTGCCTCGCCGCGGCGGCCGGCGCCCTGCTCTGGTGGGGAGCCGAGCGGAACGCCGCGGCCTGCCGCCCCTTCGCGGCGCCCGGCGCGGAGGTCTGGCTCGCGCTCGGCCAATCGAACGCCGGCAACCATGGCGAGCGGCGGAGTGCGGCGGGACCGCACGTCGCCGCCTTCGACGGAACAAGCTGCGTCGCCGCGCAAGATCCGCTGCCCGGCGGAGACGGGGACGGCGGCTCGCTCTGGACGCCGCTCGCCGAGCGCTGGGTGCGCGAGGGCCGCGCCTCGCACGTGCTCGTTGCCGTGGTCTCGAAGGAGGCGACCGCGGTGTCCGAATGGCAGCCGGGCACACCGCTCCACCGGCGTGCCCTCGCCACCGTCGCCGCGCTCGAGCGTCGCGGCCTTCGCGTCCATCGCATCCTCTGGGTTCAGGGCGAGGCCGACGCGATCCACGGCACCAGCGGAGACACCTATGCAAGCGCCCTCGCCGCAGCGGTCCAGCCTCTCAACGCCGCCACTGGCGCGCCCGCCTGGGTCGCGCAGACCGGCCGCTGCGGCGACGCCTTCAGCCCCGCCGTTCGCGACGCCCAGGCCCGCGTCGCCGCCGCCCTCCCCTGGGCGCGGCCCGGCCCCGATCTCGACCTGATAGGCCCCGACGCGCGCTTCGAGCGCTGCCACTTCGCGGCAGCGGGCCAGGTCCGGGCCGTCGATCTCTGGCACGCCGCACTGGTCGCGGGCGAACGCTGACTCGCGCGCGCGGCGCTTGCGCCGTGCGGGAGCCTCCGCCACTTTGCCCCATGCCGACGCGAGCAGCGCCATTCCCCTACCGTGCGGATATCGACGGGCTCCGCGCCGTCGCCGTCCTCGCCGTCATCCTCTTTCACGCCTTTCCATCGCACGTGCCGGGAGGCTTCCTCGGCGTCGACGTCTTCTTCGTGATCTCCGGCTTTCTGATCACCGGCCTCATCGTGAAACGCCGCGAGGCCGGCACCTTCACCCTCGCCGATTTCTACGGCCAACGCGCGCGGCGGCTCTTTCCGGCCCTCGGCCTGGTGCTCTTGGCCAGCCTCCTGGCGGGCGCGCTCCTCCTCCTGGCAAGCGAATATTCCGAGCTGGCGCGGCAGGCGCTGAGCGCCGTGCTGTTCGTTCCCAATTTCTACTTCGCTACGGAAACGGGCTATTTCGACCTCGGCCAGGACCGAAGCTTCCTCATCCACCTCTGGTCGCTGGGAGTGGAGGAGCAATTCTACCTGGTCTGGCCGCTCATCCTGCTCGGCTGCCTCCGGCTGCCCGTCCGCCCCGCCATCCCGGTCGCCTTGCTGACCGGCGCGTCGTTCCTGTTCTGCCTGTGGCTGACCTCGGCCGACCAGCCCCAGGCCTTCTACTCGCCGCTTGCGCGGGCCTGGGAGCTGGGCGTCGGCGCCATTCTCGCCTTGTCCGCCGCGGAGCCGCCGCGCGCGCGGGCGAGCCGCCTGCTTTCGGGCGCCGGGCTGGCGCTCATCGCGGCGGCCCTGTTCCTCGGCATGCTGGGAGGCGCGCGCTTTCCCGGCTGGGCGGCCGCGATCCCCGTCGCGGGCACGGCGATGGTCATCGCCGCCGGGCCCTCAGGATGGGGCAATGTCCTCCTTTCCTGGAAGCCGGCGGTCGCGATCGGCCTGATCAGCTACCCGCTCTATCTCTGGCACTGGCCGCTCCTCTCCTTCGCCCATGCCGCCTGCAACTTCGAAACCCCGCCGCTCTCGCTGCGAATCGCATTGCTCCTCGCCGCGACGATCCTCGCCTGGGGCACCTACCGGCTGGTCGAGCTCCCGCTCCGCCGCGCTCGCCCCGCCACCCTTTTCGCCGGCATGGCGGCGATCGGCTGCGCGGCTCTGGGCGTGCTGCTCGCGGCGGGCCTGCCGGACCGCCCCGCCAATGAGAACGAGCGCCGGCAGTTCATCGCGACCTACCGGGAACTCCGGCTCTCGGGCCTGGCGCCGCTGTACCGGCGGGAATGCGCCTTTGTGGAATGGCGCAGCAACAAAGCCGTCGAGACGATGCCTGCGGCCTGCACACAGGCCGGCGCCGCCGGGACCGCCTTCCTGTGGGGAGATTCGCATGCCCAGGCCTTGTCCTGGGGGCTCCGGCGCCAGTTGCCGCCTGGCTTTGCACTGGCGCAGGTGACGACGCCGGGCTGCCCCCCCGCCGTTGGAGCGGAGCTTGGCCGCCGCTTTGCGGGCAAGACGTCGCTCGAGCGCGCCTGCCGCCGCAGCAACGGCTTTGCCGTGCGCGAGATCGCGCGGCTGCGGCCGCACATTGTGTTCATCGCCCAGCGCGACGGCCACGACCGCCGCGACTGGAACGCGGTCGGCAGCCGGCTCCGTGAGCTGGGCGTGCGGCAAGTGGTCGTGGTCGGCCCGGTGCCGCGCTGGTTCCCGAGCCTTCCGCGCATCGTCACCGCGCACCACTGGCCGCTCGAAGCGGAGTTCATCGCGACCGGCCTCGAGCGCGAGCCGCTGGCCGTCGACCGGCGGATGCGCGAGCGCGCGCCGTCCCCGTCCTTCCGCTATGTCTCGCTGATCCCCGATCTCTGCACCCGGAGCGGCTGCCGGGCGCGAGCCGGCGAGGAACTGCTCGTCGTCGATACCGAGCACCTTTCCGCCAGCGGTTCGTTGCTGGCCGCCCGGCTGGTCGCGGCGCAGATCTGGGGCCGGCCGCGCCGCTGACCGCTCAGGACAGGTCGAACGCGACCGACATGCGAAGGCCCGGCCTGCCGAGCGGCACCGTCCAGTGCGTATAGAATGAGGGCATCAGGACCAGCACGCCCGGTTCGGGCCGGACTTCGGCGTCGGGCCAGCCGGGGCTCGTATCGCCGAGTCGCGCGGGGCAGCCGATGCGCAGTTCGCCGCCGGGTTCGTCGCCCGGAACCCCCAGCGGATAATAGATGCCGGTCACCCAGCCGCGATGATGGATGTGGCGGATATTGTAGCCCTCGCCGCGCGAGATCAGCCCCCAGACGTGCATGTCGAAGCGGCCGGGGACGAGATGGGAGAGCGGGTGGCCGAGCGCCCGCCAATCCTCCGAATAACGCAGCGTCTCTTCCCTCAAGGTCGAGACGAGCGGCGCGACGACAGGGTCCGGCAGCAGATGCAGGCGCTTGACCTTCGTCATGCCCCGTACGGAATCGACCGACTCCTGATACGTCCCGCGCGCCTCCTCCCGGAGCAGGAGCTCCGCCACGGCCTCGGCGTCGACCCCGAGCGCCACCTTGCGCAGCAGCGCGTCGGGCGAAAGGATCGCGGCCACCTCCTCGCTCTCGCCGAGCAGGGAAAGCTGCACCAGATATTCCCACACCATCCGCGAATTGGCCGTGCCCGAGGCGATGAGCTTGCGATATTCGGACACGGCCTCGGCGGGCGACGTGCCGAAGCCCGCCGCCCTCATCGACAGGTCGGCGCCTTCGCGCAGCGCCATGGCGCGCAGCAGGGCGGCCTCGGCGGTGCGGCCGGCGCGGTTCAGGAACAGGAGGTGCATTCCGACCGGCGCCTTCGGCAATCCACCGGCCTTGAGAGCGTCGCGGTAGAGGCCGAGCCCCGTCTCGGCGTCGCCGCGCACCAGCAGCCGCATCGGCTCGGCATAAGGATCGGGCGGGCTGTCGCTCCCCTCAGCAGGCTTCACGGCAACCCTCCCGTCTGCTGCGCAACCCCGTCGCACGCGCCCGCGGGCGGCTGGTGACCCCGAGAGGATTCGAACCTCTGGCCTACTGATTAGGAATCAGTTGCTCTATCCTGCTGAGCTACGGGGCCGTTCCGGGTTTCGGGCCTAAGGCGCGCGCAGGCCCCGGTCAATTCTCCTCGCCGGGCTCCACGACCGGGAAGGGCAAAGGCGCGACCATTATGCCGTCGTCGAGGAGGCTCTCCGCCTGCTCGCGGCTGGCGCGGCCGTGGATGGCGCGGGCGTCCGCGTCGCCGAGGTGGATGGCGCGCGCTTCGTCGGCGAAGCGCTCGCCGACATGCTCGGACTGGGCAAGGATCCGCTTCTGCTCGGCGGCAAGGGCGGCGAGCATGCGCTTGACGCTCTCCGGATCGCCCGAGAAGAGATCCCGCGCCGCCGAGCTGTTGCCCTTGGCCGAGACGGCGGGCGCCATCACCGCCTTCCCGACCTCGCCCGATCCGCAGACCGGGCAGGAGACGAGCCCCCGCCCCTGCTGCTCCTCATAATCCGCGGACGATCCGAACCAGCCTTCGAAGACATGGCCTTGCTCGGCGCATTTGAGATCGAAGATGATCACGGCGCTGCAAAGGGCCGCCGGTGCCGGAGCACGGGCAGGCGGCTCCGCACCTCCTCGAGCTGACGAAGGTCGATCTCCGCAAAGCCGACCTCCCGCTCCGCATTGCCCATGTCGAGCAGCACCCGCCCCCAGGGATCGACGACGAGGCTGTGGCCGTAGGTCCTGCGCCCGTCCTCATGCGCACCGCCCTGCGCGGCGGCGACCGCGAAGCAGGCGCTTTCGATGGCGCGGGCGCGGATGAGGACGTGCCAGTGCGCTTCGCCGGTGGGAACGGTAAAGGCCGCCGGGATCGAGACCGCCGCCGCGCCCGCCGCGGACAAGGCCGCGTAAAGGCCCGAGAAGCGCAGGTCGTAGCAGATGGAAAGGCCGAGCGGGCCGAGCGGCGTTTCAGTCACCACCGCGCGCCCGCCCGGCGCATAGGAGGCCGACTCACGCCAGCTTTCGCCGGTGGCGAGATCGACGTCGAAGAGGTGAATCTTCTCGTAGCGCGCCCGCACCGCGCCGCCTTCGTCGATCACGAAGCCGCGATTGACGAGGCGCCCGCCATCGCCGCCCTTCAGCGCCAGCGAGCCGAGATGGACCCAGATGCCCGCCTCCCGCGCCGCCTCGCGTACGGCGGCGAGGACGATGTCGTCCTCTTCACTCTTCAGATGCGCCGCGGCGCGAGCGCGGTCCTGGTCGAGGAGCCCGCTCATCTCGGGCGTGAACAGCATCGCCGCCCCGCCCGCCCTGGCGTCGCGGACGGCGGCGGTCAGGTCGCGCGCATTGGCGGCCGGGTCGACGCCGGTCCGCGCCTGGTAGAGGGCGAGCTTCATCCCGCCTGGAGCAGGGGATCGAGCCCGCCGCTGCGGTCGAGCTCGGCCAGATCGTCCGATCCGCCGATGTGGCGCCCGTCGATGAAAATCTGCGGCACGGTGGTGCGGCCGCCGGCGCGCTGGATCATCTCCTCGCGCTTGGGCCCGCCGCCGCTGATCTCCGTTTCCTCATATTGGACGCCCTTGTCGTCCAGGAGCCGCTTCGCCCGCGCGCAATAAGGGCACATGAACTTGGTGTAGATTTCGACGCGGGCCATGTCTTGAAAGCTCCTTCCGGCTTGTGGCCCCGAACTGAGCATCGGCCATGCCGATGTCAACCGGCCGGCGGCGCAGCGATGAGGCGCGCGAACCCGTCCCCCTCCACCTCCGCCAGCGGTGCGGCGAGCGTCTCGTAGCCCTCCTCGCCCGGCCGCTTGACGCCGAACAGCTCCGGCGCGCCGGCCGCGATCGGCAGCAAGGCGATCGGGCAGGAGACGGGGAGAAGCCGCGAGCCGCCCGGCGCCTGGAGCGTCGTCAGCACTCCGTAGAGCGCGCCCCGGATGGTTGGCCGGCCGAGCACGGTGAGGCGGAACTGCCCCTGCTCGCGCGTGACCAGGTAGATGTGCCCCGACTGGTGCGGAAGCGCGAGGTCGCCGCGCTGCGTGTAGGCCGAATCCGTCCGCTCGCTTTCGCGAAAGACGAGGTGCGAGACCGCCTCGTCCCAGACGATCGTCGTCCGATAGGCATAGACGCCGGGCTCGTTCCCGAAGGTCGGGCGGATTGTGAGATAGTCGCCTTCCAGCCAGCGCACCGCGACATGGGCGTAGGCGCCGAGCTCTTCCGGCGCGATCCCGGGCGGGCGGGCCGGCTCGGCCTTGGGGCGAAGCGCGATGCCGAGCGCCTGCTCGATCCGCACAAGCGTCGCGGTGGTGAACGGCCGCTGCCCGGCCAGCCCCTTCTCGAGCGTCGAAAGGCTGACCCGCGCCTCGCCGGCAAGCCATTGGCGCGTCAATCGGCGGCGGCCGAGCTCCTCGCGGATCCGCTCCGAAAGCTGCTCCGTGATGCTCGGCACCATGCGTTCCGCCTTTCCGTGAGAAACGCAGAGTGGCGAAGGCAAGGGGCGCCTGCAATCAGTTATCGCTGCCTTTCACGACCCGCGCCCAACAAAGAAGCTGCACCTCCGCCGCGCCCGCTTTTTTGAGCGCCAGCGCGCAGGCATTGGCCGTCGCCCCGCTGGTGAAAACGTCGTCCACCAGCACCACCCGCCTGCCCGCGAGCGCCGCCTTGCGCCGCTCCGGCACTTGAAAGGCGCCGCGCACCGCCTGCGCCCGCTCCCGAGGGCCCATCCCGCGCAGATAGGGCGTCGCCTTGCGCCGCTCCAGCGCGTCGAGCATCGCCGTCCCGCCGCTCCGCCGCGCCAGCGCCGAAGCGATCAGCCCCGCCTGGTTGTAGCCCCGTTTCCAGATCCGCCAGCGATGGAGCGGCACCGGCGCCAGCAGCACGTCGGGGCCCCGCTCCAGATGCCGCTCCATCAGCCGCGCCATCGTCTCGGCGACGCCCGGCCGACCGCCATATTTGAGCTTCAGCGCGACCTTCCGAGGAATGTCCCCATAAGCCACCGCCGCCCGCACCCGATCGAAGCGCGGCGGCGCGGCGAGGCAGCCCCCGCACTCCGCCTCCGCCCCGCCCCCGTCATGCTCGAACGGCAGCCCGCACCGCGCGCAGCAAGGCGCGCCGAGGAAGTGGAGCTTCGACCAGCAGCCGAGGCAGAAACTATGCTCGTCTTGCACGATCGCACCGCACCCGGGGCAGCGCGGGGGCAAGGCGAAATCGACGACGGTGCGGAGCGCGTGGCGGGCGAGGGCGGCGGGAGCGTGCACGACGCCCAAAGTGCCGCGTCCGCAATGAAGCGCAAGCATCGCTCCGATCCGGACCGACTTACGCCACCGCCTTCCACCCCCGCCAGGGCCGAGCCTGTCGAAGCCCCGTCTTGTAGAGCACTGAGGACTTCAACACGCCCTTCGACAGGCTCAGGGCTGGCGGGTTCGGGTGGAATCCACTATCGCGGGGCAATCCATTCAGACCTGATGATCGGAAGCGCGGCCCCGCCCGCGCCCGCTGGAGCTTACGACCCATGGCCGATGCGCCCCTCGCCCGCGCCGACGACGCGATCACCACCGCCGAGCGGCGCACCTTCGCGATCATCTCGCATCCGGACGCCGGCAAGACGACGCTCACCGAGAAGCTCCTCTATTCCGCCGGCGCGATCCACGAGGCGGGCGAAGTGCGCGCCCGCGGCGACCGGCGCCGCGCCCGCTCCGACTGGATGGCGATCGAGCAGCAGCGCGGTATTTCCGTCACCTCCTCGGTCATGACGTTCGAGAAGGACAATATCCTCTTCAACCTGCTCGACACGCCGGGCCACCAGGACTTCTCCGAAGACACGTACCGGACGCTGACCGCCGTCGACAGCGCCATCATGGTGATCGACGCCGCCAAGGGCATCGAAGCGCAGACGCGCAAGCTCTTCGAAGTCTGCCGCCTGCGCAACATCCCGATCGTCACCTTCGT
>DASQND010000002.1:0-3639 GCA_035645215.1 Allosphingosinicella sp.
CTGGCGCTCGACGGACGGATCCTCGCCGCGGAAGGCGCCCGCGACGCCGCCCTCGTCCTCAAGGCCGCCGCGGGCCAGGCCGGACGCCAAGTCTTCGTCGACCACCGCGACCTCTTCCGCCGCCCCTTCATGACACCGGAGCTCGACCGCTTCGAAGCCGTCGTCATCGACCCGCCCCGCGCCGGCGCCAAGGAACAGGTCGAGCAGCTCGCCGCGACCGCGAAGCTCGCGCGTATCGCCTATGTTTCCTGCAATCCCAACACTTTCGCGCGCGACGCTAAAACATTACTGGAAGGAGGCTGGCGCCTTCAATGGGTGAAACCGGTCGGCCAGTTCCGCTGGTCCACCCATGCAGAGCTAGTGGGGGCATTCGCACGTTTATGAGCGGAGGAGGCTCCAAGTGCAAAAGCGGATAGCAGCGATGTGGATTGCTGCCGGCGTGATTTTTGGACCAGTTGCTACCAGTTGCTATAGGCGCGGTTTCGCCGTTAGGGTGGAGCTACGGGTCTCATGGGGCCACCGCGCCCAGAGTGGCGGAGCGACTCTACCGCGAACTTGGAATCAACCGTGCGGCTGATGCCTTGGGCGGACCACCCGACATTGCTCCGTCGTCGTGCCTTTCCTCTTTCGACCTCCAGTACACCAACAACGCGGACGGCGGCGACATTGACTACGCAGTCATCGCGAGCGGGCTCCGTGACTTTGCACGGACGAGAATGCGCATCGCGTTAGACGATCCGGGTGTGACGGCATTGCGTGAGTTACCGGCGCCAGCGCTGGGCGCGCTCGACGCCTGTATTTTTGGCTCACTTCTAGCTCCGCTGTGCCGATCCATAGCCCTCGGAGTGGCAGATCGGGCCACACAATATTCTTCGGCGGAAATGCAGCGCGTCCGGAGCCTCGCGAAAGTTGAGACGGAACGCATCGCTTGCAAAGTGCTTGACCTCCCGGACGCAGCAACTGCTCGCCGCGCTCCGTCGCTGAACGTCCGCCGGTAGCGACTTACCCAAGTGCAGCTGGTCAGCCGGTTCCGCCGGGTCGGTCCACGTCGAACTCGCCGCCGCCTTCGCCCGCTGAGCCCATAAGAAAACACCCTCCCCGGAGCTTGTCCGAGGAGGGTGCTGGTTAGCTGCGGCTACGAGCTTTACTCGGCGTCGAACAGCTTCGCGAAGCGGCGCTTCTCGCGGTCCTTCCAGAGGCCGCGGTGATAGGCGTCCGAGGCGAGGAGCGGCATGACGGAGGTCGCTTCGGCGAACACCATCTGCTCCATGGCCGTGGAAACCTTGCCCCACGACGCCGCCTCCTGAAGGGTGGAGGAGGAGCAGGCGCCGTCGCGCACGTCGGCCACGGTGATCTGGACGGCATACTTGTGGACCTCGACATCGTCGTGGCCGAGGATCTCGGCGCAGACGACCGTGTCCTGCGTGAAGTTCTTCGGCACGCCGCCGCCGATCATCAGGAGGCCGGTGGTGCCCGCCTCGATCTTGAGGTCGGTGAGCTCGCGGAAGTCGGCGATGGCGTCGAGCACCATATAGGGCTGCTTCGCCTTCATCCGGTCGACCTGGTGCTTGACGAGGCCGAAGCCCGCCGAGCTGTCGACAAAGGCCGGGCAGAAGATCGGCACGTCATGCTCGTAGGCGAGCTTGACCAGGCTGTTCTCCTTTTTCCCGTGCGTCATCAGCCACTTGCCCATCTCCTTGATGAACTCGCGCGAGCTGTACGGACGGGCCTCGAGGCTGTTGGCGATGTCGCCGATCGTGTGATCGGTCTCCTGCAGCTTCTCTTCGTCGATATACGTATCGTAGATACGGTCGATGTAGAGCGAGCGCAGCGTGTCGTCGTCAGGGATTTCAAGCGCTTGATAGTGCTTGTGGCCAAGCGCTTCGAAGAAATCCATGTCGACGATGGTGGCGCCGGTGGCGACGATCGCGTCCACCATGTTGTTGCGCACCAGCTCGGCATAGAGATCCATGCACCCGCCGGCCGAGGTCGAGCCGGCGATCACGAGGATGATCGAGCAATCCTTGTCGCCGAGCATCGTGTTGTAGATTTCGGCGGCGCGGCCGAGGTCGCGTGAGGTGAAGCTCATCTTCTTCATCGCGTCCACGATCGGGCGCGCGTCGAAGCTCTTGATGTCGATATGCTCGACGACGTTGGCGAGGAGTTCGGCCTTGCGGGTGTCGTTGATCTTGGTCTGGTCGTTCATGTCGTTCTCCAATATCCGCGACGCGCCGGCGAAACCGGGTCCTTCGGAGACTTTGCTGTTCAAGCGGACAGGACGGAAACCCGGGCTCCCGAAGGCCACGCAGGTTCCGTCCGCCCTTACAAAGACGCGGCTTGCCTAGAGCTTAACCACGTTGCTCATCGCGCCCTCGTCCGCATCCTCGCGGTAGAGGGACGCCATGGGTTCGTCCTCGACGATGACGCGCGCGGCGCTGCCGAAGCCGTTGAAGCCGGTGCGCATCGCGCAGCCATAGGCGCCGAGCATGCCGATCTCGACATAATCGCCGGGACCCACGTCCGCGGGAAGGTGGAACGGCCCCGCCATATGGTCGAGATCGTCGCAGGTCGGCCCGTAGAAGCTGAACGGCATGTCGCGCGCGTCCGAGTCCTCCTCGCGGACCAGCTTCACCGGGAAGCGCCAGCCGATATGCGCCGCATCGAAGAGAGCGCCGTAAGCGCCGTCGTTGATGTAGAGCGTATCGCCGCGGCGCTTTTCGACGCGCACGAGCACGCTGGCATATTCCGCGCAAAGCGCCCGGCCCGGCTCGCACCAGAGTTCGGCGGAGTAGGAGATGGGCAGGCTTTCGAAGGCCTTCGAGATCACATCGAAATAGGCTTCGAGCGCCGGCGGCTCCATGCCGGGATAGACGGAGGGGAAGCCGCCGCCGACATCGACGATGTCGACCGTGACCGCCGCTTCGACGATGGCGGCGCGGACGCGCTCCATCGCTTCGGAATAAGCCGCGGGAGTCATCGCCTGGCTGCCGACATGGAAGCAGATGCCGAGCGCGTCGGCCGCCTGGCGGGCGGCGAAGAGCAGGGCCTTCATTTCGCCGGGCTCCGCGCCGAACTTGGAGGCGAGGCTGAGCTTGGAATGATCCGACGAGACGCGGATGCGGACGCACAGATTGAGGTCGTCCGCGCCGCCGGTCGCCCAGACGATCTTTTCGAGCTCGTCCATCGTGTCGAGCGAAAAGGTGCGGACGCCGCGCGCATAGGCTTCGCGGATCGCTTCCTCGGCCTTCACCGGGTGCATGAAGCAGAGCGTCGCTTCCGGAAGCGTCTCGTTGACGAGGCGCACTTCGGCGATCGAGGCTACGTCGTAATGGGTGACGCCTTCGTCCCAAAGGATCCGGAGGAGCTCGGGAGACGGGTTCGCCTTCACCGCATAGAGGGAGCGGCCCGGAAACTTCTCGATAAAGAAGCGGGCGGCCCGACGCGCGGCGTGCGGACGAAGCAAGGTGACCGGCTGGACCGGGCGCTCGCTGGCAATGACGGCAACTTCTGCGTTGCCGGCGGGGAGCGAAGCTAGCCCCAGCGCGCTATGATGTTTGTGCAATTCAAGGGACCTCCAACGGGGTAGTGGCGACAAAGGCTGCCTTGCGGTTATTGGAAGTCCCCATGGGGCAGCGGGGC
>DASQND010000003.1:0-26610 GCA_035645215.1 Allosphingosinicella sp.
CGCGTCACCCGCGTCGGCCATGTCATCCGTAAGCTCAGAATCGACGAACTCCCCCAGGCGTGGAGCGTCCTGAAGGGCGACATGAGCTTCGTCGGCCCGCGGCCCGAGCGCCCGCAGTTCGTCGCGGACCTGGAAGCGCGGCTGCCTTATTATGCCGAACGCCACATGGTGAAGCCGGGGATCACCGGCTGGGCGCAGATCAACTACCCATACGGCGCGTCGATCGACGACGCCCGCCAGAAGCTCGAATACGACCTCTATTACGCCAAGAACTATTCGCCGCTCCTCGACATATTGATCCTTCTCCAGACGGCGCGAGTCATCCTCTGGCCGGAGGGCGCGCGCTGATGGTGGTGCTGATCGGCCTCTGGTCGCACCTCCTCGCCGCCGCGCTCTACGGCGCGCTCGCCGTCTGGCAGCTTCGCCACTGGAACGGCGACCACCGCAACCGGCCTTTGGTCACCGCCTTCGCGGTGCTGTCGGTCTGGTGCATCTTCCTGTCGATGGAGGGGCCGCACTACGTCCTCGCCCATTTCGCCGAAAGCGCGCGCAACCTCGCCTTCCTCTCCTTCATGTACGGGATCATGCAGGGCGCCGACGACGACGGGCACCGCCAGAGGGCCGTGAAGGCGGTCTATGCCGCCGTCGCAGGCGTCGTCGGGCTCCAGATCGTGATCAGCGGCGTCATGCCGGAAGTCGCGCACCTGCCGCCCGTGCTCGCGGCGCTCGGCTCGACGCAGCACATTATCGGCCTCACCATCGCGGCGGGCGCGCTCGTCCTCGTCCACAATCTCTACGGCCAGGCCGCGCCCGATTCGCGCTGGGGCATCCAGCTTCCCGCCATCGCGCTCGCCGGCATGTGGGCCTACGACCTCCACCTCTACACCACCGCCTACCTCACCCGCGGCCCCGTCGAGGACCTGTTCGCGATGCGCGGCGCGATCCTCGCCATGGTGGTGCCGCTCTTCGCGCTCGCCAGCCGGAGGAACTCGAGCTGGAAGATGCAGCTTTCGCGCGCCGCGACATTCCAGTCGATCGGCGTCATCGCGATCCTCGCCTACCTCATACTGATGATGTCCGCGACGCGGGCGATGGAGCTTGCCGGCGGCGACTGGGTGCGGGTCGGGCAGATCGCGCTCATCTTCGCGATGACCGTCGCCGCCCTCATCCTCCTCCCCTCCGGCCGCGCGCGGGCGTGGATGCGGGTGGTGATGGCGAAGCACTTCTTCGAACATCGCTACGACTATCGCGCCGAATGGCTGCGCTTCACCCACACGATCGGCCGCGGCGGCGAGGAGCGGCTGGAGGAGCGGATCGTGAAGGCGCTCGGCGACGTCGCCGGATCGCCGGGCGGGCTCCTCCTGATGCCCGACGAGCAGGGCCGTCTCGCGCCCGCCGCGCGCTGGAACTGGCACCATGAGGCGGAGCCCGGCCGCGACGACGACGGCGCCTTCGCCCGCTTCCTGGCCGTGACTTCGCATGTCGTCGATTTCTCGGACGGCGCCGAAGAGGGCCGCTGCGCCGGCGTTCCGCAGTGGATCCGGTCGCTTCCCAATCTCTGGGCGGGCGTGCCGCTGATCCACGGTGAGCGGCTCGTCGGCCTGGTGCTGCTGGAGCACGCGCTGGTCCGCCGCCCGCTCGACTGGGAGGATTTCGACCTGTTCCGCACCGCCGGAATCCAGGCCGCCTCCTACCTCGCCGAAGCGCAGTCGCAGCAGGCGCTCGCCGATGCGCAGCGCTTCGACGAGTTCAACCGCCGCTTCGCCTTCATCATGCACGACATCAAGAACCTGGTGTCGCAGCTCTCGCTCGTCGCCCGCAATGCCGAGCGTCACGCGGAGAACCCGGAATTCCGCGCCGACATGATCGCGACGCTGCAAAGCTCCGTCAGGAAGATGCACGAGCTCCTCGCCCGCCTCTCCAACGGCAGCCGCCAGGGCGCCGAGCCGCCGCGCCCGGTGCCGGTCGAAGCCCTCGCCGCGAAGATCGTGGGTGCGAAGAAGCGGGTCCACCCGGTGCTGGTCGAGGGGCAGTTGTCGCTCGTGGCGCAGGCCGATCCGGGACGGCTGGAGCAGGCCCTCTCCCACCTCGTCCACAATGCGATCGACGCCAGCCCGGCCGGCGAGCCGGTCCGCATCCGCCTCTCGGCGCGCGGGGCCGAAGCGGCGATCGAAGTGATCGACAGCGGTGCCGGCATGTCGGCCGAGTTCGTCCGCACCCGCCTCTTCCAGCCCTTCGCCTCCACCAAGGACAACGGCTTCGGCGTCGGCGCCTTCGAAGCGCGGTCGCTGGTTGCGGCCATGGGCGGCCGGATCGAAGTCGCCAGCCGCGAGGGCGAAGGCTCCCGCTTCACCGTCTTTTTACCGCTGGGCGAGCAAGTCCCGGCCCCCGAGCTCGAACGGATATGCGCATGAGCGTGCAAGCAAAGCCCAAGCTCCTGATCGTCGAGGACGACGAAGGGCTGCAGCGCCAGCTCCGCTGGGCCTATGACGATTACGAAGTCTTCTGCGCCTCGGACCGCCGGGCCGCGATCGACCTCTTGCGCTCCGAAGAGCCGCCGGTGGTGACCCTCGACCTCGGCCTTCCGCCCGATCCGGACGGCGTCTCCGAAGGCTTCGCCACGCTCGAGGAGATCCTGTCCCTGAAGCCCGAGACCAAGGTGATCGTCGCTTCCGGCCACGGCGCGCGGGAGAGCGCGCTTCGGGCGATCGCGTCGGGCGCCTACGATTTCTACCAGAAGCCCGTGGACATCGACCAGCTCGGCCTGATCGTCCGCCGCGCCTTCCAGCTCCACGGCATCGAGACGGAGAATCGCCGCCTCGAAAGCCACGTCGGCGAGGACCGGCGCGTGCTCGGCACCATGATCACCGCCGCGCCCGAGATGATGAAGGTCGCCCGCACAATCGAGCGGGTTGCCAATGCCGACGTCTCGGTCATGCTGCTCGGCGCCAGCGGCACGGGCAAGGAGCTCCTCGCCCGCGGCCTCCACCGCGCGAGCCGGCGCCGCGACGGCGGCTTCGTCGCGATCAATTGCGCGGCGATCCCGGAGAATTTGCTCGAAGCCGAGCTGTTCGGATACGAAAAGGGCGCGTTCACCGGCGCGATCAAGACCACCGAAGGAAAGATCGAGCTCGCCCACGGCGGCACGCTCTTTCTCGACGAAGTGGGCGACATCCCCCTCCCCCTCCAGGTCAAGCTGCTGCGCTTCCTCCAGGAGCGCACGATCGAGCGGATCGGCGGGAGGAAGCCGATCGCGGTCGATACCCGGATCGTCTGCGCCACCCACCAGGACCTTCCCGCCATGATCCAGGCGGCAAGCTTCCGCGAGGACCTTTACTACCGCCTCGCCGAGATCGTGGTGCGCATCCCGAGCCTCGCCGAGCGGCACGGCGACGCGACGCTTCTCGCCAAGCATTTCCTTCACCTCTTCTCTCGCGAGATGAACCCGAGCGTGCGCGGCTTCTCGCCCGATGCGCTGGCGGCGATCAACGACTGGAAGTGGCCCGGGAACGTCCGCGAGCTGGAGAACCGAATGAAGCGCGCCGTGATCATGGCCGACGGCAAGCTCATCACAGCCGAGGATCTCGATCTCGCCCCGCGCGATCCCGCCGCCCTCCCGGTGAACTTGAAAGCCGCGCGCGAGGAAGCGGACCGCCGCGTCATCCGCCAGGCGCTCGCCCGCACCGAAAGCAACATCTCGTCCGCCGCGCGCCTGCTCGGGATCAGCCGGCCGACCTTGTATGACCTCCTCAAGCAATATGGGCTCCAGCCATGACCCGCGCCCGCCTCAGCGCCGCCTTCGCCGCCCTTCTCCTCGCCGGCGCCGCCTCGGCGTCGCCGGGGGAGGACAGCTACCGGAGCGGCATGGCCGCGCTCGAACAGCGCGATCCCCGGACCGCTCGCGTCGAGTTCATGAATGCGCTCAAGGCGAACCCCAACGACCGGAACGCCCGCATCGCTCTCGCCCGCACGCAGCTCCTCCTCCGCGATGGAGTCGCGGCGCAGGTGGAAGTGGAGCATGCCCGCCGCGCGGGGGTGCCGGCCGCGGAGACCGCGCACCTCCTCGCCCACGCTTTCCTCCTCCAGAACCAGGCCGATGCGGCGCTTCGCGAGGCCGCCGGCGCCGCCCCCGCCCACACCGCCTACGCCGCCCGGGTCAGCGCCCACGCCGCGCTCGCCAAGGGCGACAACGACCGCGCCGCGGCCGAATTCGCCCGGGCGCTCGAGGCGGGGCCGAACGACAGCCAGGTCTGGACGGACGTCGCCAATTTCCGCCGCGACAATCACGATCTCGCCGGGGCGCTGGCCGCCGCCGACCGCGCCGTCGCGGCCGACGCCCGCAACGCCGAGGCGCTGACTTTGCGCGGCGAGCTCACCCGCAGCCAATACGGCCTCGCGGCCGCCATCCCCTGGTTCGACCGCGCGCTCGAGATCGAGCCGGACAATGTCGTCGCCCTCCTCGAACGCGCCGCGACGCTCGGCGACGTCGGCCGCATGACGGACATGCTGCGCGACTCGCGCCGAGTCCTCGAACTCTCCCCCGGCCACCCCCGGGCCTATTATCTCCAGGCGATGCTGGCGGCGCGCGCCCACGATTACGCGCTCGCCCGCGCCATCTGGGAGCGGACCAACGGCCGGCTCGACAATGCGCCGGCCGGAATGCTCCTCGCCAGTGCGATCGACTACGGCACCGGCGCGGTCGAGCAGGCGGCGATCCGCCTCCAGCGCCTCGTCGAAATGCAGCCGCGCAACCGCAAGGCGCGACGCCTGCTCGCCGCCGCCTTGTGGCGCAACGGCGACGCGGCCGGCGTGGTCGCGACGCTGCGCCCCCTCGCCGACCGGCCCGACGCGGACAGCTACACGCTGACCCTCCTCGGCCGCGCCCTCCACCACCAGGGCGACAGCCAGGGCGCCGCGCATTATCTCGCCCGCGCCGCCCAGCCGCAGCAGCGGGCGCTCACTGCTCTCGACTCGCGCCACGTCTCAGACGAGGAGCTGGCGCAGATCCGCCGCGCCGCCGAAGCCTCGCCCGACCACGCGCCGAGCCAGATCGCGCTCATCGCCGCCTTGCTCGGCCGCGGCGTCGGCGGGGAAGCGCTGCAGCGGGCGCTCCGCCTCCAGGCCGGCAATGCCGGGGTGCCCGACGCCCACATCCTCGTCGGCGACGCCAGGGGCGTGCGCGGCGACTTTGCGGGCGCGGCGACCGAATATCGCAAGGCGGCGAACCTCGCCTTCACCGAAGCGGTGGCGCTCCGAATGATCGAGGCGCTCCAGCAATCGAACCAGGGCGCGGCGGCCGAGAGCGTGCTCCAGCTCTTCCTCCAGCAGAACCCGAGGAACGTCCCCGCCTTGGTCCTCCACGCCGGGCGGCAGATGCAGGCGCGCAACTGGCCCGAAGCGATCCGCATCTACGAGGGCCTGCGCCGCCGCCTCGGCGACCGCGACGCGACGATCCTCAACAACCTCGCCTGGGCCTATTCCGAAGCCGGCGACCACGAGCATGCCCTCCCCATCGCCCGCCGCGCCTGGGAGCTCGACCGCGACAATCCCGCCACCGCCGACACCTACGGCTGGGTCCTGTTCAAGAGCGGCGCCCGGGCGGAAGGCCTCGCGATGCTGGAGCGCGCGGCCCGGGGAGCGCCGACCGACGACGAGATCCGCCAGCATCTCGACAGCGCGCGGCGGAGCTGAGACTCTAGCGCCGGAGCCGCTCCGCTCGGCGCGGACGGCGGAGGCGGCGCCGTAGGCTGGGCTTGAGCGGCCGCGGAGAAGGCGGCTCGCCTGGACGGGCCGCCCGCGATTGGCCGTTCAGCCGCCGGAGATCGAAGACACGATCCAGAAGCGGCCGCCGCATTCGCCTGCCGGGCGGCGGACCCAGGCGAGCGAGTCGGCATTGCCGGCGAACTCCCCGCCGCCGAGCTCCACGCGGGAGCCGAGCGCGAAGCTGCGGGTCCCCACGCGTAGCGAGCGGGCCGCCGCGTCCCAGCGTGTGTCGGCGGTGGCGAAGGCGAGCTGCATGGGCTCCCCGCCAGTCTCGAGGACGAGGCAGCGCCCGCGCAGGCCAAGCGTACCCGAGGCCGCGGCCGTCATCCCGCCCTGGTTCGAGGGAAGCAGGGCGAGGGCGCAGCGGCCCCTGCCGCGGAGGCGGCGGCAGCGCCGCCTCCGGACGAGGCCGGATCTTCGCCGGGCGCCATGGTGGTGTCGCAAGCCGCCACCATCATCAGCGGCACGATGAAGCCAGCATTTCTCATGTCAGCTACCATGAATGAGCGACACGCCCGAGGGCAAGTAGTCGGTCGACATGTAGGTCACGTAATAAGCGACGTTGGTCGTTTCGTTGAAGCTGCCCCTCGGACATCTTCATGGCTGATACTCCTTGTCGTTTGGAGTGCCGCCCGTTGCGCTGCGGCGGCTATTCGTCGCCGGCCTCACCTTCGCCTGCCGACTGCCGGCTGATCCCGAAATAGGCGTCCCGGTGCGCTCCGGCGGCGGCCAGCGCCTCGGCATCCGCCTCCGCTTCCGCCGCTTCCTCTTCGGCGACTTCGGCGTCGATCACCGCCTGCTCGTCGGGTGAAAGCGACCGGCGATAATCGTGATCGCCGTAGCTCCCCTCCTCCTCGCCTTCGAAGCCGGGCGGCGGCGGGTAATCGGTCCACCAGCCGTCCTCGTCGTCCCAGACGGAGTGGCGGTCCGCATCGAGGTCCGCCTTGAACCGAAGCTGAAGTTCACGAAGTTCACGGTCTCGCGCATTTTCGCTCGTGGAGGCCGGCGCGGGCGGATCGGCGGCGGGGGGCGCGAGGAGCGCCATGCCGTCCTCGCGCCGATCCTCGGCGAGCGCGGCGAGATAGTCGTCCCAACGCGCGGCGACGGCGAGGTGCGGCGCGCCGTTCGCCTCCGCCCGGTCGATCCGCGAATCGAGGCGGGCGAGCACCGCCATGGTGAGGCGGTTGTCGTAGCGATGGCGCTCGGCGACGACGACGCCGTCCTTGTAGATCCGCTCGACGACGCCGTTGCGCGCGCGCGAAAAGGCTTCGTCCGCGAGCGGCGCCCGCGCCTTGACCGAGGCCGCGTCCCAGCCGGCGGCGAAGAGCGGATCGCGGTCGCGCAGATTATAGGCCGCGCGCGCGCTCATCCCCGCCGCCTCGCACGCCTCCACGACCACGCCGCATTCGGCGAAGCGCTCCAGGAAGAGGCGCATCTTCTCCGGAGTCCAGCCGTCGTGGCGGAGGCGGCGGGTTTGGGTGAAGATCGTTTCCGGGTCTTGCGGGACGAGCGGATCGACGATTTCGGGCATGCGGCCTTCGATCCAGCCGATGCGGGCGGGGGTTTGGGGCGCAGGCGGGGCTTGGGGCGGAGCGTGGTCCCCGCCCTCGAAGCGGGAGAAGGTGGCGGCTTTGTCCTCTTCGGAGCGAGGCGACCCGGTGCGTTCCTGTTCCATCCGACAGGGTAGATCAGACGAAATCCTACATTACAATAGTGCCGGTGGGGTTCGCTGCACACGACCGCACGAGAGGCGTGCTTCGTATGGTTTCACGCGGAGGCGCGGAGACGCGGAGGGTGCGGGGATGTCCGCTACGACCTTCTTCGACCGCGCGTTCCCTCTCCTTTCCTCCGCGTCTCCGCGCCTCCGCGTGAGATCATCCCGGCCTAAGCCGGGCAGGACGGATTTTCAGATTGGCGCCCCGGGGCGCCGCGCGATCCTGCCCTCAAGCGCAAGGGCGTCCCGTTCGAGCGCTTCCATGAGCGCGTCGCCGGCGGGGAGTTCCCAGGCCTGGTCGCGGCGGGCGAGGCGGAGCTTGGCGGCGAGCGCGGCGACGCTGGGCGCGGGGGCGAGGAGGAGGCGTTCGAGGGCGCGGTCGTGCGCGTCGGCGGCGGCGTTGAAGGCGTCGTCGTCGGACGTGCCTTCGAGCGCCGTCACGGCGGCATCGGCGGGGGTGAAGAGGGCGAGGGCTTCATTCCAAAGCTCGTCACCCCGGACTTGATCCGGGGTCCATGAACTCGGCGGGTGCAGGTTCTCGAAGCCCCGTGTTCATGGATTCCGGATCAAGTCCGGAATGACGGCTCAGCATCGGCGCGGAAGCGCACGCAACGCCTAGCAGCGCCCGGCGCGACAGTTTAAGCTGCCCATCAGCCATCATTCGCCTCCTCATACGGGGCGTTTGCGGATCGGAGCCGGAGCGAGGGGTTCTCGCCGCGCCTTCTGTTTATGGTGTCACCATATATTAGGGGCGGGTCAGTAGCCGACGTTGAAAAAAGACCACGCGGCCGCCCGCGCACCGGCAGAGACCCGGTGCGCACCGTCCGCTGGTCCGACGAGCTGGAAGCAAAGATCGCCGCTTGGATCGAACGCCAGCCAGTGCCGAAGCCATCAAGATCCGAGGCGATACGACGGCTGATCGAGATAGGTCTGAGTGCAAGCTAGCTGCGCACGATGGCGGGCACGCTTTGACGTCGCTTAACGCTGGTCACCGCCATCTGGAACAATTATTGCGGCCGGAATAGAGTGCTTTCTTAAAATTTCGTGACAAACGATGCTTTTTTCGGCAGTTCTGACTCGCGTGCGTGCGCTTGAATGCGAGGGGGTGCTATGAGCCGACTTCATCGGGGCAGACACGAAGCCGACGACGCTGTCCGGGTTCGGGTCTTCATAAACCATCTAGAGTTTTCTCGCGCTTGGCAGCTGGCCCACGCCAAAATCACGCGTCGGACGCTCGAACCTCAAGATCGCAAGAATGCGCAGAACGAATCCAGCCAAATACGCTGGGAGGATCTTCCAGAGATTATTATAGAGCATCTCAATGAGATGCCGTATATCGGACAGGCAGCTAAAGAGATGCGTGCGATAGACGTTTATGCACCAATAAGCCGGAACAATGATGGATCTAAGAAGGAGCTAGAAGTCTGGTTAGATAAAAAGCTTGATCCTCTGCCGGGTTTTCAGGTCCATAACTTCTATATAAAGCCGGATCGGAACAAGCATCAATGCGGGAGATGCGGTTCTAATCTAGAAAAGTCTGAGCTCATAAAAGGGCTCAACACCAAGGTTGCCTGCGATCTTCTCTCCCACGCGGTCAATGATTCTTACGATATAGGCGTTCTGATCATGAACGACGCCGAACTGGCGCCGAGCATACTTTGCGTACAAGAAATTTTCGATAAGCAGATTATTCAAATCGGGCCGAAGGGCGAGGGCGACATACTACGTAGTTCCGCATGGGGTAACCTGTTACTGGATGATCTTATTCCAGACCTGATCACCGCAGAAGACTTCAAAAAGCAGTACAGACCGCGTCGAAACACTAGTAGCGTCATATCACAATCGTGAAGCGAGATTGAGCATGAGGCAGTCCCGACAGCACTCGAAAATCCGGGTTTTTATGGACTTCTGGAACTTCGCCACTGAATGGAAGAAGTTGACCGGGTCTTGGCCTCAGGATAATTTGGACTGGGCAGCCTTTCCCGAAGCAATTATAGAAAGTCTAGATAAAGTCGGCCCTATCCGAAACGTAAAAAAGGAGTTTAGGGCGTTCAAGGTATATGCCTCGGCCAAGCCGGCGGACTATGCCTACTCAAGTGGAGCCGAGCCAAGTGAAGTCGCTGAAGAGAAAAGGCGCCAGACCTGGCTTCAGAACGAGCTAGATCAAATTACCTCTTACACCGTGGATATAACGACTCAGTCAAAAGAGCCGCTCCAATGCGATTTCTGCGGCAGTGATACTCCACATTTCTTCGAGCAGGGAGTCGATACAAAGATAGCTATCGATTTGGTGTCGTTAGCAAGCCGCGATTTATACGATATTGCGGTCCTGATAACCGACGACAATGATCTCGTTCCCAGCACCCAATGCGTGCAACAGGCCATCGACAAACAGGTGATTCACCTAGGTTTTCGCGATAGAGACACAGAGGTGCGCGACGAAGCTTGGGGCCACCTATTCGTTGACGACATGTTGTCGGAAATTGTTAAGTAGGTCCGTCACCCCCTGCGGCGCGGGGCACCGGAGACATGCCTGGTTAGAGTAGGCTTCCGCGCTTGGACG
The DNA here is from genome assembly GCA_035645215.1 of Allosphingosinicella sp. Lineage (GTDB taxonomy): Bacteria > Pseudomonadota > Alphaproteobacteria > Sphingomonadales > Sphingomonadaceae > Allosphingosinicella. The sequence goes on from DASQND010000003.1 coordinate 10,041, forward strand.
CGTCGAAATCGTGCGGCTCGTCCAGCGTCAGATGGCCATTTTGTTCGGTTCTCAAGAGGAAATACGAATTTCGTGAACCAGTGTTCTTGTGGCGAGCGTAATGCCTTTGGCTACAATTCGCCTTTCGTCGGAGTCGAGGTTAGTTCGTCCGCTGTGTACAATTTCCGACCGCAAGCGATAAAATTTAACAAAAAATTCGACTATCTCGTCTCGCTCGCTCATGCTTCCACCAAGCGCGTAGGCGCACCGGTTTGCCATAAGTTTTGACAGACCTATGCGGTCGCTCGTATCTCGATCTCCAAGAAGGACTTCCATCGTGATGGTCGCCTCCAAGACACGATCAAGCGGCCGTGGACTCAGCTGAGCTCTCAGCATCCAGGCACAGGCGGTTTTGAGCTTGTTTGAATTGACCGACTGGAAAACAGGGAAAATTGGCCCTATATCCTCGAGCGGCTCTCCATCGGTGATCTTTTTATCGGTTACCGTAGTGGTTGACAGGTTCGCGCACTTTACAAGGTCTTCTTCTACCCTGTCGACGTAGGCAAATACCTCCTCACGGTCGTTGACCTCATTAGCTATCACAATCGGCGTCATCTCATCAGTGCCTATGAGATTGCTGTTGTATGTTATCTTATGTGCAATACAGGCCCCGTAGAACGCTCTGCACTCATCGAAGAATTCGCCCAGCGCACGAGAAGAACGCCTAGGTGAAAGATAGCCGGATGTTCTGTACTCAAGATAGAGCGCAGTCTCCTCAGAGGTGAACGGAGCATGTGAAGAAAAGGCAGCACCTCTTATATGAGAGTTTACAGCCTCAACAGGGTGACTGAGCTTGAACGTTGGTGGTATTTTTCCGCCAGAGACAATCCGTAGACGATCAGAAAGTTTTATCTCAACCTCGCCGCTTGCAGCGCGTTCCGCTAGCTCATCGTTGATCCTGACTAATAGCCTGTATTGCTTGGGAGCCTCCTTTAGAGATGCGACAACCACCCTTGCGGTGTTCAGAGGATTAGAGAAGCAAGCCAACTTTCGGATTGGAGTGTCTTTACTCGGCGAAGGCGAGCCCGCCTCAAGCCTAATAAGCTGAAGCCGGTCTTTAGCAAATTGCGACAAAGAGCTTTCATCGAGTGCTTTGGGGAGGGACTTCGCGAACTCTTCGCCTACAGCCGCGAGGGTCTCCTTCTCCCACTCTTCCGGAAAAGAAAAAAAGCTGTAACGACTTATCGTGCCCTTCTGAATCGCGTCAGTGATAGCCACAATGAGCGTACTAGCGACGGCCGGACTAATTTTCATGCACGCAAGCTCCCAGGTAGGGCAGGCTCAACATTGCGTGCTTCGAACCTGTGCGCAAGCCCTGTCTTACCGGCTCGACGGTCGCTGCCTATTGACTTAGCGCCCTCTCTTGCTCCCAAGCTCCGCCGCCACGTCGCACGGACGTATTTCCCACCGCAACTTTGCCGCCCTGTCGCTTCTTACGGAGCTTAGGTAGGGAACCCAGACGGTACTTTTGCTGACTTGCCATACGTGTATGCTCGAGCCGCGCGACCGCGGATGCTCATCGGTTCCAGCACGAGCAGAGATCATTCGGCCGCCTCTCGCTGGCGCATCAAGGCAGAAGTACTTCGCTTCTTTTTCACCGGTGCTGGTGGTGCGCTTCCGCGGGCGGACTTCGCGAGCAGGTCGTTGAGATACGCCCCAGTATAGCTCCGCGGCTCCGCCGCCACCTGCTCCGGAGTCCCCTGCGCCACGATCTCGCCGCCCTTGTCGCCGCCCTCGGGCCCGAGGTCCAGCACCCAATCCGCCGTCTTGATGACTTCCAGATTGTGCTCGATCACGACGACCGTGTTGCCCTGGTCGACCAGCGCGTGGAGCACTTCGAGGAGCTTGCGCACGTCCTCGAAGTGGAGGCCCGTCGTCGGTTCGTCGAGGATGTAGAGCGTCTGGCCTGTCGCCCGCCGCGACAACTCCTTGGCGAGCTTTACGCGCTGGGCTTCGCCGCCGCTCAATGTCGTCGCCTGCTGGCCGACCTTGATGTAGCCGAGGCCGACTTCGGCCAGCATCGCCATCTTGTCGCGAATGGGGGGGACGGCCTTGAAGAATTCGACGGCGTCCTCGACCGTCATGTCGAGCACGTCGGCGATGCTCTTGCCCTTGAACTTCACTTCCAGGGTTTCGCGGTTGTAGCGGTGGCCGTGGCAGACGTCGCAGGTGACGTAGACGTCGGGGAGGAAGTGCATCTCGATCTTGATCAGGCCGTCGCCGCTGCACGCCTCGCAGCGGCCGCCCTTGACGTTGAACGAGAAACGGCCGGGCTTGTAGCCGCGCGCCAGGCTCTCGGGGAGGCCCGCGAACCAGTCGCGGATCTGGGTGAAGGCGCCGGTGTAGGTGGCGGGGTTGGAGCGCGGGGTGCGGCCGATCGGGGACTGATCGATGTCGATCACCTTGTCGAGGCTCTGCAGGCCCTCGATCCCCTCGCACGGGCCGCAGACGACGCGGGCGCCGTTCAGCGCACGGGCGGCGCCGGCATAGAGCGTGTCGATGGTGAAGCTCGACTTGCCGGAGCCGGAGACGCCGGTGATGCAGGTGAAGGTGCCGAGCGGGATCGCGGCGCTGACGTTCTTCAGATTGTTGGCGCGGGCGCCGTTGACGGTGAGCTTGCGGCCGTTGCCGGAGCGCCGGCTCGCTGGGACAGGAACGGAGCGGCGGCCTGTGAGGTAGTCCGCGGTCAGCGAGTTCTCATTGCTGAGGACGTCGCTCAGCGACCCTCTCGCGACGACTTCGCCGCCGTGGGCGCCTGCGCCCGGGCCCATGTCGATGACGTAATCGGCGGTGCGGATGGCGTCCTCGTCATGCTCGACGACGATGACGGTGTTGCCGAGATCGCGCAGGCGCTTGAGCGTCACGAGCAGGCGGTCGTTGTCGCGCTGGTGGAGGCCGATGCTCGGCTCGTCGAGGACGTAGAGGACGCCGGAGAGGCCGGAGCCGATCTGGCTGGCGAGGCGGATGCGCTGGCTCTCGCCGCCCGAGAGGGTGCCCGACGTGCGGTCGAGGTTGAGGTAATCGAGGCCGACATTGTTCAAGAAACCGAGGCGTTCGTTGATTTCCTTGAGGATCGCGCGGGCGATCTCGTTCTGCTGCGGGGTGAGCTTTTCGTGGAGCGTCGAGAACCATTCGAGCGCGTGGCGGACGGCGCGGCGGGTGGACATGGAGATGTCCTCGCCGGCGATCTTGACCGCGAGCGGCTCGGGGCGGAGGCGGGCGCCCTTGCAGGTCTCGCAAGGCGCCGCGGACTGGTATTTGGACAGCTCCTCGCGCATCCACGCGCTTTCCGTCTGGAGCATGCGGCGGTTTAGGTTGCCGATCACGCCTTCGAACGGCTTCATGACGTCGTAGCTCTTGCGGCCATCGATGAAGGTGAGCGTGACGGGACGCCCCTTGGTGCCGTGGAGGATGATGTCGCGCTCTTCCTCCAGGAGCTCGTTCCAGGGGATGTCGAGGCTGAAGCCGAATTCGCGGGCGAGGGAGCCCAGAACCTGCATGTAATAAGGGCTGGGCGGGTTGGACTTGGCCCAGGGGACGACGGCGCCCTTCTTGATGCTGAGATTCTGGTTGGGGACGACGAGGTCGGCGTCGAAGAGCAGCTTTTCGCCGAGGCCGTCGCAGGCGGGACAGGCGCCCTGGGGGGCGTTGAAGCTGAACAGGCGCGGCTCGATCTCGGCGATCGAGAAGCCGGAGACCGGGCAGGCGAACTTTTCGGAAAAGACGATGCGGCCGGGAGGGGCGTTGTCGCCGAGGACCTGGCGGGTGGTTTCTGAGTCCGTAGTCTTACCATTAGAAGACTGAGCGCCTGCCGCGTTGTGCTCCTTCGGGGCATCGGCCGGGTCCATGTAGACGAGGCCTTCCGCCAGCTTCAGCGCCTGCTCCAGCGAGTCCGCGAGGCGCGTTTCGATGCCTTCGCGCACGACGACGCGGTCGACGACGACTTCGATGTCGTGCTTGTACTTCTTGTCGAGGGCGGGTGCGTCCTCGATGTCGTGGAGCTGGCCGTCGATCCGGACGCGGGTGAAGCCGGCCCTCTGCCATTCGGCGAGCTCCTTGCGATACTCGCCCTTGCGGCCCCGCACCACCGGCGCGAGCAGGTACAGGCGCGTGCCTTCTGGGAGCGCCATGACGCGGTCGACCATCTGACTGACCGTCTGGGCCGAGATCGGAAGGCCGGTTTCCGGGCTGTAGGGCACGCCGACACGCGCCCAGAGGAGGCGCATGTAATCGTAGATTTCAGTGACGGTCGCGACCGTCGAGCGCGGGTTGCGGCTCGTCGTCTTCTGCTCGATCGAGATGGCCGGCGAGAGGCCCTCGATATGATCGACGTCCGGCTTCTGCATCATCTCGAGGAACTGGCGCGCATAGGCCGACAGCGACTCGACGTAGCGCCGCTGCCCCTCGGCATAGATGGTGTCGAAGGCGAGCGAACTCTTCCCCGATCCCGAGAGCCCGGTGATGACCGTCAGCGTCTCGCGCGGAATATCCACGTCGACGTTCTTCAAATTGTGCTCGCGCGCGCCGCGGACGCTCAGGTGGGTCAGCATCGCGTAAACGCTCGCTTCGGAAGGTGAGTCAGCATGGCCGATGATGTTCCAGATTTGTTCCGAGGCTAATGAAGCGCGCGCGAAGCGTCAACGCAGGCAATGCGGAGATGGTGTCGAAGGTGCTCGGGGGCAAGGTTCGGGGCGGCCGCGGGAGAGGTGAGTGTGGGAATTGCCACCGACAGAAGGATTGCCGCCTCGCAAGAATGCGGCGGCGCGGGCGCAGCCGCGCTTGATCCATGATTCGGCGGGGGAAGCGGCGTGGCGAACAACAATATCGGCGCACCGGAAGCGCGAGATGGCAACACGCTGTCTGACGGGATGGAGGCGCTGCTCGGTTACTGCACCACCTACAGCTACACGATATTGGTCGCGGCCTTGCTCTTCCTCGCGGGCGGGCTCGTCTTCGTCCTTGTCGCGGCCTCTTCGGAAGCCGCCAAGGCGGCGGCCGATGCCCGCAAGGCCGCCGCGGAAGCGGAGCTGGCCGAAGAGCGCGCGAAGGCGGCGAAAGCCGGAACGTTCAACGCCGGCGAAATAAGGTCAATCGTCCCGACGGAGGCAGTGACCGCCCTCAAGGGCCTCGCCGAGGCGCTGGGCAACGCGAAGGCGTGGCTCGCAATGGTGCTCATCGGCCTGTTGCTCCTCTGGATGGCGGGAACGGCGCCCCGCATATGCGCGGGCGACAAAGCGGACGCGGGGGAGCAGAAAAAAGATCAGCCTCCCACCCCGGGGGCAGGCAGCGCTACAGCGGCCAATGGAAACGGCAACGGCGCGGCCGGGCCCGGCAATGGCGTCGCCGGCAACTCCTCCGAGACGACAGCGCCTGCAGCGGGCAATAGTGCCACACCGGCCGGTCCCGCCGCCGGCAACGCCCAGTAGGGCAGCCCCGGCCTGCGCGTTCGACACGGTCCGATAGCCATACCGTTCGAGTGACGAGGAAGAGAGCTATGGACGCAGCCGCCGCATCCGCATCGGAGCCGGGACCGGAAGCGCGGCTCCCCTCCCGCTTCCGTTCGAGGGAGATGCTGTTCCTGGTAGCGTGGGCGCTTCTTTGCGCGTTCACGATCTACACCGGCTACATGGGCGCGCTGAATTTCACCAAACAGTATGTCGGGATTTTCGACAAAGCGAACAACCCGATCTCGCTGCTCCCGCCGAAGCAGGACGAGGCCGCCATCGTGGCACTCCAGGTCATCCCCGCGCTTGTCGCGATCGCGGCGGCAGCGCTGCTGCTCCGGGCTCGACGGCGGAAGGCCGCGGCGCTTATGTCGGTCTCGCTGCTGTTCCTGACGATGACCGCGTTCATCGGTTCCAACCACTCGGAGGCCACTTGGCCACCCGCTCTCCATGCCTTGCTGCACAACGCCGGGTGGTGCGGCCTCATCATCTCATTTCTGATATTTCCGGACGGGAATCTCGGCACCAGGCGGGCACAGGCCACGGCAGCCGCGGCGGTTTGCGTGCACCTGGCTCTGATTCCCTATCACCTTCTGGTCGCGCCGCTGAGCATGCTGACTGGCCACATCCCCGATTTCGTCCGAGCGTTCTTCTTTGCGGCGGCGGCGCTGGCGCTGCGCGATCGGCTGCAATCCACCACTCACCCGAGGCGCCGGCGCCTCATCTTCGTCGCGCTAGTGGCGCTGGTCGGCGCCACGACATTGATCACGGTCTGGGCCGTTCTGAACCTCGCCGCGCCTTATTTCGGATCTCACAGCCTGACCATCATGCGAACGGGCGGGCGCTTGCGCGAACTCGGCTTTGCCTGTTTCGGCTTCGGCTTCCTGATCGCGCTGGCGCGATACGGGCTCTACGATGCGTCGCAGCTTTTCAGCCGATCCGCGGCGCTCGCGATACTCGCGACGCTCGCGGCGGGCGTCTTTGCCGGCGGCGAGGCCTTGCTCAATTCAGCACTGCCCAAGGAGAGCGCATACGTCGCCGCGCTGGTTGCGGCGCTCGTCGTCGTCCCGCTCAGGAACGCGATTACCGGCTGGACGGACAAGCGCCTGCGGCAGCAGCTTTCCGGATTGCGCGAGCTGCCGCAGGACCTCGCCGATCTGCGCAGCATGGGCTCGCGTGCCGACGTGCTCGACGAGGCCGGCTCCCGCATATGGAGAGCCGTGCAGCCGGAGCGCCTGGCGGTCATCGTCGGCGCAGACATCCTCTACGCACGAGGAGTCGATAGCGATGAGGTGACCGCCTGGACGGCGGGCGCTTTGCCCGGAAGTGATCCGCCCGCTGCGCTTGTGGATCGCGAAGACGCGCTTTTCCCCCTGCGCATTCCGTTGCGTCTTACGTGGGGCGGCAAGGTAAAACCGATCGGCTGGATGCTGCTCGGACCCCAGACGGACGAGCTCTTCTATGATGCGGAAGAATTGGAGGCACTCACGTCGATCGGCACTCCGGTCGCGCGGGCGATTAGCGCAGCACGCCTCTGATCCGGCCGTGTGCCGCGCGGTCCCGAAACAGCATCGCGCCTCGGGGTGCGGCCGGGGTTGCCCCGCGGTGCCTGGCGTTTGCAATCCTCACCCCGAGACCCTAAATCGCCTCCACGCCCGCCGCGCTACGGAAGATTCGCCGCTTCCTTCCCTCCCCCGCGGCGCCCGTCCCGTCTTTGGCGGGGCGAAGATAAGGATTGCTTCGATGTCCACCCAGCTCGATTTCTACCGCGCGCGAGCCGCCGATGCGCGCGCCGACGCCGATGCCGCGACGCTCGACAATGTCCGGGATCGCTGCCTGCGCGCCGCCGCCGCGTGGGAAGACATGGCCGACCGCGCCGCCCGCACCGACAAGATGCGCGCCCGCCAAGAGGCTGAAAAGGCCGCCGCGGCAGCCGCCGCCGGCTGAGCTTCGGGTAGGCGGAAAGGCCGCTCAGGCCCTCCCGTCGCCGCCCGGGCTCGCCGTGCCCATGTGGCTGGTTTCCGCGCCGCCGCCGCCGAGATCGCCTTTGTCGCCGGGCGTGCCGGAGCCGATGTCGCCGCGGCCCGCGCCCGTGCCCAAAGTCTCGCCGCCGACGGGACCGTTGCTCAGCCGCTCCGCGCCGGGCTCCGCCGCCGCCGCCGCGTCGGCGAGGCTGCCGGACGCGTCGCCGAGCGCCGCCGCTTCCGCGACGATTTCATTGTCCTGGGCGCTCGCGCCGGGAATGCCGCCCGTCGTGCCACCCGTGCCGGTGCCGGTGCCGGTGAGGGTGCCGCCGGACGGTTCGCCTTTGCCCGATATGGTGCCGCCGCCGCTCGATCCGCCTGCGCCGCCGAGATCGCCGTCGTCATGGCCCGCGAGCGGCGCCGTGTTGAGTCCGCCGCCGATGCCGCCCGCTGCGCCCGGACCGCCCCGGCTGTTCGCGCCTTCCCGTGTTACCATGTTCAACTCCCGCGTGGATGTCGGCTGGAAGAACCGCCAAGCCGCGCCGGCTGTTCCGGCCGTATTCACGGCCCTTTTTAAGGAATGGATTTTCACGCGGAGGCGCGGAGACGCGGAGGGCCTTGCGCGGCTCCTATGCATTTCGGCTTCGAGCGGGCCGCGGCCTGGTGGGTGCACCCTCCGCGTCTCCGCGCCTCCGCGTGAACTAAAAACAGCGGAGGTCGGACAGACTTAGAGAGAGTTGCAGATCTCGACTTCGAGGTCGGAGATGGCCTGGCTGACGTGGGCGCCGACGCGCCATACCTGGAGACGGTCGAGCTCTTCGAGGCAATCGCGCAGCCGCTCGGCCACTTCGCTCAGCGAGGCGGTCCGGTTCTGGACGGCGGCGGCGTCGACCTCGAACGGGGTGGTTGCGTCGTTGAACTTGTCCATGATGATCCGCGAAACCCTTGCCTGCACACCCCTGAACGCAACAGTTACCATCTTCCGGTTGCCGGACGCTACCCTTTTGATGTGGGGGGTGGCCGCACATCGTGCCGAAGCGAGGCGGCCACGGTGGCCGCCGCAATGCTCCGGTCCGGCAATTGGTATACCAGCCGCTGGGCATTGCCCGGGAAGCGCGCCCGACCGATCCCGTGCCTCGCCGCGAGGATGCGGCCGGGGAGGGCTGAAATGGCGCCGGGAGGGGCAACAGGGACGATAAGGCGGTCGGCCGCCGCAGCGGGCGACCGCTCGGCGCATCTCGACGTGCGCCGGGAGGATCCGCGCGCAGGTGCCGCGGCGGACGGCGCCTTTCGCTGCCGCCAGCTCCTCGCCGACCTGCTCTGGGCCGCGTGGCCGCGCGAGGCGGAGCGGCGCGCCGATGCGCTGATCGGCGAGTTCGGCTCGCTGCCCGCCCTGCTCGCCGCCGATCCCGCCGCCGTGACCCGCTGCCTCGGCGAAGGCGGCGAGGGCATCGCCGCCTTTCTCGCCACCGTGCGCGGGGCGCAGCTCCATTCGCTGCGCCGCGAGATCGAGGACGGGCCGCTCCTCCCGACCTCCGCCGCCCTCCTCGACTACCTCCACGTCCGCATGGCGTGGACGGCGGACGAGCAGTTCCGGGTCCTCTACCTGAACAGCCGAAACCGGCTGCTGCGCGACGAAATCGTGGCGACGGGCACGCCCAACGAAGTCACCGTCCACCCCCGCGCGATCGTGAAGCGCGCGCTGGAGGTGAGCGCCACGGCCCTGATCCTCGTCCATAATCACCCCTCGGGCAGCCCCGATCCGAGCCAGAGCGACATCCAGACGACGGCGCGCATCGTGCGCGCGGCGAAGACGCTCGACATCGTCGTCCACGACCACATCATCGTCGCCCGCTCCGGCTGGCGCAGCTTCCGGCAAAGCGGGCTGCTGGTCTGAGGCCGCGGGCTGCGGCGCGCTGCAACCCACATCAAAAAACGCTTCCCCCTCCGCCATTCTCCGGCCATCTAGGCGGCCTTCCCCACGAACCGGAAAGCCCGCGCGCCTTGACCGACACCCGCCTCGACGTGCTTGCGATCGGCGATGCCGTGGTGGATGTGATCGCGCGCGCCGACGACGCGTTTCTTGCCGAGGAAAAGCTCGTCAAGGGATCGATGCAGGTCCTCGATGCGGACGGGATGACCCGGCTTTATTCGCGGATGAGCCAAGCGCGGGAGACGAGCGGCGGATCGGCGGCGAACACCGTCGCGGGAGTCGCGGCGCTCGGCGGGCGGGCGGGCTTCGTCGGCCAGGTCGCGGCGGACCAGTTGGGCGAAATCTTCAGCCACGACATCCGCGCGCTCGGCGTCGAGTTCCGGACACCGCCCAAGAAGGACGGGCTGCCGACGGGGCGCTGCCTCATCCTCGTCACGCCCGACGCGCAGCGGACGATGAACACCTTCCGCGGCGCCGCGCACGAGCTCACGGTCGACGTGCTCGACCGCGCGCAGATCGAGGGCGCGGCGATCCTCTACCTCGAAGCCTATCTCTGGCGCTCGGAAGGGCCGCGCGCGGCGATGCGCGAAGCGATGCGGATCGCGCACGAGGCCGGGCGCAAGGTCGCCTTCACGCTCTCCGACATCGCCTGCATCGATCCCCACCGCGCCGAGATCGTCGAGCTCTTGGACAGCGGCGCCATCGACCTCCTCTTCGCCAACGAAGCCGAAATCCGCTCGCTCGCCGAGACGAGTGACCGCGACGCGGCGATCGCGGCGATCGAAGGCAAGGTCCGCATCCTCGTCGTGACCTGCGGCGAGGACGGGGCGTTGGCCATCGAGGGCGGGCGGCGCACCGCCGTGCCTGTCGCGAAGATCGGCGCGGGCCTCGTCGACACCACTGGGGCGGGCGACCTGTTCGCCGCCGGCTTCCTCGTCGGCCAGGCGGAGGGCCGCTCCATCGAGGAGAGCCTTCGCATCGGATCGATCGCGGCGGCCGAGATCATCTCCCATTTCGGAGCGCGTCCCGAAGCGGACCTCCGAAAGCTCGTCGAGGAACAATCGTGAAGCGTCTCGCCGTTTATTGCGGCTCCTCCATGGGGGCCGACCCGCTCTTCGCCGACACCGCCCGCAGCCTCGGCGACGAGATGGCGCGGCGCGGCATCGACCTCGTCTACGGCGGCGGCCACCGGGGGCTGATGGGCGTCGTCGCCGACGCGGTGCTGGCGGGCGGCGGCAAGGTGTTCGGCGTGATCCCGCAGGCGCTGGTCGACCTCGAAGTCGCGCATACGGGCCTGACCGAACTCCACACGGTCACCTCGATGCACGAGCGCAAGGCTAAGATGACGGAACTGACCGACGCATTCATCGCCATTCCCGGCGGCATCGGCACGCTCGACGAACTGTTCGAAGCCTGGACCTGGAACGCATTGGGCTATCACAGCAAGCCCTTCTGCCTCCTCAATGTGGCGGGCTTTTGGGACAAGATGATCGAGTTTCTCGACCATGTGACGGTAAGCGGCTTCATGTCGCCCGAGCGCCGCGCCCAGCTTCTCGTCGCCCACTCGATCGCCGAAGCCGTGGAAAAGCTGGACGAAGCCGAAAAAGCCGCCGAAACCAGGATGGTCTGGTAACGCCGCGTCATTGCGAGCGGAGCGAAGCAATCCAGCGGGAGGCGGTGTCCGTCTCGGCCGCCCGCTGGATTGCTTCGTCGCTTCGCTCCTCGCAATGACGTTGGGGGCACGATAGACATGGCGCGAAGCCGGGGAACGAGCAGGGGATTGCAATGAACGACGTGAACCGGATCCTGATGGGTCTCGCCGGGATCCTGGTGATCCTAGGCATCGCCTTTCTGCTCTCGTCCAACCGGCGGGCTATCCGGCCCCGCGTCGTCGGCGCCGCCTTCGCGCTCCAGGCGGGCATTGCCGGCCTCGTCCTCTACACCCCCTGGGGCCGGGCGGCGATCGAAGGCATGGCGAACGGCGTTTCGAACCTTCTGGGCTATGCCAACAAGGGCACCGAATTCCTGTTCGGGCCGGCCGCGAGCAATCCGCTCGCCAACACCTTCGCGATCGCGGCGCTTCCCGTCATCGTGTTCTTCGCCTCGCTGGTCGCCATCCTCTATTATCTCGGCGTCATGCAGCGGATCGTGCGCTGGGTGGGCGGCGCGATCGGCTACGTGACCGGGATCAGCCGCGTCGAATCGCTGGCGTCGGCGGCCAACATATTCGTCGGCCAGAGCGAATCGCCGCTCGTCGTGCGCCCCTATCTCGCCGCGCTGACGCCGCCACAGCTCTTCACCGTCATGGTCGTCGGCATGGCGGGCGTCGCGGGGACGATCCTCGCCGCTTATGCCGCGCTCCTCGGCGCCACCGCCCTTCCCTATCTCCTCGCCGCCGCCTTCATGTCGGCGCCCGGCGGCATCCTCATGGCCAAGATCATGATGCCGGACGAGCCGCCCAAGGACGAGCTCCCGCTCGAGGACGGCGCTTCCGCCCCCGCCTCGAGCGACAAGATCGACGTCGCCGAAACCTTCGAGGAAGGCGAGCAGCCCGCCAACCTCATCATGGCCGCAGCGCAAGGGGCGCAGACCGGCGTCAAGCTCGCCGTCGCGGTGGGCGCGATGGTCCTCGCATTCGTCGCCCTGGTGGCGCTCGCCAACGGCCTCCTCGGCGGCGTCGGCGGCTGGTTCGGCTATCCGGAACTCAGCTTCCAGAGCATCGTCGGCCAGGTCTTCCGGCCGATCATGTTCCTGATCGGCGTCCCCTGGAACGAGGCGGGCGCGGCCGGCGGCCTGTTCGGGACCAAGCTGGTCCTGAACGAGTTCGTTGCCTTCATCGATCTCGGCGCCATGGCGGCGGGAGCGCTCAGCCCGCGCAGCGTCGCCATCGTCACCTTCGCGCTGTGCGGTTTCGCCAACTTCTCGTCCATCGCCATCCAGATGGCGGTGACGGGCGGCCTCGCCCCCAACCAGCGCCCGATGATCGCCAAGCTCGGCATCAAGGCGCTGATCGCGGGCTCGCTGGCGAATTTGATGAGCGCGGCACTGGCGGGGTTGCTGCTCCCGGCGTGACGGCGCCCCCGTCCCTACCGCGCCAGCTCGAACTGGACCGAGACGTTGACGCCCAGCGACAGCTCGCCGGGCGAGACAGGTGCCGGAGGAGGCGGCGGGGAGCCGACATCGAAGGTGCGCATGCCGGTCACCATGATGCCCTGCGCCGGATAATAGCCGCCCGCCTCGGTGATCGAGACGATGCGCACGACCCGCATCCCCGCCGCGCGGGCGTAGAGCTCGGCGCGCTGCCGCGCCTCCGCGACGGCGGCGGCGCGCGCTTCGTCGAGCGCCGCTCGGGGCTCGTCCATGGTGAAGTTCGGACCGTGGATTTCGTTCGCGCCGGCCGAAGCGAGCGCGTCGATGATCCGGCCCATCTCGGCCACCCGGCGGACGCGGACCTGGACGTGGTTGCGCGCGTCGTAGCCGACGATGCGCGGCGCCGAAGGCTCGGCCGGCGGCACATAGGGCTCGCGAGTCTCGCGCGCCCGGATCATCGCATCCCGCTCCGGGTTGGTGTAGCGCGGAATGAGGTTGAGCGACGACGTCTGGATGTCCCGCTCGGCAACGCCCGCGCGCCGCAGCGCCGCGACCACCGCCGCCATCTGGCGGCTGTTCTCCGAAAGCGCCTCGGCGGCGGTGCGTCCCTGCGTCACCACGCCGGCGGTGAACAGGGCGAGGTCCGGCGTCCGGGTGCTGCGCCCCTCCGCAGTGAGGCTGAGGAGTGCGCTGTTCGGGCCCATCGGAACGGCGGTGGGCGACGGCGCCGGCTGCGCGGCGGCGGGCATCGCGGCCGCAGAGGCGGCGAGCAGGGCAAGGGCTATGGCTTTCTTCATCTTAGTCCTCCTTTGCGCCGCAGAACGCCGGTGTCCGCAGGGCGTTGCACGGGCGCTGGGGAGTGGCAGGGCGCCGCGACATCGGGTAAAGCGGCGGCCATGAGCAGTCTTGCACCAGAGCGGCCGCAGGTCGCCTCCGTCTCCCTTGCCGCGTCCGACGCCGATCCCGAGGCCTTCGCGGCCGAGCTCGGCGGTTCGTTCGAGCGCTACGGCTTCGCGATCATCGCCGATCACGGCATCCCGGCCGATCTCATCCGCCGCGCCGAGGAGAAAGCGAAGGCCTTCTTCGCGCTGCCCGAAGAGGTGAAGCGCGGCTACAAGATCGAAGGCGGCGGCGGCGCGCGCGGCTACACCCCGTTCGGCATCGAGACCGCCAAGGGCGCGACCGCCTACGATCTGAAGGAATTCTGGCACGTCGGCCGCGAGCTTCCGCCCGGCCACCCCTATCACGAGGTCATGGCGCCCAACGTCTGGCCGGAGGAAGTCCACTCCTTCCGCGACACCTTCCTGGAACTCTTCGCCGCCTTCGACACGGCGGGCCTGCGCATCCTCGAAGCGATCGCCCGCTACCTCAAGCTCGCGCCCGATTATTTCGCCGACACGGTGCGCGACGGCAATTCGGTGCTCCGCCTCCTCCATTATCCGCCGACCGACGGAAACGGCCCCAACGTCCGCGCCGGCGCGCATGAGGACATCAACACGATCACCCTCCTGCTCGGCGCCGAGGAAGCCGGCCTCCAGCTCCTCGACCGCGACGGCAACTGGCTGCCGGTCAGCCCGAAGCCGGGCGAACTCGCCGTCAACATCGGCGACATGCTCCAGCGCCTCACCAACGGCGTCCTGCGCTCGACCACCCACCGCGTCGTCAACCCGCCCGCCGAACGCCGCGGCCATTCGCGCTATTCGATGCCCTTCTTCCTCCACTTCCGCCCCGATTTCATGATCGAAACCCTGCCGCAATGCGTCAGCGACGAGCGGCCGCCGCAATGGCCGCCGATCAGCTCCCACGACTACCTCCTGGAACGCCTCCGCGAAATCAAGCTCGCCTAGGACGCGCTCTGCCTCGTTGCAGTCCACAAGCCGTCACCCCGGACTTGATCCGGGGTCCACCTTCTTCTTTCGACGGCCGGGAAGAAGAAGATGGATGCCGGATCAAGTCCGGCATGACGGCTTAGTGCAGCGACAGGGCCTGGGCGATCTTCTTCGCCGTGAGCGGGGTCGTGCCGGGCGGGAGCGCGTCGGGGGCGAAGGCGCCGAGTTCTTCGATCTCCAGCGATTGTTGGAATTCGTAGCGGACGCCGCGGATCAGGAAGAGCGTGCTGCGGCCGCGGCGGCGGTCCGGGCGGTGCTCGAACTCGCCGCGGCAGACGATTTCGCCGTGCGCGGTGAGGCCGATCTCCTCGCTGAGTTCGCGCAGGATCGCCTCCCGAGGGTCCTCGCCGCTCTTGAGGCCGCCGCCGGGGAGGTGCCAGCCCTTGTCGTAGGTTAGGCGGACGAGGACGACCTTGCCTTCCGGCGTGACCGGAACGGCCAGCACGCCCCGCACCTCCGGCCGAGTCACGAACCACAAGGCGCGCCGCAGCGTCTGGAAGGCGGTGACGGCGGCGCGGACCAGGATGCGGGGCGGCTGCACTTGGGCGCCCGTCAGCCGCCCGCGTCGTCGAGGTTGCCGGGGCCGAAGCCGTGCGGGATGAGCGCCGAAATCCGGTGCGAAGCGATCTGCGTCCCGTCCCCGTTCGAAGAGACGATCTCGAGGTCGCGGCCGGAAACGTGCGCGGCTTCGAGGATGGCCTGCCGGCAGCCGCCGCAGGACGTCACGACTTGCTCGCCCTGCAGCCGTCCTTCGGGCCCGACATTGCCGCCCGAGACGGCGATGCGCGCGATCCTGGCGAGGCCGAACGCCTGCTGCGCCGCGGCGAGCGCCGATTGCTCCGCGCAGACGCCGAGCCGGTAGCAGGCATTTTCCATGTTCGCGCCGACCGCGATCTCGCCGTCCACCGACTCGATCGCGCAGCCGACGCTGAACCTGGAATAAGGGGCATAGGCGCCGAGCGCGGCCTGGCGGGCGCGGGCGACGAGCGGGTCGATCTGGGTGCCTTGGGTCATCGTCCGCCATAGTGACAGCGTGCCCGGCTCGTGCCAACAGCGGCGGGGATGGAGGCAGGAAAGATGACGAAAAAGCTTCTCGCGGGCGTGGCGGCGATCGCGTTGACGGGCTGCGTGACCGCGCGCGACGATGCCCGGACGGCGGCAGCGGCCCCTGCGGCGGCCGGCCCGACCCTGGTCCGGATCATTGCCTTCAACGACTTCCACGGCAACCTCCAGCCGCCGAACGTCTCCGTGAACGTTCCGCAGGAAGGCGGCGGCGAACCGCTGCGCGTGCCCGCGGGCGGCGTCGCCTATCTTGCATCGGCCATCGAGCGGCTTCGCGCCGGCCACCCGAACAATGCCGTGGTCGCGGCCGGCGACATGATCGGCGCCTCGCCGCTCGTCTCCTCGCTCTTCCTCGACGAGCCGACCATTCACGCGATGAACCTCATACGAGTCGACTATAACGCCGTCGGCAACCACGAATTCGACCGCGGCGCGGCCGAGCTGCTCCGCATGCAGCGCGGGGGATGCGAGAAGCATACGAGCGGCCAGCCCTGCGGCCTCGAGCCCTTCGGCGGCGCCCGCTTCAACTTCCTCGCCGCGAACGTCCTGACCGCGGGCGGCGAGCCCCTGCTCCCCGCCTACGGGATGCGCAGCTACGGCAGCGGCGCGAACGAAGTGAAAGTCGCCTTCATCGGCATGACCACGGTAGACACGCCGACGCTGGTGACGCCTTCCGGAGTGCAGGGCCTGCGCTTCGCCGACGAGGCCGAGACGGTGAACGCGCTCATCCCGCGCCTCCGGGCCGAAGGCGCCGACGCGATCGTGGTCTTGATCCACCAGGGCAATGCAATGCCGGGCCAGCGCTACGTGCCGCGCGGCGGCGCCGCCGGGGCCGAGGATGCGCAGGGCTGCCAGTCGATGGAGGGCGATTTGACGCCGATCCTCGCCCGCCTCGATCCGGAGGTGGACCTCGTCGTCTCCGGCCACACCCACAATGCCTATATCTGCGACTATGGCGCCGTCGATCCGTCGCGCCCCTTCCTCGTCACCAGCGCCGGGCGCTACGGCACGCTCGTCACCGGCATCGACCTCACCGTCGATCCGGTGCGCGGCGTCACCGCGCGGCGCGCCGGCAATTTCATCGTCCAGGGCGAGGCCTATCGCAGCGGCTCGGGCGAGGTCGCGCTGAGCGACGCCTACGACGTCTAC
>DASQND010000004.1:0-19639 GCA_035645215.1 Allosphingosinicella sp.
CCAGCGCCGCTGCGCTTCGTTCTTGAAGACCGGATTGCGCCCGCCCCAGCAGGCGTCGCTTTCTTCGCGCACCGGCTCGCGCATCTCCGGCGGGCAATTCGCCTCCAGCCAGGCGCGCGTTTTGGCGCGGAACGTGTCCAGATCGGCCATCCGTCTCTCCTTTACGTAAACGTCAACTGGCGTGGGGGAAGGCGTGTGTCAACGGGGGGTGCGGTGCACTCACCCGCACCTGCGTCATTGCGAGCGAAGCGAAGCAATCCAGTGGGACTCCGAGGCCCGCTGGATTGCTTCGTCGCTACGCTCCTCGCAATGACGGCTGGCTTGAGAAACGCCCCTCACCGAAACTCCATCGCCTCATCCGTCACTCGCCCCAGCCCCAACGTCACCACGTCCCGAAAGCAATTCTGCGGCACGCGCCACGGCGCACGTGCTCCCTGCCTGGGCAGCACCCCTTCGGCGCGGGCGATGTAGCCGGAGCTGAAGTCCAGCAATGGCCGCCGCTCCACCTCCTCCCCCTGCACCTTGGGCATGCACACGCGATACGCCCGCTCGTCCATGTAGCGGATGAGACGGCACAGATAGCGCGCGGTGAGGTCGCATTTCAGAGTCCAGCTCGCATTGGTGTAGCCGAAGGCGAAGGCGAGGTTCGGCACCCCTTCCAGCATCATCCCCTTGTAGACGAGCCGCCCCGCCGCATCCGCGGGCACCCCGTCGACCTCAATCGCCACTCCGCCCATCAGCTTCACGACGAGGCCCGTCGCGGTCACGACGATGTCCGCCGCCACCTCCTCGCCGCCGGCAAGCCGCAGGCCCGTCGGCGTGAACGTCTCGATCTCTCCCGTCGCGACCGAGGCCCTGCCGTCTCCGATCGCCTTGAACAGGTCCCCGTCCGGTACCAGGCAGAGGCGCTGCTCCCAGGGATTGTAGCGCGGCGCGAAATGCCGCTCGACGTCATAGCCCTCCGGAAGCTCGTCCCGTGCCATGGCGATGAGCTTGTCGCGGGTTTTCGCCGGCCGGGCGCGGGCGAGATTGAAGAACAGGCTTCCCAGAGCGACGTTCTTCGCCCGGGTGAGCGCCGCCCCGATCTTCGGCGCCAGCGCATCGCGCGACGGGCGCGAGACGACGTAGCTCGGCGAGCGCTGCACCATGGTTACATGCGCCGCCGTCTCAGCCATCGCCGGCACCAAGGTCACCGCCGTCGCGCCGCTCCCGATCACCGCGACCCGCTTCCCCGCATGATCGAGATCGTCCGGCCAATGCTGCGGATGGACGATGCGGCCAGCATACGCCTCCTCGCCGGGCCAGGTGGGGCGGTAGCCGCCTTCGTAATCGTAATAGCCGCTGCACAAATAGAAGAACGAGCAGGTGAAGGACTGCGGCCCCTCCTCCGTCTCCGCCTCCACCGTCCAGCGCGCCTCCGCGCTCGACCAGCGCGCCACCGTCACCCGGTGCCCGAAGCGGATATGCCGGTCGATTCCGTATTCACGCGCCGTCTCCTCGACATAGTCGCGGATGTCGCCGCCGCCGACGATCGCCTGGTCGCCGCGCCACGGCCGGAACGGAAAGCCGAGCGTATACATGTCGCTGTCCGAACGAATGCCGGGGTAGCGGAACAGGTCCCACGTCCCCCCGATCCGTCCGCGCCCTTCGAGAATGGCGTAGCGCTTCCCCGGCAGGCGCTTCCCCAAATGGTAAGCGGCGTCGATTCCCGAAATGCCGGCGCCGACGATCAGTATGTCGAAATGCTCAGGGGCCATCGCCGCTCTCTTCGCGGCAAGGGCCCCCTCTTGCAAGGCCGCTCAGCCGGCGGGGCAGCGCGCCACGAGCCGCACGGCGCGGCGATGGTAGGTGAGGCTGCTGCAGCCGGCGAACTGGTCCTGCCCGAGCACGAGGAGAAACCGCACCGGCTGGTTCACGCCGCGCGCGGTGACGACGATTTCGTCCGAGTCCGCCGAAATGTCGCTTGGAAGATCCATGCCGCCGAGATGGTCCCGGTGGCGCACCAGGAAGCGGCTGACCCGCATGCCCGCGACCGGAAAGGCGCGGCCGAGCGCGAGCGGGCGCACCGGCCGGAGCACGTCGAGCGCGATATGGTGCCGCCGGACGTCGCCCGCCCAGCCGCCGCGATAGGCGCGGGCGATCGCCGATCCGGCCGCCGCCGTCGCGACGCTGCTCGGCTCGACCACCGAGAATTTGACGTTCACCTGATGCTCGCCGACCCGCACCGGCATCGTGAAGCCCGCGAGGGGGATGAACTGGCCGGCGAAGGTAAAGGTGCGGTCCGTCGGCCAGGCCTCGGTCCAGCGGAAGGTGACGCTGTCATAGGGAAGCTCGGCCGGGCTGATCAGGCCGTCCACGTCGGACACGGCGGGCTGCGTGAACCAGGCGAACACCTTGGCGCTCGTCTGCCCGCCGATCCGCGCCTGCGCCCGCCCGAAGCGGCCGCGCGCGAGGAGCGGTCCCAGTTGGACGAAGGGCGTCGCTTCCTCCTCGTCGGTGCGCACCCGCGTCGCTTCGGCGGGTCCGCCCGGGATTTCCTCTATATCGCCGATCGGCGGCTGCCCGCGCCGCGGCTCGCGCGAGAGCGCCCGCGCGAGCGCCCGGCCGATCGGCGCGTCGCGAAGGCCGATCCGCTCCGCCGCGGCCGGATTGAGGACGATGACTCCGTTCGCGCCGGGATCGACCCGGAGCCGCAGCGTGTGTCCGTTCACCTCCACCGGCACCACGAAGCCCGCGCGGTGGTCGAGCACCAGGTCGGCCGCATTCGCCGGCATCGCCGCAAGACCGGCGGCGACGACCAGCCCCAAAGCGCCTGCCTTGCGCCGTCCGCTTCTTGCCCCAGATGATTGAGTCACAGCCCGTCCCCTCCAGATGCGCCTTCCGGTCAGGCTAGGCGCATTCCCGCCGCGCGCAAGCCGCTCTTTCTCTCCCGCCTTGGCCACGGCGCCGGAGCGCTCTATGCGACTGTTCTCGAACAGGAGCCGCCCAGGAGCCGCCCAGGAGCCGCAATGCCCGAATTCCTCCCCATTCCGCACGAGCGCTTCCTCCAGGAGATCGAGACCCTCGCCCGCCTGATCGAGGCCGATGCGTGGCAGCCCGACTTCCTCGTCGGCATCGGGCGCGGCGGCCTCGTCCCCGCCGTCTACCTGTCGCACCGCACCGGCCTTCCGCTCCTCACCGTCGACCACAGCACCGGCGACCGAGGCTTCGGCGCCGAGTTGCTCGACAAGGTCGCCGCCAAGATCGGCGCCGGCCAGAGCATCCTCATCGTCGACGACATCAACGACAGCGGCGGCACGATCAATTTCCTTCGCGCCGCGATCGAAGCCAAGGTCGACGCTCCCGAGCGCCTGCGCGTCGCCGTCCTCGTCCACAACGTCCGCTCGAAAGCCCGCGCCGAATATCACGGCAGCGAGATCGACCGCGATGCGGACAAGCGCTGGTACGTCTTTCCCTGGGAGGCCGTCGCCCCGCGCACCTCGCTCGAACTTGACGCCGCCGCCGTGCCCGAGCGGATCGCCTGAGCCTCCCACTGGCGCAAATCCGCCGTTTCTGGCAGCGGGGAGCGGCATCTAGCGAGAGGATCCGGGACCCGTGGACTTTGACCTTACGGAACGGCAGGCTTTTTACCGCGACCGCGTTCGCGAGTTCGTCGAGACTCGGATTCGCCCCAGGAACAAGGATTACAAGGCTGAGCTCGCCGCCGGCGACCGCTGGCAGCCGATCCAGGTCATCGAAGAGCTGAAGCCCGAAGCCAAGGCCGCGGGCCTGTGGAACCTGTTCATGCCCCCCGGCCACGCGCTTAAGCATGTCGACGAGACCTTCGAATTCGAAGGCACCCAGCTCACAAACCTCGAATATGCGCTCTGCGCCGAGGAGATGGGACGCGTCTCCTGGGCCTCCGAAGTGTTCAATTGCTCCGCGCCAGACACCGGCAACATGGAGGTCTTCCACCGCTACGGCACGCGCGAGCAGAAGGAGCAGTGGCTCCGCCCGCTGATGAACGGCGAGATCCGCTCCGCCTTCCTCATGACCGAGCCTGCCGTCGCGTCGTCGGACGCGACCAACATCGAATGCGACATCCGCCGCGAGGGCGACGAATACGTCCTGAATGGCCGCAAATGGTGGTCGTCGGGCGCCGGCGATCCGCGCTGCAAGGTCGCGATCGTCATGGGCAAAACGGACAAGGGCGCCGACCGCCACCGCCAGCAGTCGATGGTCCTCGTCCCCCTCGATGCCCCCGGCATCACGGTGGAGCGCGCGCTCACCGTCTACGGCTATGACGACGCGCCGCACGGCCACATGGAGATCGAGCTTCGCGACGTCCGCATCCCCGCCACCAACATGCTGCTCGGCGAAGGCCGCGGCTTCGAAATCGCGCAGGGGCGGCTCGGGCCGGGGCGCATCCACCATTGCATGCGTACCATCGGCGCGGCCGAAGAGGCCTTGAAGGCGATGGTGAAGCGGCTCGGGACTCGCGTCGCCTTCGGCAAGAAGCTGATGGAGCATAGTATCTGGCACGAGCGGGTCGCCCGCGCCCGGATCGACATCGACATGTCGCGCCTCCTGTGCCTCAAAGCCGCCGACATGATGGACAAGGCCGGCAACAAGGCCGCGGCGGCCGAGATCGCGATGATCAAGGTCCAGGCCCCGAACATGGCGCTGCGCATCATCGACGACGCCGTCCAGGCGCATGGCGGCGCGGGCGTCAGCCAGGATTTCGAGCTCGCCAAGAGCTGGGCCGGCATCCGCACCCTCCGCCTCGCCGACGGCCCGGACGAAGTCCACAACCGGGCGATCGCGCGCATCGAGTTTTCCAAGCATGCGGAGTGATCGTTGAAGGGTAGATCGTCATTGCGAGCGAAGCGAAGCAATCCAGTCGGACTCGGAGGCCCGCTGGATTGCTTCGTCGCTGCCGCAAAGCGGCAGTTTATCCAGAGCGACGCCGCAGGTGGCGTCGAAGGGCTCCTCGCAATGACGGCGTTGCCGTGAAAGCCGCCGTCCTCCGCGCCCCCGGCACACCCCTCACCCTCGAAGACGTCGCCGTCTCGAAGCCCGGCCCGCGCGAGATCCTGATCCGCACCCGCGCCTGCGGGGCCTGCCATTCCGACCTCCACTTCGTAGACGGCGCCTACCCCACCCCGCTCCCCGCCATCCCCGGCCACGAAGCCGCCGGCATCGTCGAAGCGGTCGGCGAGGACGTCACCGCGATGAAGCCCGGCGACCACGTCGTCACCTGCTTCTCCAATTTCTGCGGCCGCTGCGAGTTCTGCCTCACCGGTCGTCTTGCCCTCTGCACCGACGCTTCGACCAAGCGGAAGCGCGGCGGCGAGCCCCGTCTTTCCCTCGCCGGCACGCCCATCCACCAGCTCCTCAACGTCGCCGGCTTCGCCGAACTGCTCCTCGTCCACGAGAACGGCGCCGTCGCCATAGACCGCGACATGCCGTTCGACCGTGCCGCGCTCATGGGCTGCGCGGTCGTGACCGGCGCGGGCTCGGTCTTCAACACGGCGGGCGTGCGGCCCGGCGAAGACGTGGCGGTGATCGGCTGCGGCGGCATCGGCCTCGCCGCGATCAATGCAGCGAGGATCGCCGGCGCCCGCCGCATCGTCGCGATCGATCCAGTTCCGGCGAAGCGCACGCTGGCGGAGCAGGTCGGCGCCACCCACAGCTTCGCGCCCGACGAGGAACGCCTCAAGGAACGCGTCGCGGAGCTCACCAAGGGCGGCGTCCACCACGCCATCGAAGCGGTCGGCCGCATCTCGGCGGGCGAACTCGCCCTCGCCCTCCTCCGCCGCGGCGGCACCGCCACAATCGTCGGGATGATGCCGCTCAAGGAGCGACTTTCCATGGGCGCGATGGACCTCCTCGCCGAAAAGAAGCTGCAAGGCTCGCTGATGGGCTCGAACCGCTTCCCGGTCGACATCCCGCGCCTCGTCGATTTCTACTTCGCCGGCCGCCTCGACCTCGACGCCCTCGTCGCCGAGCGGATCGCCCTCGAGGACGTGAACGCCGCCATGGCGAAACTGAGGAGCGGCGAGGCCGCCCGCTCCGTGATTGTGTTCGACGCATGAACCACACCGTCATTGCGAGCGAAGCGAAGCAATCCAGTGGGCCTCCGAGGCCGCTCTGGATTGCTTCGTCGCTACGCTCCTCGCAATGACGGCGGAGAAGGAGACGAAAGAATGAGCTTGTTCGATCTGACCGGAAAGGTCGCCGTCATCACCGGCTCGTCGCGCGGCATCGGCCGCGCCATCGCCGAGGCGATGGCCGACCAGGGCGCCAGGGTGGTGATCTCGAGCCGCAAGGAAGAGGCGTGCCGCGTCGTCGCCGATGCGATCAACGAAAAGCATGGTGACGGCCGCGCCATCGTCGTTCCCGCCTCCATCTCGTCCAAGGAGGCGCTCCAGCACCTCGTCGACGAGACTCGCCGGCAGCTCGGCCGCATCGACATCCTCGTCTGCAACGCCGCGTCCAATCCCTATTACGGCCCGATGGGCGGGATCAGCGACGAGCAGTTCAGGAAGATTCTCGAAAACAACGTCATCGCCAATCACTGGCTGATCCAGATGGCCGCGCCCGAGATGATCGAGCGCAAGGCGGGCTCCATCATCATCGTCAGCTCGATCGGCGGCCTCAAGGCGTCGGCGGTGATCGGCGCCTACAACATCTCCAAGGCGGCCGACTTCCAGCTCGCCCGCAACCTCGCCGCCGAATTCGGCCCGCACCAGGTCCGCGTCAACTGCATCGCCCCCGGCCTCATCCGCACCGATTTCGCCAAGGCGCTTTGGGAGAACCCCCCGACGCTCGCCGCCGTCACCATGCACACGCCCCTCCAGCGCATCGGCGAGCCCCACGAAATCGCCGGCGCCGCCGTCTTCCTGGCAAGCGACGCGTCCACCTTCGTCACCGGCCAGGCCATCGTCGTCGACGGCGGCTCGACGACTGGCGTGGGACTCTAAGACCGTTGCAGTACACACCGTCATTGCGAGCGTAGCGAAGCAATCCAGAGCGGCCTCGGAGCCCCGCTGGATTGCTTCGTCGCTACGCTCCTCGCGATGACGTGGGAGAGAGGAACGACCTATGAGACTCGAAGGCAAAGTCGCGATCGTCACCGGGGCCGCGTCCGGCATCGGCAAGGCGACAGCAGCGCGCTTCCGCGCCGAAGGCGCAAAGGTCATCGCCGCGGACCGGGCCGACGCCGAGGGCGTGGTCGCCGCCGACGCGGGTGCGGAGGACCACGTGAAAGCGCTGGTCGAAGGCGCGCTCTCGGAGCACGGCCGGCTCGACATCTTCTTCGCCAATGCCGGCATTTCGGGTGGCCTCGCCTCGATCTTCGAGCAAAGCGTCGAGGATTGGCAGGAGATCGTGCGGGTGAACCTCGTCGGGCCATGGCTCGCGATCAAGCACGCCGCGCCCGTCATGAAGGAAGGCGGCGGCGGCTCGATCATCTGCACCGCCAGCGTCGCGGGGCTTCGCGCGGGCGCGGGCGGCCCGGCTTATTCCGCGTCCAAGGCGGGCGTCATCCGCCTCGTCCAGGTCGCGGCGACCCAGCTCGCGGGCTCCAACATCCGGGTCAACGCCATCTGCCCGGGCCTCATCGAAACCGGCATGACCAAGCCGCTCTACGACATGGCCCGCGCCGCCGGGAAGGAAGAGCAGATCGGCCACCTCAATCCGATGAAGCGCGGCGGCGAGCCCGACGAGATCGCCAAGGCCGCCCTCTTCCTCGCCTCGGACGACGCAAGCTACGTCAACGGCCACGCCCTCGTCGTCGACGGCGGCCTTTCGGCGAGCCACCCCTTCTACCGCCAGGAATATGGCCGCACGTCCTTCTGACAGCCGCGAACAGGCGCCGGTCGCGAATGACTGGAGCCTCCGGCGCGCGGGAGCGTTCGGCGGACAAGCCCCATCCGCTATGCCAGGGGCCCTCATCGTCTCCAAGTCGAGGACCCTCATGCATTCCAGCCGCCGATCCTCCGTCCGTCCGCTGCTGCGCGGCAGCGCCGCCCTCCTCGCCATAAGCGTCGCCTTCGGAGCGATGGCGCAGACCGTCCCGATCGTGCAGCCCGGCGCGCCCGGCCAGGGCTCCACCATCTTGCGCCCGGAAGAGGCGGCGCGGACCGCCGACACGCGCGTCACGCAGGACGACATCCGGTTCATGCAGGACATGATCGGCCACCACCGGCAGGCGGTCGCGATGACGGCGCTGGTGAGCGGCCGCACCACGCGGGCGGACGTGGTCCAGGCGGCGCGGCGCATCGACGCCTCGCAGGAAGACGAGATCCGGTTCATGGAGGGCTGGCTGAGGGAGCGGGGCGCGCCTCTCCCCGCCGCCGGCGGCGGCCATGCGGGCCATGGCGGCGCCGGAGCCGGGCAGCACGGCGACATGCCGGGCATGGCGACGGCCGGGCAGATGGCGGCGCTTGCCGCCGCGCGCGGAACGGCGTTCGACCGGCTGTTCCTCGCCCGGATGATCGCCCATCACGAAGGCGCGGTGACGATGGCGCGCGCGCTCCTCGCGCAGCCCAATAGCGCGACCGATCCGGTGCTGTTCGAGTTCGTGAACGACGTCATCGCCGAGCAGCAGGGCGAGATCACCCGGATGACGGCAGTGCTCGCCGGCCTTGCGGACGATCCGCGCACCGCGCTCGCCGCCGGCCTCACCGATGCCGGGCAGGCGATCCGCAACATGCGGCTCGTCGCGAGCCTCCCCAAGCCAGTCGGCTTCTTCGACCCCGCCAATCCGGGCGGGCTCCCGCGCGCCGCGCCGGCCGCGGCCGGCGGCGCCGCGGCCCGGCCCGCGGAGGATGCAGCGCCCCGGCCTTTCACCGAGCCCGACCAGCCCGTCCAGCCCGCTGCCCAGCCTGCCGCCGGCCAGCCCGCGGCCGGCCAGACGCCGCCCGCCGTCGACCGGCGCGAGCCCGCGGCGCGCCTCAGCTTCGCCAATACCGACATGGCCTTCTCGGGCGACCTCCTCGCCGTCGGCAGCTATCACGGCTTCAACCTCTACCGGCTCCTCGCGGATGCGCCGCCGCGGCTGGTGAGCTCGGTCATCTGCCCGGGCGGCCAGGGCGACGTTTCGCTGGTCGGCAACCTCCTCATCATGTCGGTCGAGCAGACCAGCGGCCGCGTCGACTGCGGCAGGCAGGGCGTCACCGGCAACGTCAGCAGCGAGCGCTTCCGCGGCCTTCGCATCTTCGACGTCTCCGATCCCGCGCGCCCGGTCCAGGTCGGCCAGGTGCAGACCTGCCGCGGCTCGCACACCCATTCGGTCGTGTCCGGCCCGGGCCAGGACGGGACGATCGTCGTCTACAATTCGGGGACGTCCTCGGTACGCTCCGATCAGGAGCTTGCCGGCTGCCTCGGCGACGTGCCGGACGACCGCACCGCCCTGTTCCGGATCGACGTGATCGAAATCCCGGTCGCCGATCCCTCCCGCGCGCGGATCGTCGACAGCCCCGCCGTCTTCTCCGATGCGGAAACGGGGCGGCTCGCGGGTCTCTGGCGCGGCGGCACGCACGGCGAGGGCACGCAGGAAACCCGCCGCACCGACCAATGCCACGACATCACCGTCTTCCCGAGCCGCAATCTCGCCGCCGGCGCCTGCTCGGGGAACGGCATCATCCTCGACATCAGCGATCCCAGGCGCCCGCGCCGGATCGACGCCGCGCTCGATCCCAACTTCGCCTACTGGCATTCGGCGACGTTCAACAACGACGGCACCAAGGTATTGTTCACCGACGAATGGGGCGGCGGCGCGCGGCCGCGCTGCCGCGCCCAGGATCCGCGCGCCTGGGGCGCCAACGCCATCTACGACATCGTCGACAACCGCCTCCAGTTCCGCAGCCACCAGAAGCTCCCCGCCGCCCAGGGCGAGCGCGAAAACTGCGTCGCCCATAACGGGTCGATCGTCCCCGTCCCCGGCCGCGACATCTTCGTACAGGCATGGTACCAGGGCGGCATCTCCGTCATCGACTTCACCGACAGCGCCAATCCGGTCGAGATCGCTTTTTTCGACCGGGGGCCGATCAGCGCCGACCATCTGGTGCTCGGCGGCCACTGGTCCGCCTACTTCTATAACGGGCGGATCTACGGGAGCGAGATCGTGCGCGGGCTGGACGTCTTGGCGCTGACGCCGAGCGAGCATCTCACCGCCAACGAAATTGCCGCGGCCGCGCTCGCGGACCAGGGCGGCCGGTTCAACCCGCAGCAGCAATTCCCGACCTCCTGGCCGCACGACCCGGTCGTCGCGCGCGCCTATCTGGACCAGCTGCAGCGCAGCCGCGCCGTGCCCGCGTCCACGATCGCCAACATCAACCGCGCACTCTACGCGGCGGCCGCTCCGCTTGCGGCTGGCCGGGCGGACCCGTCGGCGGCAGGGCGGCTCGACGCGCTCGCGGCGGCGCTCAGGACGGGCGGCGGTGCCTCCCCGGCGGGCGCGCGGCGGATCGAGGGGCTGCGGGCGACCCTGCGCGGGCTGGCGGCGCGGCTTCGCTGAGCGGCGGATCAGCCTGGTTGACGTTCGCGTAAAGCAGGGCTTATCGCACGCGCATCCACCATCCGGAGACAGACATGAGCCCGATCACCACCAGCCGCCACGGCGACATCCTCATCGTCACGTCGAACAACCCGCCGGTGAACGCCTTGGGCATCGCCGTGCGCGAAGGCCTCGTCAACGCGATGATCGAAGCGGACGGGGACGATGCGGTGAAGGCGGTGGTCATTATCTGTCAGGGCCAGACCTTCTTCGCCGGAGCCGACATCACGGAGTTCGGCAAGCCGATGCAGATGCCGATGCTGCCGATGGTCGTCGACCGGATCGAGGCCTGCACCAAGCCGGTCGTCGCCGCCATCCACGGGACGGCCTTCGGCGGCGGCCTCGAAGTGGCGCTCGCGTCGCATTACCGCGTCGCCGTTCCTTCGGCGAAGCTCGGCGTTCCCGAAGTGAAGCTCGGCCTCCTCCCCGGCGCGGGCGGCACGCAGCGCCTGCCGCGCGTCGCGGGCGTCCGCAAGGCGCTCGAGATGGCGGCGACCGGCAATCCGATCGGCGCCAAGGAAGCGTACGAAGTCGGGCTCGTCGACCGGCTGATCGAGGGCGACCTCCTCCAGCATGCCGTCGCTTATGCCGATGAGGTCAAGGACACGCGCCCGCTCCCGAAATCCTCCGAACGCGACGAGAAGCTGCAGGAAGCGCGCGACCATCCGGGCCTGTTCGACGAGTTCCGAAAGGCGAACGCCCGCAAGTTCCGCGGCTTCGACGCACCCGAATACAACATCCGCGCGATCGAGGCGGCGGTCGCCAGCCCCTATTCGCAGGGCGTGATGACCGAACGCCAGCTCTTCATGGAGCTGATGAGCGGCACCCAGGCGCGCGCCCAGCAATATTTCTTCTTCGCCGAGCGCAAGGCCGCGAAGATCGAGGGCCTGCCCGAAGGCACCGCGCCGCGCGACGTCCGCAAGGTCGGCGTGATTGGCGCGGGCACGATGGGCGGCGGCATTTCGATGAACTTCCTCTCGGCCGGCATTCCCGTCACCATCGTCGAGCAGCAGCAGGAAGCGCTCGACCGCGGCGTCGGCGTCGTGCGCAAGAATTACGAAGCCTCTGCCGCCAAGGGCCGCTTCACCGCCGACCAGGTGGAAGGCGCGATGGGCCTCCTCACGCCCACGCTCAGCCTCGAGGACCTCGCCGATTGCGACCTCGTCATCGAAGCGGTGTTCGAGAATATGGACGTGAAGAAGGAAGTCTTCGGCAAGCTCGACCGCATCTGCAAGCCCGGCGCGATCCTCGCCTCCAACACCTCCTATTTGAACATCGACGAGATCGCGGCGTCCACCTCGCGTCCCGAGGATGTGGTCGGCCTCCACTTCTTCTCGCCGGCGAACGTCATGAAGCTGCTCGAAGTGGTGCGCGGCGCGAAGACGGCGCCCGACGTACTGGTCACCGCCATGCAGCTCGCCAAGAAGATCCGCAAAGTCGCGGTGGTGGCGGGCGTCTGCTACGGCTTCATCGGCAACCGCATGCTGATCCCGCGCCAGACGCAGGCGATGCGCCTCCTCCTCGAAGGCGCCACGCCCGAACAGGTCGACCGCGTCCATGTCGAATTCGGAATGCCGATGGGGCCGTTCCAGATGGCCGATCTCGCCGGCGTCGACATCGGCTGGCACCGCGATCCCTCGCGCGTCGAGAACATCCGCGACGCGCTCTGCGCGATCGACCGCTGGGGCCAGAAGAAGAATGCCGGCTTCTACGATTACGACGAAAAGCGCCGCCCCTCCCCGTCGCCCAAGGTCCAGGAGATCATCGAGCAGTTCCGGACACGCGAAGGCGTCGAGGCACGTGAGATAAGCGACCAGGAGATCGTCGAGCGCACCCTCTACACGATGGTGAACGAGGGCGCGCTGATCCTCGAAGGCGGCTTTGCCCAGCGCGCGTCGGACATCGATGTGGTCTGGATCTACGGCTACGGCTGGCCGGTCTACCGCGGCGGCCCGATGTTCTGGGCGGACACGGAAGGCCTCCCCAAGATCCTCGAAGGCATACGCCGCCAGCAGGACCGCCTCGGCGCCGACTTCCAGCTCTCCGAGCTTCTCGTGAGGAAGGCGGAGGCGGGGGAGAAGTTTACGCGCTGAAGCGGTGCGCATGCGGGACTCGATCCGGCATGCGCCTGCTTATAGCGCCGGGTTCAGGCCGTGAGCAGCCGAACGCCCGGCGCCCGCGCAAAGCGGCGGTCGAAGGTCACTGTCTCCGAGCACCCGGCGGCGCGCCCGAGCGCGTGGATAAGGGCATCGATAAGATCCGCTCCAGCGGTGAGGGCGGAGGCTACCACCTGCTCTTCCGCAACCACGATCCGGCTGGAGTTGATCAGGCCCCGGACCGCGCCGTCCACACGCTCCCGCCCCGCTTCGCCATAATGTCCCTTCAGCGTCCAGACCGTTTCGCATAGCACTGCAATGGAGACGAAGCCCGGCTCCTGCTCGGTCAACTCTTCGGAAAGGAAGCGGGTAGCGGCAGGCGACTGACCGGGGTCGTCCTGCATCAGGTGCCGAAGCAGGACGTTACTGTCGAGAGCGCGCATCGCGTTCGCTCACTTCCCTCGCGAGAGCATCGTCCAATTCTTCGATCGAGAGCGGCCGTTCCGGCTTCGGGAACATGCCTTTCAAGTCCATGATGTCGCCCGTTTTCTTGCGGATGACGAAGTCGCCGTTCGGCTGCTCCTCGAAGACGATCTTGCTTCCGGGACGCAGGCGCAGACGATCCCTCATCCGAGCGGGGACTGTGATCTGACCTTTGGAGGTCACTGTGGCGATGGCTGGCGGCATGTGCCTTACATAATGTAAGGGGGCGCGATCCTCAAGCCGTTCGCGTCGCGGCCTTCATGCCGGCCACGAACGTTCGCAGCGGCGGGGCCGGATCGCTCCGGTGCGCTTCCATCAGTGCGACGATCGCCGAGCCGGAGATGACGCCGGCAGCGCTTGCGTCCATGGCCGCGCGGACGTGCTCCGGCTTCGAAATGCCGAAGCCGAAGACGGGCGGCGGGGCGAGGTTCTGAGCCAGCGTCGAGAGCATCGCCTTGTGGTCGAAGGCGACGTCCTCACCGGCGCCGGTCACGCCGGAGCGGGCGACGCAGTAGGTGTAGCCTTCGCCCATCGACGCGACCCGGCGCAGGGTGGCGTCGGGCGTGTTCTGGGCGGCGATCAGGACGGGCGCGACGCCGTGGGCGCGGGCGGCTTCGGCGAAAGGCGGGGCTTCCAGGACCGGAACGTCGGCGACGAGGACGCTGTCCACACCGGCTTCCGCCGCCGCGCGGTAAAAGGCGTCGCGGCCCCTCGCCAGCACGAGATTGGCGTAGGTCAGAATGCCGACCGGGACGTCCGGATGGCGGGCGCGGAAATCGGTGAGGAGCCGGAAGCAGGCGGCCGGCGTGACGCCCGCCGCAATGGCGCGCTCGGCGGCAGCCTGGATGACGGGGCCGTCGGCGATCGGGTCCGAGAAGGGGATTCCGACTTCGAGCATGTCGGCGCCGCCCTCGACGAGCGCGTCGAGGATGGCGGCGCTTTCCTCGAGGCCAGGATCGCCGAGCATGACGAAGGCGCCGAACGCCCCCTCGCCCGCCGCCTCGAGGCGGGAGAACATGGCATGATAGCGGCTCATGCGCTCGGCCTCAGCAGGGTCTGCGCCTGGTTCATGTCCTTGTCGCCGCGGCCGGACAGGTTGACGACGATCACGGTCTCCTCCTCGGCCGCTTCGGCCATCTTCAGCGCGTGCGCGAGGGCATGGGCGCTCTCGAACGCGCAGATGATCCCTTCCGAGCGGGCGAGGAGCGCAAAGGCATCGAGCGCGTCCTGATCGGTGCAGCCGACATATTCGGCGCGGCCGCTGTCTTTCAGATGAGCATGTTCCGGCCCGACGGCGGGGTAATCGAGCCCGGCGGATACCGACCAACTGTCGGCGATCTGCCCGTCCTCGTCCTGGAGGACGTAGGTTTCGGCGCCGTGGAGGATGCCCGGCCGGCCGCGCAGCAGGGTCGCGCCGTGCTCCGCGCCGTCGAGCCCCTTTCCCGCCGCTTCGACGCCGATAAGGCGCACGCCCTCGTCGCCGACGAAGTCCGAGAACATGCCCATGGCGTTCGACCCGCCGCCGACGCAGGCGATCACCGCATCGGGAAGCCGGCCTTCCTCCTCCATGATCTGTACTCGCGCTTCCTTGCCGATGACGCGCTGATATTCGCGGACCATGAGCGGGAACGGGTGCGGTCCGGCGACGGTGCCGAGGAGATAATGGGTGTCGGCGAAGCTCGCCGTCCAATCCCGGAGCGCCTCATTGACCGCGTCCTTCAGGGTGCGGCCGCCGCTTTCCACCGGGATCACTTCGGCGCCCATCAGCTCCATTCGGAAGACGTTCAATTGCTGCCGCTCGACGTCGTGCGCACCCATGTAGATGCGGGTCGGAATGCCGAACAGCGCGCCGGCGAGCGCGGTGGCGACGCCGTGCTGGCCGGCGCCGGTTTCGGCGATGATGCGCTTCTTGCCCATGCGGCGGGCGAGCAGGGCCTGGCCGAGCACCTGGTTGGTCTTGTGCGCGCCGCCGTGGAGAAGATCCTCGCGCTTCAGGTAGATGCGCGCCTTGGTCCCCGCGCCGAGCCGGGCGCAGCGGGTGAGCGGCGTCGGGCGGCCCGCATATTTGGTGAGCAGAGCGTGGAGCTCGGCCTGGAAATCCTCATCCTCCTGCGCGGCGAGGAAGGCGGCTTCGAGCTCCTCCAGCGCCGGCATCAGGATTTCGGGAACATAGGCGCCGCCATAGGCGCCGAAGCGGCCGGACGTCAGCATGAGCGCGGCTCCCGCCGGTCGGGGACGCGCAGCGCGTCGAAAAAGGCCTGCATCCTGGTTTCTTCCTTTCGTCCGGGCGCCGCTTCGACGCCGGAGCTGACATCGAGCGCATAGGCGCCGAGCGCGGCGGCTTCGCGGACATTGTCCGGGTTGAGCCCGCCGGCGAGAATGCCGTCCGCAAGCTCCGGCCGCCCCTCGATCCGCGACCAGTCGAACGCCCGGCCGGTGCCGCCGGAGCGGCCGTTCACCGCCGTGTCGAAGAGGATGCGGTCGCTGCCCGGGCGCGGCGCGGGCACGTCGTCGCCGACCGCGCCCGCCGCCCAGATTTCGGTGCCGGCGGGAAGAAGCGGGCGCAGGCCCTTGATATAGGCCGCATCCTCGTCGCCGTGGAGCTGGACGGCATCGAGGCCGAGCGCGCTGGCGCTTTGCGCGACCTGCATCAGCTTCTCGTTGCGGAACACGCCCACCGCGCTGAGCCCCGCCTCGGCCGCAGCGGCGGCGAGCGGCTGGGCCTGTTGGAGATCGAGGGCGCGCGGCGTGTTCGGGACCATGATCAGGCCCGCATAGGTGGCGCCCTGCGCCGCCGCCATCCGGACGTCCGCGGAGTCGGTCAGGCCGCAGACCTTGACCCGGCCGTAGGCGAGCGCGCGGGCGGCGGCGGCGGGGTCTTCGGCCCGCATCAGCGACGAGCCGACCAGGAAGGCGTCGGCATGGGGGGCGAGTCGCTCCACGTCCGCGCGCGCGGCGATGCCGCTCTCGCTGACCAGCAGGCGGTCCGCCGGGACAAGCGCGGCGAGCCGTTCCGTCACCGCGAGATCGACCTTCAGCGTCTTCAAGTCACGATTGTTGATGCCGACGATCAGCGCACCGAGCGCCACGGCGCGGCGCACTTCCGCTTCATCATGGGCTTCGACCAAAGCGTCCATGCCGAGCGAGGCCGCCTCGGCGAGCATGGTGGCCGCTTCCTCGTCCGAAAGGACGGACAGCATGACCAGCACCGCGTCGGCGCCGTGGAGGCGGGCTTCGGCGATCTGGCGCGGGTCGACGACGAAATCCTTGGCGAGGATCGGGCCGTCATACGCGCGGCGAACCGCGGCCAGATCATCCAGGGAGCCCCCGAAATAGGGCGCGTCGGTGAGGACGCTGATCGCCGCCGCCGACGGCGCGTAGGCGCGGGCGATCGCGGCCGGATCGGCGCCGGCGCGGATCGCGCCGCCGGACGGCGAAGCGCGCTTCACCTCCATGATGAAGCGGGCGCCCGGCCGGGCGAGCGCGGCGCGAAGGCTCCGCCGCGTCGGCTCGGCCCGGCTGCGCAGGTCCGCGAGGCTCGCGCCGGCGAGGCGGGCGGCGACGTCCACGCGCTTCCTGGCGACGATCTCGCCGAGAACGCCCTCAGCCATGGGTCGCCTCGGCAAGGCGGGTGAGGATCCGGAATGGCTCGCCCGAGGCCAGCGCGTCCCTGGCCCGCGCAACGCCTTCCTTGAGGTCCGGTGCAACGCCCGCCGTCATCAGCAGCGCGCCGGCGTTGAAGGCGACGGCGCCCACTTCGGCGGGGCTGCCCTTGCCCTTGAGCAAGGCGGCCATGCGCGCGGCATTCTCGGCCGGGCCGCCGCCCTTCAGATCATCGAGCGAGCGGCGGGAAAGGCCTGCATCTTCGGGCACGATGGTGATCGGCTCGAAAGTGCCTTCGGAGACCCGGATCGCCTGCGTCTCGCCGTGAAGCGCCATTTCGTCGATTCCCGAGCCGTGGACGACGAGGGCGTTGCGCACCCCGAGCGAATCGAGCGTCCGCGCCACCGGCTCCATGTGCCGCGCTTCGGCGACGCCGAGCAATTGCACCTGCGGCTCGGCGGGATTGAGGCAGGGGCCGAGCAGGTTCATGATCGTGCGGACCTTGAGCGCGCGGCGGACCGGCGCTGCGTGCCGAAGGCCGGGATGGTAGAGCGGCGCGAGGAGGAAGCAGACGCCGGTCTCGTCGAGTGCGCGCCGCGAGACGTCCGCGGACACGTCGAGCTTCACGCCCAGTTGCTCCAGCACGTCCGCCGAGCCGCAGGGGGAGGTGACCGACCGGTTACCGTGCTTGGCGATCGGCAGGCCGGCGGCGGCGCAGACGAAGGCGACGGCGGTCGAAACGTTGATCAGCGACGATCCGTCGCCGCCCGTCCCGCACGTGTCGGCATACAGATAGTCCGGCCGCTCGAACGGCGCGTCTGCGGCGCGCAGAGCCCGGGCGGCGCCGATCATCTCTTCCGCCGTCTCGCCCTTGAAGCGCAGCGCGATCAGCATGGCGGCGATGAACGGCTCCACCAGTCTGCCGCCGACCAGCTCGGCGAAGAGTCCTTCCGATTCCTCCTGCGAAAGGTCCGCGCCCGCAAACAGGCGGTGAAGCGCCGCGTCGGGAGACACGACCGGTTGCGGAACCGCCGCGCTTCGGTCGTCGGTGCGGGCGAGAGTGTCGTTGCGAAACATGGCGGCGATCCTTGGGCGTTCGATGGGCAATAAAAAACCCGCCGGGTTGCGGCGGGCCGTTCGGTTGGAAGTCAGACCTTTTTTAAAAGGTCATCACCATCGATGGGCGCGGGCCGCGGCGGAATCCGTCTCGTGCCACCAAAGCCAGGCCTGCGCGCGCACGCCGGCGGCCACGAAAACGGCGCCTTGGACCGGCAGAATGATCGCGTCGGCTTTCATCACGGCGCGCAACTCACAGATTTTGCTGGGGTTCGTCAACCCGGAATATGGTTCGGGCGTTGAGGCGAGCGATGAAGCCGGATCAACTGAGCATGTTCGAGGCGTCCGCGCCGGCGGCCGCGGGGCCCGAGGGGCTCGCCTACCGGCCGGAGCTGATCTCGGCCGAGGAGGAAGCGGCGCTGGTGGATCGCTTACGGACGCTGCCCTTCGCCCCGTTCGAGTTCCAGGGGTTCCTCGGCAAGCGCCGCACCGTCTCGTTCGGAATGCAGTACCGCTTCGACGGCTCGGGCCTGGCCGAGGCGGAGGCGATGCCGGAGTGGCTCCTCCCCCTGCGTGCCAAGGCCGCCGCGTTCGCGGGCCTGGCGCCGGACGACCTCGTCCACGCCTTGCTCATCGAATATGAGGTCGGCGCCGGCCTCGGCTGGCACCGCGACCGGCCGGTCTTCGGCGACGTGGTCGGCGTCTCGCTCCTGTCGGAGGCGCCGCTCCGCTTCCGCCGAAAACAGGGCACGAAGTGGGAGCGCCACGTGCTTCGGGCGGCTCCGCGCTCAGCCTATCTGCTGCGGGGAGCCGCCCGGACCGAGTGGGAGCACAGCCTCGCCCCCGTCGGCGCGCTCCGCTACTCGGCGACCTTCAGGACGCTGCGTCAGCCGGTCCTCGAGCACACTCAGCTGTAGAAGATGTGAAGGCCGATCTTGTCCTGGCGGGCGAGGCGGCGGCCCCAGCTCGGGCTGACATAATCGGCATGGTACCAGAGGACGTCCGTATCGACGGCCTGGGCGCTGTCCGCCTGCGCGATGCGGGCGATGGCGACGGCATTGCGCCACGCTTCGGAGGAGCGGTTCGCCTCCGGAATGCGGCCCGTCGCGTTGACGAAGGAGAACTGCCAGGGCTGCTCGACGACTTCGCAGATGGTATCGGGATATTTGGGCGAGGCGGTGCGGTTCAGCACCACGTCGGCGACGGCGAGCTGGCCCTGAAGCTGTTCGCCGCGCGCTTCGAAATAGACTGCGCTGGCGAGGCAATCCTGCTCCTGATCGTCGGTTTCGACGCGGGCGGCGGCGGCGACCTGCTGCTCGAGCGTGCCCGAGAACGTCATGGCGGTCGAAGCGGCCATGCCGGGCGCCGGAGCGCTGACGCCGGTGCCGATCAGAAGGGCGCAGCCGAAGGTCGCCACGGCAATGGCCGCGGCACGAAACGTGCGGATCATCTGTCCTCGTTCTGTCTGTGCGGTATGCCGATCCCCCGGATGCGCACTCGCGCATCTTCCGATCGAGCCCCCGTCTCGCTGGAAACTGCCGGCTCCTTGAGCTCTCGGCAGCGCCTGCTTTCGCGTTTTCGCTCTTGCTGGAGTGTCCCTGACCGAAGCGGCGCCGCGGCGCAACTCACCGCCGCCTTATTTCGGACGAAATGGTTAACGCGGGCGATGAAGCGAGGAACGAACGTAAAAACTTTGTAAATTCAGAGGTTTGGCCTCGCGCACAGTAGCGGCAGCGCCCGCGGCGAAGGCACAAAGCACTGGAATTCCAGGCCGATTCGCCGTTCCCGCGAGCGGGCAGCGGCGCTCATGCAACGGATCGTTGACGATGGCGGCGGCGCGGGCGACTGGTCGCGCGGAGGT
>DASQND010000005.1:0-26760 GCA_035645215.1 Allosphingosinicella sp.
GCGTCACCCCGGACTTGATCCGGGGTCCACCTTCTTCTTGGTGGCGCCGCGGTGAAGAAGAAGGTGGATGCCGGATCAAGTCCGGCATGACGGCAGGGCGTTTGGCGACGCGCCCACTACTCAATCCTCCCGCACCACCGGTTCGGCGATGAGCTTGTCGATCTTGCGGCCGTCCATGTCGACGATCTCGAAGCGCCAGTCGCGATAATCGAAGCGCTCGCCGGTTTCCGGAATGTGCTTCAGCACGGACAAGGCGAATCCCGCCACCGTCGCATAATCGCGGTCTTCCGGGAGCGGGACGCCGAGCTGGTCGCCGAGCGCGTCGGCCGAGAGCGAGCCCGAGACCAGCCAGCTTCCGTCCTCGCGCTCGACCAGCGGCGGATCGGAGTCGCTCGCCGAATTGGAGGCGAATGCGCCGGCCAAAGCGGCTAGAAGATCGGCGGGCGTCACCAGGCCGTCAAAATGGCCGTATTCGTCGTGGACGAACGCCATCGGCACGTCCGAATCGCGAAGTACGACGAGCGCGTCCATGGCGTCCATCTGGTCGGGAATGACCGGCGCCGAGCGCATCAGGGCGCGAAGGTCGAGTGGCCGGCCCTCGATCAGGGCGCCGACGATGTCGCGCGCCTGGACGACGCCGACGATCTTGTCGACCGAGCCTTCCGCGACGGGAAGGCGGCTGTGCGGCGTCTCCCGAAAGGTTTCGCGAATCTCCTCGGGCGTCGCTTCTATGTCCATCCAGTCGACGTCCGTGCGGGGCGTCATCACTTCGCGGGTCGGACGGTCGGCGAGGCGGACGACGCCCGAGATGATCGCCCGCTCGCTCTCCTCGATCACGCCGGCATGGTGGGCTTCGGCGACGACCATGTGGAGTTCTTCGGCGGTGACGCTCTGGTCGGTGTCGCGCTGGAGGCGGAGCAGGCGGAAGATGCCGGCGCTGGTCTTGTCGAGCAGCCAGACGAAGGGCGCGGTGGCGCGGGCGAGCCAGAGCATCGGCGGCGCCATCACGGACGCGATCCCTTCCGGCGCGCGGAGGGCGAACTGCTTGGGCACCAGTTCGCCGATCACCAGCGACGCATAAGTGGTGAGGACGATGACGAGGGCGAAGCCGGCGGTCTGCGCCGTCGCCGGATCGAGGCCCATCCATTCGAGGCGCTGGCCGACCGGGCCGCCGAGCCGCGCGCCCGAATAAGCGCCGGCGATGATGCCGACCATGGTGATGCCGATCTGCACCGTGGAGAGAAACCGGCCGGGGTCCGCGCCGAGGTCCAGCGCGGTCTGCGCGCCGCGCCGCCCGCGCTTCGCCATCGCCTTGAGCCGCGGGCGGCGGGCCGAGACGATCGCCAGCTCCGACATGGCGAACATGCCGTTCACCCCGACGAGCAGCAGGATGAGCAGCGCGTCGAGCCAGGGGAAGGGGGCGAGGTTTGGGGGAAGGGGAGCCATGAGCGGGTGCCGACGTTTAGCGCTTAAGCTTTCGCCCCGACAACCTGTTCCTCAGGTCCGGTTCAAGCCGGATGTGGAACATAGGTTGCATGATGGCGGTTAGCTTCCCCGTTCACCCCATCTTTTGGGAAAGACCCACCTTCGGGAAAGGAATCAGTATGTCCAAGCGTTTCACCGCGGCCTTCGCCGCTCTTCTTCTCACGGGCACCGCCGCCTGCGTCACCAATCCGGAGACCGGCGAGCGCGAGTTCCCGACCAGGACCGTGATCGGCGGCGGCCTCGGCGCGGTCGGCGGCTATCTTCTCGGCGACCTGATCGGCGGCCGCCGCGACCGCACGGAGCGCATCGTCGCCGCAGGCGTCGGCGCGATCGCGGGCGCCGCCGTCGGCCAGTATATGGACCGGCAGGAGCAGGAGCTGAAGCGCCGCACCGCCGGCACCGGCGTGGTCGTCGAGCGCCAGGGCGACGAGCTCGTCCTCACCATGCCGTCCGGCATCACCTTCGCCCACAACCAGGCGGACGTGCAGGCGCAGTTCCGGCCCGTCCTCGACGAAGTCGCGCAGACGCTGATCGCCTATCCCTCGACCCTGATCGACGTGCTCGGCCACACCGACAGCACGGGCACCGACGCCTACAACCAGTCGCTGTCCGAGCGGCGCGCCCAGGCGGTCTCCAGCTATCTGGGCATGCGCGGCGTCCAGCAGGTCCGCATCGCGGCCCGCGGCTACGGCGAGAGCCAGCTCCTGGTCAATCCGGAGCGGACCGAGGCCGACCGCCAGCAGAACCGCCGCGTCGAGATCCGGATCGTCCCGGCGACCACCGGCGCCTGATCCGCTTTCAAGCGGCTGAAAGGACAAGGGGGCGTCGGGGAGAACCCGGCGCCCCTTTTCCTTGGCCCCTGCCCGATGGCGAGCTTCACCGCCCCTCCCGACCGCACCGGACGCGTCCGCGCCGCCATTCTGGTGGCCGCGCTTCACGCGCTCATCGCGTGGGGGATCGTGAGCGGCCTCGCCGTCGATTTCGTCCGCGCCGTCGAGACGCGTCTCCAGGTCGTCGCCATCGCGCCCGATCCGCCGCCCCCGCCGCCGCCGGAGCGCACCGTGCCGGCGCCGGTCCGGATCCCCGACCCGGAAGGCGCCGCCGCGCCGCCGAGCCTCAAGTCCCGCCCCTCCCCCGTCGTCGCCCCGCGTGAGGCGCCGCGCTCGCCCGTCCGCGCCGCGCCGGAGCCCAAGCCGCTTCCCACCGGCAGCGCCCGCGACGCCGGAGCCTCGACCACGCCCGGCACAGGGACAGGCGCTGGCGGCGAAGGCAGCGGCGCGGGCGCGGGGCGCGGCGGAAGCGGCACCGGCGGCGGCGGACGTCCGATGAGGGCGCAGAAGATCGCCGGCTCAATCTCCGGCGAGGAAGATTATTTCAGGGCGCTGCGCCGGCGGGCGTTCAACGGCACCGTCCGCGTCCGCATCGAGATCGCTGCGGACGGGCGGGTCGCCGGCTGCCGGGTCACCGGCTCCAGCGGCGATCCTGCCGTCGATGCGAACACCTGCCGCCTCGTCGAGCAGAGATACCGCTACCGGCCGGCGCGTGATGCGGACGGCAATCCGGTGCCAGATGTCACTTCGGCGTCCTTTTCCTACGAATGGCGCCCGGCCGCGCCACGCGGCGACTAATTCAGCGGCGGTCGCGGAAGAAGGTGCGGAGCATCTCGGCGGCTTCCGCTTCGCCGATGCCGGGATAGACTTCGGGCGCGTGGTGGCAGGTCGGCTGCGCGAAGAGGCGGGGGCCGTGGAGGACGGCACCGCCCTTGGGATCGGACGCGGCGAAATAAAGGCGCTGCACCCGCGCCAGCGCGATCGCGCCGGCGCACATGGCGCAGGGCTCGAGCGTCACCCAAAGGTCGCAGCCGTCGAGGCGCGGCTCGCCGAGGGCCGCGGCGGCGGCGCGCATCGCAACCACCTCCGCATGGGCGGTCGGATCGTTGAGTTCCCGCATCCGGTTGCGGCCCACGGCGAGCACCGCGCCGCCGCGGCTCACCACGGCCGCGACCGGCACTTCGCCCGCCCCGGCCGCGGCGCGCGCTTCGTCGAGCGCGATCCGCATCGGTTCGGGCAAGGGGAAGCTCATCGGCCGGAGCCGGCCAAGCCCTTACTGCGCGTTGCCCTGCGGCTGCGGCGCCGGCTGGGCCGGCTGCTGGCCCGAGCCGTCATTGACCCTGAGCGTCGGCGTCTGGACCTGGCGCTGCTCGGTGCCGACCACCGGCACCGGCACGGTCGTGTTGGTCGTTCCGACCTCGACCGGGTTGATCCGGACTTCGACCGGCTCGCCGCGGTTGCCGCTCCAGTTCAGATCGACGATGCCGGCCACCACCAGCCCGATCGCGGCAATGATCAGGAGCGCGAGCAGGAGCAGGAGTTTGCGCAGCATATCGT
This sequence comes from Allosphingosinicella sp., assembly GCA_035645215.1. Taxonomy (GTDB): domain Bacteria; phylum Pseudomonadota; class Alphaproteobacteria; order Sphingomonadales; family Sphingomonadaceae; genus Allosphingosinicella. The sequence continues at coordinate 3,873 of DASQND010000005.1, forward strand.
TCCTCCGGTGTGGCCGCAGCCAGGACGGGGGAAGCGTACCCGCTTGGCTGCGGCACCGCAACGACTCCCGCCGCGCCCCTAAGAGGTTGACGCGCCCGCCCCCCGCAGCTATCTCGCGACCGCTTCGGCGGGCCTTGCCCCGCCTTCATCCAGGACGAGAATCGACATGTCGCGCATTTGCGAACTGACCGGCAAGGGCCGGCAGGTGGGCCACAACGTTTCCCACGCCAACAACAAGACCAAGCGCACCTTCCTGCCGAACCTGCAGGATGTGACGCTGATGTCCGACCTGCTCGGCCGCTCGGTGCGCCTGCGCGTGTCGATGAACGGCCTTCGTTCGGTCGAGCATGTCGGCGGCCTGGACAATTGGCTGCTCAAGACCAAGGACGATTCGCTGAGCCTGCGCGCCCGCCGCCTGAAGCGCGAGATCGCGAAGAAGCAGACGAGCGCAGCCGAAGCGGCCGCAGCCTAAACGCCGCCCGTCCCTCCGGACGACGCTTCCACTCACTTATGCCGCCCGCTGGATTCCCGCTTCCCCGGGGATGACGGCGGGCGTTTGCGTTTCACTCCGCCAGCGCGAACTTCAGCAGCAAGGTCCATTGCAGGAAGGGCGTGTAATTGTCGTCCGACGCGATCCAGACGATCGTCCGGGCCCCTTCGCGCGTCACGCTCAACGCCTCCAGATTGTCGCCGGTGATCGAGCCTGAAAAGGCGGCGAGCTCGCGCGCTTCCAGAATTGCGCCCGCGCGGTAGCGGCGCGGCAGCTCCGCCACCGACAATATGGCCGAAAAGCCGCTGAGCAGCCGGAAGCGGCGGTTGAGAACCAGGAGGCGCCCGTCCGGCAGCAAGGCGGCGTCGGTCGGGCGGTATCCCGCAGGCGGGCGGTAGCGAAGGGCGACGGTGCGCGTCGCGGCTTCGGCGGGATCGCCTTCGAACAGCAGCAGCGGAGTCGTGCCGTCTGCCGCCAAATGGCCTTCGCCGAAGATCAGGAAGCGCCCGTCCGCCAGCCGCGCCATCGCTTCCGGTCCGCGCATCGAAGGCCAGCGCTCCATCGCCTTCGGCTCGGCAGCCGCCCCGGCGGACCAGTCGCTCCGACGGTAGCGCCAGATGGCGTTGCGGCCTTCCCAGGCAACCCAGACGTCGTCGCCGGACACCGTCATCGATTCGCCGTCGCGGTCCCCCTTGCGGCGCCCGGAGCCGGGGCCGCGCGCCACGCGGCTGATGTTGAGCGGCAGCGCGCCCGCTTGGGCCGGCACGGGAAAGCGGAACAGGCTGCCGGCGTCGCTCAGCGCAAGCACCTGGCCGTCCTCGACATGCATGGCCGAGATGCCGCCGAGGCGGACGTCCGAACTCCTGAGGCGCCAGCCTTCGAGGAAGACGAGGCCGCCGAGGCGCCGCCGCCCAGGGTCGGCGCGGTCGAGCGGCACCGGCTCGGCGTGCATGACGGTGTCGGCGGGGCGGGGCGGGGGCGGCGTTTCGTCGGGCCAGGCGAAGGTGCCGAGCAGGAACGCGCTCGCCAGCACGGTCGCGATCCGCGCTTTCCTGTCCGGACCTTTGCGCCGTTTCACCATGAATGGCCGCTTACGGGTCCATTCAGGGGCGACTCAAGCGCTTCCCCGCATAAGGGCTTCAAGACGAAACGAGTTTCACGAGATCCCTCGCGTCGCGTAACGAGGGCGGGGCTGCCATTCTCTAGAGTGGCAGCCCCGAATTCTTTTCGCCCCATGCGGGGCATGGGGCGGGTTGAAGCGGCGGGAAAAAAGGCGCCGGCCCGGTTGCACCCCACTCCGTCATTGCGAGCGCAGCGAAGCAATCCAGCGGGCCTCGGTGCGGGTCTCCGCCGTCCACTGGATTGCTTCGTCCCTGCCGCGAAGCGGCAGTTTATCCTGAGCGCCGCCGCAGGCGGCGTCGAAGGGCTCCTCGCAATGACGGCGTGTGGGCTTCCGCCGCCCGGCCGATCCCCTCAAACCCCCGGCGCGTCGAACAGGTCCGCCAGCTGGCCGATCATCGTGCCGCCCAGTTGCTCGGCGTCCATGATCGTCACCGCGCGCTCATAATAACGTGTCACGTCATGGCCGATGCCGATGGCGATGAGCTCGACGGGGGAGCGCTCCTCGATCCAGCCGATCACCTGCCGAAGGTGCCGCTCCAGATAGGTGCCGCTGTTCACCGACAGGGTCGAATCGTCGACCGGGGCGCCGTCCGAGATCACCATCAGGATCTTGCGCTCCTCCGAGCGCGCGATCAGGCGGCCGTGCGCCCAGAGCAGGGCCTCGCCGTCTATATTCTCCTTGAGGAGGCCCTCGCGCATCATCAGGCCGAGATTCCTGCGCGCCCGGCGCCAGGGATCGTCCGCCTGCTTGTAGACGATGTGGCGAAGATCGTTGAGGCGGCCGGGATTGGGCGGCCGGCCTTCGCTCAGCCAGCGCTCGCGGCTCTGCCCGCCCTTCCAGGCGCGGGTGGTGAAGCCCAATATCTCGACCTTGACCCCGCAGCGCTCGAGCGTGCGAGCGAGGATGTCGGCCGAAATTGCCGCGATCGAGATCGGCCGCCCGCGCATCGAGCCCGAATTGTCGATGAGCAGGGTGACGACCGTGTCGCGGAAGTCCGTGTCCCGCTCGACCTTGTAGGAGAGCGAGTGGGCAGGATTGACGATGACGCGCGCGAGCCGCGCCGCGTCGAGTATGCCCTCCTCCTGGTCGAAGTCCCAGCTTCGCGACTGCTGCGCCATCAGCCTGCGCTGGAGGCGGTTGGCGAGCTTGGTCACCGCCGACTGGAGATGAACGAGCTGCTGGTCGAGATAGGCGCGCAGGCGCCCCAGCTCCTCCTCGTCGCAGAGCTCGGTGGCTTCGACGACCTCGTCATACTGGCCGGTGAAAATCCGGTAGTCGAATTGCGGCGGGAGATCGGAGAGCGGCCGGTTCGGGCGGGTCGGGACGATGCCTTCGTCGCCTTCCTCGCCCATCGCCTGTTCGGAGGAGTCCATGTCCTCTTCAGACCAGTCGGTTTCCGTGTCCTGATCGCCGCCCTCGCCCTGTTCCGGGCGCATCTCGGCCTGGCCTTGGCCGGAGGCGTCGTCCTCCTGCTCGTCCTCGTCGCCTTCGCCGTCCTTGTTCTGATCGTCCTCCGCGCTTTCGTCGCCGCTGTCGGGATCCTCCTCGGGCGTCATGTCGCCTTCGACGAGCTCCAGGTCCTGGAGCACACGGCCGAGCATCTGCGCGAAGGCGGCCTGGTCGTCGAGCACCAGCGACAGCGCGTCGAGATCGGGGCCGGCCTTCTCCTCGATCCACTCGGAAACCAGCGACAGAGCGGCGCGCGCTGCCTCGGGCGGCGCTTCGCCGGTCAGGCGCTCGCGCACGATCAGGCCGAGCGCCGTCGAAAGCGGCACTTCCTCCGCCACCCGCGCGCGGGTCAGCGGGTCGGTCCGCATCCGCATTTCGGTGAGCTGGGCGAGGTTTGCGCGCACGCCGGCCATCGTCCGCGCCCCGATCGCTTCGACCCGCGCCTGCTCGGCCGCGTTGAAGACGGCGCGGGCGACTTCGTCCGCCGGCGTGCCGCGGGCGTGGAGCGCCGCATTGTGGTGCCGAAGCCTCAGCGCCGCCGCATCCGCGAAGCCGCGCGCTTCCGCCACTTCGCGCTCGGGGAGCGAGCGCCCCGGCATCGGGGCCTTGATCGCCTTCCCGTTCGTCCCCGGCGCTTCCGCCGTCAGCCCAAGCTCGACATCCGGATCCCGCGCAATCGCCCGCGCTGCCCCCGCCAGCGCCTGGCGAAACGCGTCGATCGGATTGTCGGTGGCCATCTACCCTCTCCCCTTGCGGGAGAGGGAGGGGCCCGCCCGCCGCAGGCGGGTGGGAGGGTGAGGGCACGAAGACCGGGGCTGGAACACGAACGTGCGTGCCCTCACCCCCCCATTGCTGGCGCAATGGGCCCCCCCCTCTCCCGAAGTGGGAGAGGGAAACCTCACGCCCGGGCCGCGGCGCTCTCCGGCAGGTCCTTGCCGAAGACGCGCTGATAATATTCGGCGACGATGGTCCGCTCGGCCTCGTCGCACTTGTTCAAAAAGGTGAGGCGGAAGGCGAAGCCGACGTCGTCGAAGATGAGGGCGTTCTGGGCCCAGCTGATCACCGTGCGCGGGCTCATCACCGTCGAAATGTCGCCGTTGATGAAGCCCGAGCGGGTCATCTCGGCGACCTTCACCATGCGCTCGACTTCCTGGCGGCCGCCGACATGATCGTATTCGCCCGACTTGGCGAGGACGATCCGCGCTTCCACCTCGGCGGGCAGGTAATTGAGCGTCACCACGATGTTCCAGCGGTCCATCTGGCCCTGATTGATCTGCTGGGTGCCGTGGTAGAGGCCGGTCGTGTCGCCCAGACCGATCGTGTTGGTGGTCGCGAACAGGCGGAACCAGGGGTTGGGACGGATCACCCGGTTCTGGTCGAGCAGGGTCAATTTGCCTTCCGTTTCCAGAACGCGCTGGATGACGAACATGACGTCCGGGCGGCCGGCATCATATTCGTCGAACACGAGGGCGACCGGGTGCTGCAGCGCCCAGGGAAGCAGGCCCTCGCGGAATTCGGTGACCTGCTGGCCTTCGCGAAGCACGATGGCGTCGCGGCCGATGAGATCGATGCGGCTGATATGCGCATCGAGGTTGATCCGGATGAGCGGCCAGTTGAGCCGCGCCGCGACCTGCTCGACATGGGTCGACTTGCCCGTGCCGTGATAGCCCTGGACCATGACGCGGCGGTTCTTGGCGAAGCCGGCGGCGACGGCGAGCGTCGTGTCGGGATCGAAGACGTAGGCGGGATCGAGATCCGGCACGCGCTCGTCCGCTTCCGAGAAAGCGGGCACTTCCATGTCGCTGTCGATGCCGAAGGCGTCGCGCACCTTCACCATCCTGTCGGGCGTCGTCATGATCGTGGCGCCCCGGCTGGCGGGATCGGCGTTGGCTAATTCGGACATCACACTCTCTTGAACATGCGTAAAGGTCACACGAAAGTCACGCAAAGGCGGGGCGGGATTTGAGCTGCGTATAGGCGTCGATCACGGCCTGCAACGCTTTCTCATGGCCCCGGTCGCCGCCATTATGGTCGGGGTGGTAGCGGCGCAGGAGATCGGCGTAGCGGCGCCTCAGGACCCGCCGGTCGGCGTCGGTGCCCAGACCAAGGACGCGCAGCGACTTGCGGTCGCTTTCGCTCAGTTCCCGGCCGTCGTGGCGCGGCCCTTCGGCCGACGCGCGGCGGAAGCGGGCGCCGATCGCGTCCAGGGGATCGGTGAACTCGGCCCAGCGCGGCGGCGCATCGCCGCCCGCGGTGGCGAAGGCGCGAGTCTCGCGGTCCCAGCCGCCATAGGCGTTTTGCGAGGCGGAGATTTCCTCCGCGCTCATGCCTTCGAAATAATTGTAGCCGGCGTTGAAGGCGCGGATGTGGTCGAGACACATCCAGCGCCAGTCGCCCGGGCCGTCGAAGCTCGGCGCGCGCTCGGAAGGCGCGCGGAACTCGCCCGGCCCTTCGCAGCCCGGATGCGAGCACGATCCCTGCGCTTCCGAGCGCCCGTGAAACCGGGTTTCGCGTTTCCCCGCACTCGCCACGTTCCGAACCTGCCCTTCCATCCAAAGAGGCCTATATAGGCCCGATGAGCCATGCTTTCACCGGGCCCGTCGCGGCCGAAATCGACCAACGCCTGCGCGCCGTGCTCGCTCCCGACCATCTCGAGATCATCGACGATAGCGAAAAGCACCGCGGCCATGCCGGGCATGACGGGAGCGGGGAAAGCCACTTCACGGTGCGGATCGTGGCCGGTGCGTTCGCCGGAATGAGCCGCCTTCAGCGCCAGCGGGCGGTGAACGCCGCGCTCGCCGATCTGCTCAAGGAGCGCGTCCACGCGCTCGCAATCGAGGCCAGGGCCCCGGGGGAATAACCGCACCGCGTCATTGCGAGGAGCGTTAGCGACGAAGCAATCCAGTCTGCCTCGGCAACGCGCACGGCCGCCCACTGGATTGCTTCGCTTCGCTCGCAATGACGGCTAGAGAAAAAAGATGCCAGACGACCTCATCCTCCAGACCCTCGCGCCCGTCACGCACGATCTCGGCGGCTTCAAGGTGCACCGCACGCTTCCGCACAAGGAGCGCACCACGATCGGCCCCTTCATCTTCTTCGACCAGATGGGCCCGGCGCACCTCCCGCCCGGCGGCGGCATCGACGTGCGCGCGCACCCGCACATCAACCTCGCCACCGTCACCTATCTCTTCGCCGGCGCCATCGACCACCGCGATTCGCTCGGCACGTTCCAGACGATCGAGCCCGGCGCGGTGAACCTGATGACGGCGGGGCGCGGCATCAGCCACTCGGAGCGCTCGCCCGCGGGACTGCGCCCCGCCGGACCGGAGCTGAGCGGCATCCAGACCTGGCTCGCCCTTCCGCAGGCCAAGGAGGAAGTGGACCCCGCCTTCGAGCATGTGGCCGCGGACCGGCTCCCGCTCGTCCACGGCTCCGGCGCCAGCGCCCGCGTCGTCATGGGGACGCTCTGGGGCGAGACCTCGCCCGTAACCTGCCACAGCGAGACCATCTACGCAGACGTCCAGCTCGCCCCCGGCGGATCGATGCCGGTGGACGCGGACGCGGACGAGCGCGCCGTCTACCTCGCGGAAGGCGAAGCGACGCTGGACGGCCTCGCCCTCCAGCCGCTCACCCTCTACGTCCTCAGCCCCGGCCTCGCCGCGACCCTCCGCTCAGGCCGCGGCGCCCGAGTCATGCTCTGCGGCGGCGCGCCGCTCGACGGCCCCCGCCACGTCTGGTGGAATTTCGTGTCGTCGAACCCCGACCGCATCCGCCAGGCGCGCGAGGACTGGAAGGCCGGCCGCTTCGACCTGCCGCCCGACGACCGCAAAGAGTGGATCCCCATCCCCGAAGTCCCAAAGACGGTGAGCTATCCATGACCGAACTCCGCACCGAGCGCATTGCGCTTTCCACCGGCATCGCCTTGAAGGTGCAGCACGGCGGACCCCACGGCGCGCCCGCCATCCTCTTCCTCCACGGCTTCCCGGAATCGCACCGGACGTGGCGCAACCAGATGGAGGATTTGTCGCGCGACTACCGGGTGGTGGCGCCCGACCAGCGCGGCTTCGCGGGGTCGGACCGGCCGGAAGGCGTGGACGAGTATCAGACCGGCAGGATCGTCCAGGACGCGATGGCGCTCATGGACGCGCTCGGGATCGAGCATTTCACGCTCGTCGGCCACGATTGGGGCGGTGCGGCCGCCTGGGCGACGGCGCTCCAGCATCCGATCCGCGTCAGACGGCTCGTCATCGTCAACGCGCCGCACCCGCTCATCTTCCAGAAGTCGCTGATCGAGGACGAAGCGCAGCGCGAAGCGTCTCAGTACATCACGGCCTTCAGGAGCCCGCTCGCGGAAGCCGGAATCGTTGCGATGGGGCTCCAAGCCTTCCTCGAGAAGATCCTGCTCAGCCATTCGGATGCGACCAAGCTGCCGGAGGAGGAGCGCCGGCAGTATATCGACGAATGGAAGCAGCCGGGCGTCCTCACCTCGATGCTGAACTGGTACCGCGCGAGCCGGGTCGACGTACCCGCACCCGGCGTCGAGGCGAAGCTGCCGCCCTGGTTCCATGCGCCCTTCCCCAAGGTCCGCGTGCCGACGCTCGTCGTCTGGGGCCTCAAGGACCCGGCGCTCCTCCCCCTGCAGCTCGAAGGCCTGGACGATTACGTCGAGGACCTGCGCATCGTCACCTCCCCGACGGCGAGCCACTTCATCACCTGGGAGGAGCCCGGCACCGTCACGTCGGCGATCCGCGAGTTCCTGGCCGAGACGCAAGGCTGAGCGGCGGGCGGACACAGGGGGGCTTCCCACCCCGCCGCCCGCTTCTGTATGGCCCCGCCGATGGTTTCCGCTTCCGCCCGTTCCCGTTCGCGCTCGGCCGCGCGTCTCGCCGCCGTTCAGGCGCTCTACCAGCATGAGATGGAGGAGACGCCGATCCCGGTGCTCCTCCACGAATTCCACCAGCACCGACTCGGTGCCACCATCGAGGGCGCCCAATATGCCGAGGCGGAGGTCGATTTCTTCGACGACGTGGTGAGCGGCGTCCACGCCCGCTCCGCCGAGATCGACGCCCTGATCACCGCCCGCCTCGCGGAAGGCTGGGCGCTCGCCCGCCTCGACCGGCCGATGCGCCAGATCCTTCGCGCCGGCGCCTACGAGCTCGCCGCCCGGATCGATGTGCCCACCGGGACGATCATCTCGGAATATGTCGATGTCGCAAAGGCCTTTTACGACAAGAAGGAAGCGGCGTTCGTGAACGGCCTCCTCGACGCGGTGGCGAAGGACGTCCGGACTTAGGTCGACGGGAAGCCCTGCCGCGGCATCTCGCCCCAGCTGTGCTGCTTGGTGAGATACTGCCACCAGCCCCACAGCCTCCAGAAATTGTGGAGCTGGCGGTATCCGAAATTCTCCAGGATCGCGGCCGAACCGAGCTTCATCAGGTCGGCGATGCGCGGATAGGGGCGGAGCTGATATTCGGCCAGCAGCAGCGAAGCGATGCTCGTGAACGTGCCCAGCCCGAAGACGAGGGCGGTAAAGGCGATCAGGTGATCGACCGAAAGCACGCCGAAATACCAGAAGAGCGGCAAGGCGAAATAGCCGAGCACCTCCATGACCGGCCCGAGGAGATCGACCAGGAGCATGTGGCCGAAGCCGAGGACGCCGACCCGGCCGTAGCGCGGGTTGAGCGCCATGCGTCTGTTCTGGAAGAAGCATTCCAGCGCGCCGTTCTGCCAGCGGGCGCGCTGGCGGGCGAGGACGCGGAGCGACTGCGGCACTTCGGTCCAGCAGGCGGGCTCGGGCACGAAGCCGACGCGGTAAAGGCGCTTGTTCTCGATCATGTGGCGGTGGAGGCGAACGACGATGTCGAGATCCTCGCCGAGCGATCCGGTCGTATAGCCGCCGATCTCCATCACCACGTCGCGGCGGAACAGGCCGAAGGCGCCGGAGATGATGAGGAGCGCGTTGATCCGGCTCCAGGCGAGGCGGCCCATCAGGAACGAGCGCAGATATTCGACGATCTGGACTCGCGGCAGGAAGCGGTCCGAGACCTGGATGCGGCTCACCGCCGCATCGTGGATGTCGACTCCGTTGGCGACGCGTAGCGTGCCGCCGACCGCGATCATCCGGTCGGCATCCTCGAGGAAAGGCACGATCGCTCGGATGAGGGCGCTGCGCTCCAGGATCGTGTCGCCGTCGACGATGCAGAAATGGGTGGAGCGCGACAAGGCGACGCCGGCATTCTGCGCGTCCGCCTTGCCGCCGTTCACCTTGTCGATGACGATGAGCCGAGGATGGGTGCGCGAGCGGTAGACGGCGCGGACGGGCTTGTGGGGAAGGTGGATCTCCAGCTGCTCGACGATCGGCTCGAGCCCATATTCCGCGTCGAGGATGGCGAGCGTCGAATCGGTCGAGCCGTCGTTGACGATGATCACGTCGAAATCGGGATAATCGAGCGCGAGCATCGATCGGGCGCTGGCGAGGATGGTGCGCTCTTCGTTGAAGGCGGGCGCGACGACGCTGATCGCCGGCGCGATCCGGGCATAGCGCCCGAAGACGAGGCCCGGGTCGACCACCGGCGGGCGCTTGTGCAGCGCCGCCGCGGCAATGCCGAGCTGGATCATGTGCAGGAGGTTCTGGAGGCCGGCCGAGATCAGGATGGCGAGGGTGACGATTTCCGCCGCGTTGATCCAGAAGGACTCGCTCGGGTCGTTCACGGCCGCACCAGCCGCATCGGCGGCCGCTCCGCCTCGTCCTCCGGCAGGGGCGGACCGGGGTTGAGCCGCCAGATCGAGCGCGCCGCCGCCGACGCGACGGTGCGATCGCGGTCGCCGAGCAGCCGGCGCAGCTCCGGCCCGTCGCGGCGGGCCGCGCGCGCGGCTTCGCGCCGCACTTCGGGCGCGGGGTGGGCGAGCAGCCTGGCGAGGATCGCCGGTGCGGCCGGCGAATCGTCGAACGCGAGGGCCCGTGCGACCTCGACGGCGACCGGCGCCTGGGGATCGTCGGCCAGCACGCCGAGCAGGCGCCCGTGAACGGCGCGGCCGGCGAGGCGGAGCGCCTCCAGGGCGCTGATCCGGAGACGCGGCTCGGCGCTTTCCTCGGACGCGATCCGGACGATCGCCCATTCCTGGCCGGGCAGGAGACGCTCGAACAGGATGACGAGGCGCGAGGACGCGTAGGTCTCAGGCCCGAGCGTGGCGAGCAACGCCCCGATTTCGGGTGCGGCACGAAGCTCGGCAAGAGCGATGGCGGCGGCGATCCGAACCGTGGGCGCGCGGTCCCCGAGGGCGGGTTGCAGGGCGCCCAGCGCATCGTCGCCGCCGATTTCGGCGAGAAGCTCGCAATAAAGGAGGCGCAGACCCTCGTCGGCGCGGGCGAAGGCGCGGGCCATGCGCCGGTCGAACACGCTGCGGCGAAGCACGATTCGGGCCGCTTCGCCGTCCGCCGCGTCCAGCATCGGCAGGGCGCGTGCGAGAAAGGCGGCGAGCTCGCCTGTCCTGACCCGCGCCCAGGCCTTGGCGAGCGCGTCCGGGTCGCGGTCCCGCTGGAAGCGGACGAGCGCGCGCGCGGCGTCCTCGCGGCTGCTCCGGCTGCGGCGGAGCATGAAGCTGCGCGCCGCCCGCGCACCGATCAGGGTGAACCAGACGATTGCCGCCAGGCACACCGAGGCGGCGGCCGCGAAAAAGAGGCTGCTGGTCATCTCGGGGGGGACGGATCAGAGACGGCGCGGCCTGCGTGCACCGATGCGAATCGCAGGGCTGAGGCCCGTTCGCCCGGACACGGGGGCGGTGACGCAATCGTAGAACATGGCAAGCTCTGGCGCCGGCGAAGCTCCGTCCCGGCCCTCAAGGGGCCGATCGGGGGCTTGGCAACGGCGCAAACGCGGTTAACACAAGCAGATATGGATGCTGTACAGCCAACCAAGGCGTTGGCAATCCTCTGCTTTCTGTTCAATTCGGGAGTCGGCGCCGCTGAGGCCCCCTCGCCGCCCAGGGCCATCGGCCGATTCGAGCTCCCGCGCGTGCCCGGCGAAGGCGAGCAGCTCGTCCTCACCCGGCTCCCGTCCGGAGACCGGCTGAGCGTCCGGCGCACGAGCGCACCGGCGCGGCTTCCGGCGCTGCCGCTCGGCGCGAACCTGCTCGCCGACGCAGCCGCCCGAACCACGTTCGGAGTCGAGGAGCGCTGCCGGGTGGAGGCGCGGGAAGGCGGGATCGATCTCATCTGCCTGCCTGGAACGTTCGCCGCGGGGCTCCTGCTCCGCTTCGACGCCCGTTACCCGGCGGGCGCGGCCGCTTCGGGCATGATTGAGGCGCGCGGCGACCCGGGCTTCCAGGCGCAGTTCGGCCACCGCGGCGAGGATGCCGCGGAGCCGCGAAACGTCTCCGCCCGGCGCGGCCTGCCCATCCCTAGCGAGCGCGGCGAACGCGCGGCGCAGCTCGTCATCCTTGCCCCCGCGGCGGGCGGGACGCTGCACATCGGCCGCGTCGGCCTCGTTCCGGCGTCGCGGCGCAGCACGGCCCGTGCCGGCGCCTGGGCCTGGCAGCCCGCGCTCTGGCGGGAAAGCGGCGACGCCCTCCTCCGATCCGCCGCCGCCCGCGGGCTGGGCCGGCTGAGCGTCACCCTCGCCATCAGCGAGGGGCGCATCGAGAATGCCGAAGCCCTCGCCGCCTTCGTCCGCAGCGCCCGCCGGCAGGGGATCGCGGTCGAGGCGGTGGAGGGCGACCCGGACATGGTCTTCGCCCACGGCCTCGCCTCGGCCGCCGCCCGGGCGCGGGCGATCGCCGCTTATCAGCGCACCGCCGCCCCGGCGGCGCGGCTCGCCGGCGTCCAGTACGACATCGAGCCTTATACGCTCGCGAGCTGGGGCCAGGAGCCCGCCGGCTATCGCGGCTGGAGCGAAGCCGTCCGGACGCTTGCGCGAAGCGCCGGCCAGCCCATCCACCTCGTCCTCCCCTTCTGGATTGCGGAAGGGGAAGAGGGGCAGGCCTTCCTGCGCGCGGTGCAGGCGTCGGTGAGCGGCGTCACGGTAATGGCCTACCGGACGGAGGCGGCCCTCGTCTCCGTCGTCGCCGAGCCTTTGCTGAACTGGGGAAGCGCGAACGGCAAGCCCGTGCGGGTCGCCCTTGAGACCGGCCCCGTCGCCGAGGAGGTGGAGGAAAGCTTCGTCGCCGCGCCGCGCGGCCGGATCGCGCTTTCCGGCGCCGGGCGGCAGGTGACGGCGACGCTCCTCGACCGTGGCGGCGCGGTTCCCGGCGCGAGGATGTTCGCGCTCGCCGGCCGCACGACGGCGCCGCCGGCGCGGATCAGCTTCCTCGGCGACGACCGCCGCATGCTCGAAACCAGCCGCGCCCTCGCCGGCGCGCTTTCGGCATGGAGCAGCTTCGACGGCTTCTCCTATCACGGCCTCGCCTGGCCCGTGGACTAGCGCCCGCTGCCGGGAACAGCGTCAGGCTAGAGAAAGGTTCGCTGCGCGACGTTGCCCGAAAGAGGAGAAAGCGTATGTGGCCGCGCAGCTTCGCACATCTGATCGCCGCCGCATTGCTCACGTTCGCCGCAGCGCCGGCCGCGGCCCAGTCGCTCGTGCTGGACTCCGCCACCGGCCCCTATGTCGAAGCGATCGTCAACGGCGTCCCGCTGCGCCTGCGCGTCGATTTCGACCTCCTCTCCGACATTTCGCTCAACCCCGAGGCCGCGGCGCGGGCGGGGCTCGGCAATGGCGAGGGACGCTGGGTGCAGCGGATCGGGCCGGTGCGGCTTCGCGGCCGCACGATGCGGACGGACCTGACGCTCGCCGGCGTCCCGGCGCGCACGATGATCCGCTGGCACAGCCGCGCCGTGGCCGAAGGCGCCGACGGCCTGGTCAGCATCGACGCGCTCCCCTTCGACGAAGTGACCGTGGAGCGCCGGCCCGCCGCGGCCGGCGAGCGCGACATCTCATTCGCAACGCGCGTCGACGACAAGCACGGGCTTTACCTGCCGGTGGAGGTCGGCAACCGGCGGATCGCGGCGCGCCTCTCCTTCTTCCGCCTGCGCACCACCGCGCCCGCGGCCGCGGCGGCGGTGATCGCCCAGCGCCACGGCGGCGCGATCGAGACGGCGCCGGGCGGCACGGAGGAAGTGACGCTTGGCGTGTTCCGGCCGGTCTACCTCCTCGAGCTGCAGCGCCCGTTCGCCGTCGGTGCCCTTGCGGTGCCGCGGATCATGGTGCGCACCGCCGACTTCCGCGGCGGCCACCGGCTCGTCCGCCGCGACGGGGCGGAGGCGGGCGAAGCGATCGTCGTCACCGGCGAGCGGCGGTCGCAGGAATCGCTCTACCGGATCACGATCGGGCTCGACGTGCTCGACCGCTGCTCGGCCGCGACCTACCGCCGCCTGGCGCGCACACTGACTCTGCGCTGCGCCGGCTAGCGCGCCCGGGCCGGCCTTGGCCTAAAGGCGATACGCATGACCGATGAATCGGACTTCCTCGCTTCGCTCCGCCCCCTCGCCGCCGCCGCGGCCGCGCGCGGCCTCGCGGACGACGCGGCGGTGCTCGAGCTTGGCGGTGCGCGGCTCGTTCTCACCCACGACATGCTGGTCGAGGGCGTCCACTATCTCCCTACCGATCCGCCGGAGGATGTCGCCTGGAAGCTCCTCGCCGTGAACTTGTCCGACCTCGCCGCCAAGGGCGCGGCGCCGGTTGGCGTGCTGATGGGCTACATGCTGGGCGACGACGCTTGGGACAGGGCGTTCGCGAGCGGCTTCGGCGCGGCGCTTCGGCACTTCGGCGTGGCTTTGCTCGGTGGGGACACGGTGGCGGCGCCTACCGGCACGGCGCGAGTGCTCGGCCTCACCGCCGTTGGCGAGGCGAAGGGGTCGGTGCCTTCGCGCTCGGGCGTTCGCGCCGGCGACATCCTGTTCGTCTCGGGGACGATTGGGGACGCCGGTGCGGGGCTGAGGGTGCTGAAGGGCGAGCTCCCCGCATCGGAGGCCCTCGCGGCGCGCTATCGCCGCCCGGAGCCCCGGCTGGCGGCGGGGGAGGCGCTGGCGCCGCTCGTGTCCGCGATGATGGACGTGTCGGACGGTTTGCTGATCGATGCCGGGCGGATGGCCGCGGCGAGCGGTGTGCGGATCGAGATCGACCTCGCCCGCGTGCCGCTCTCCGACGCCTTTTGCGCCGCGCTCGGCGACGCGCGGGGCGCCCGGCTCGGCGCGGCGACGGCGGGGGACGATTACGAACTGCTCTTCGCGGTCCCGCCTGAGCGCGCGGCGACCGTCGCGGCCCTCGCCGATCTCCTCGGACTGCCGCTCACCCGGATCGGCGCGGCGGCCGCGGGGCGCGGGCTGGGCCTCGCAGACGGCGGCGAGACGCTGCCCCTCCCCGAGCGCCTCGGCTGGGAGCATGGCTGAGCGCGCGCCCCCGCCGCTACGCTGTTGAATCCCCGCGGGAAGGCCGCTAAGCCGCGCGGCACGACCGGGCGCGTCCGCGCCGGGTGCGCCGCCATGCGCGGCCAACAGGGGAAAACCGGGCGGAGGCCGCGCCTCCGACACCGGTGATAATCGGGAAGGAAGACAATGACCGTCGTGCTCATCGCCATAGCCTGCGGCTTCATCGCCGTCGCCTATGGCATCTTCACCAGCATGCAGGTGCTCCGCATGTCGCCGGGCAATCCGCGCATGGTGGCGATCGCCGAAGCCATCCAGGAAGGCGCGCAGGCCTATCTCGGCCGCCAGTATACCGCCATCGCCGTCGTCGGCGTGATCGTCGCGGTGCTCGTCGGGCTGTTCCTCGGCATGACGGAAGCGATCGGCTTCGTGCTCGGCGCGGTGCTTTCGGGCGCGGCCGGCTATATCGGCATGAACATTTCGGTCCGCGCCAACGTGCGCACCGCCGAAGCCGCGCGCGTTTCGCTCCAGAGCGGCCTCACCACCGCCTTTCGCGCGGGCGCGATCACCGGCATGCTCGTCGCCGGGCTCGCCCTCCTCGCCATCGCGATCTTCTTCTACTTCCTCGTCGAGATCCGCGGCGAAGCGCCCAATTCGCGCCTCGTCGTCGATTCGCTGGTCAGCCTCGCCTTCGGCGCTTCGCTCATCTCGATCTTCGCGCGTCTCGGCGGCGGCATCTTCACCAAGGCCGCCGACGTCGGCGCCGATCTCGTCGGCAAGGTCGAGGCCGGGATCCCGGAAGACGACCCCCGCAACCCGGCCGTGATCGCCGACAACGTCGGCGACAATGTCGGCGACTGCGCCGGCATGGCCGCCGACCTTTTCGAAACCTATGTCGTGACCGTCGGCGCCACCATGGTGCTGATCGCCCTCCTCGTCGCGGGCTCGACCGAGCAGCTCACCGCGCTGATGAGCCTTCCGCTCATCGTCGGCGGCGTCTGTATCCTGACCTCGATCGCCGGCACCTACATGGTCCGCCTGGGGCGCAAGCAGTCGATCATGGGCGCCCTCTACAAGGGCTTCTGGACGACCGCGATCCTGTCGATCCCGGCCATCTATTACGTGACCGCCCAGACCGTCGGCGACATGAACGCGCCGCTCGGCAGCGCGGCCGAAGCGTCCGGTCCGGAAACGGCGTTGGGCACCGTCTCCCAGGGCGCGCTCGGCGGCTTCACCGGCATGGACCTCTTCTGGTGCATGATGGTCGGCCTCGGCGTCACTGCTTTGCTCGTCTGGATCACGGAATATTATACCGGCACCAACTACCGCCCGGTCCGCTCCATCGCCAAGGCGTCGGAAACCGGCCACGGCACCAACGTCATCCAGGGCCTGGCGATCAGCCTCGAATCGACCGCGCTCCCGACCCTCGTCATCTGCGCCGGCACGATCATCTCCTACGAGATCGCGAACCTGATCGGCATCGCCTTCGCGGCGACGTCGATGCTCGCGCTCGCCGGCATGGTGGTCGCGCTCGACGCCTACGGCCCCGTCACCGACAATGCCGGCGGCATCGCCGAAATGTCGCACATGGAGGATGAGGTGCGCACCCGCACCGACGCCCTCGACGCGGTCGGCAACACCACCAAGGCGGTGACCAAGGGCTATGCGATCGGCTCGGCGGCGCTTGCGGCCCTGGTGCTGTTCGGCGCCTATACGACCGACCTCGAACATTATGCCACCGCGCTCGGCATCGGGCCGGACGGCGTCGATTTCGAGCTTTCCAACCCGTACGTCGTCGTCGGCCTGCTGCTCGGCGCCCTCCTCCCGTACCTGTTCGGTGCGATGGGGATGACCGCCGTCGGCCGCGCCGCCGGCAACGTCGTCATCGACGTTCGCGAGCAGTTCCGCACCAATCCGGGCATCATGGAAGGGACCAGCCGTCCCAACTACGCCCGCACGGTCGATCTCGTCACCAAGGCGGCGATCCGGGAAATGATCGTCCCGTCGCTCCTCCCGGTGCTGGCGCCGATCGCGGTGTTCTTCGGCATCTCGCTCATCGCGGGCCGCGAGCAGGGCTTCGCGGCTCTCGGCGCCCTTCTCCTCGGCGTGATCGTCTCCGGCCTCTTCGTCGCCATTTCGATGACGTCGGGCGGCGGCGCCTGGGACAATGCCAAGAAGTATATCGAGGACGGCAATCACGGCGGCAAGGGCTCGGAAGCCCACAAGGCCGCGGTGACCGGCGACACGGTCGGCGATCCCTACAAGGACACGGCCGGCCCGGCGGTGAACCCGATGATCAAGATCACCAACATCGTCGCCCTCCTCCTCCTCGCCGCCCTCGCGGCAGGCGGCGCGCCGGGCTGATCTTCAGCCGCCGCAAGGCAGGAAACTGGCCCCGTCCGGAGCGATCCGGGCGGGGCTTTTCCGTTCCGGCCCCGATGCGCGCCGTCGCCGGAATGCTCGGGTCGCTCTTCCGATTCCGCCGCGATCTCGGCGGCTAGCGCGGCGCTTCACTGCGCACTTGGTAAATCCTGAAATAGTAACTTCGCGCAATAGCCGTAGTCGGTATAAAATACTTGCGAATGTCGATGAGACCCTCAATTTACCCGGCGGCGCGGCCGTTCGGGAGCAAAGTTATGATTCGTCTTTGACTTTGCTGCCCAATCCCATAGGAGCATTGGCTCGGCATGGCCGCGGGATAGGGACAAGATTTTATGACGATTCTCACAGTCGGTGCCGGCGGGTTCGCCACCATCCAACAGGCCGTCGATGCGTCGGCCGACGGCGACACCATCGTCGTGTCGGCGGGCACCTATGTGGAGCAGGTCGTCGTCACCGGCCGCAGCAATCTCCTCATCGTCGCCGCCGAGGGCGAGCAGGTCACGATCAAGGCGCCGGCGGACCTCACCGAGACCGCACGGTCGAGCAGCGACCGCGAAATCCACGCCGTCTTCACCGTCGTCAACGGTACCGCGGTCACCCTCCAGGACATCGACATCGACGGCAGCGGCGCCGGCAACACGGTCGACGAGGGCGGCGGCGCCGGCATCGCCAATTTCTACGGCGTCTATTATCGCAATTCCTCGGGCGGGCTCGAGAATGTCGACATCACCGCCGTGCGCGATCCCTATCCGGGCGGCACCACCCCCGGCGGCCAGCTCATCGTCGACGGCGTCCAGCGCGGCATCGCCGTCGTCGTCGACAACAGCACATTGCTCCCCTTCGCGATGCACGGCGGCACGATCGACGATTTCCAGAAGCAGGCCGGCCTCTTCGTGCGCGCCGATCTCGACATCAGCGGCGTCACCGTGATCGGCGGCGGCGCCCAGCCGGTGATCGCGCAGAACGGCTTCTCGATCCAGCGCTCGACCGGAACCGTCACCGGCAACACGCTGACCGGCATCGGCTATGCCGGCCCGGCCGAAGCCTATTCGGGCGTCATCCTCGCCTCGAGCAATTTCGATCTCTCGATCACCGACAACATCGTCGGTGGCAGCAACGTCGACAGCGCCGCGGCCAAGGTCGTCGGCATCTGGATCTTCCGCTCCAGCGTCGACAATAGCGGTGGCGCGATCACCGGCAACACGATCAGCTTCACCGACGTCGGCATCGCGGTCGACGATGCGATCACGCCCAATCCGCTCTTCATCGAGAATAACAGCGTCACGAACGGCGATCTCACCGACCCGTACTCGGCCGGAGTCCGCTTCGAGCCGGTGCCGATCACGCTCACCACCGCCTTCGACATCGACGGCTCCGCGATGCACGACAGGCTCTCGGGCAATGCCGGCGACGACATCCTCTCCGGCTTGGCGGGCGACGACACGCTCGAGGGCAATGCCGGCGACGACACGCTCGACGGCGGCGAGGGCGCGGACACCATGTCCGGCGGGACCGGCAACGACCTCTACATCGTCGACAGCGCCGAGGACATCGTGATCGAGAATGAAGGCGAGGGCGATGCCGACGAGGTCCGCACGTCCTTCGCCCGATACACGCTCCCCGCGGGCGTCGAACGGCTCGTCTTCACCGGCACGGCGGACGGCGTCTCCTTCCGCGGCAATGCCGGCGACAACATCCTGACCGGCACCGAGGGCCGCGACGTCTTCCTGCTCCAGGACGGCGGCGACGACAGCGTCAGCGGACTCGGCGGACGCGACGTCTTCTACTTCGGCGGCGCCTATACGGCGGCGGACAGCGTCGACGGCGGCGGCAATGCCGACATCGTCATCCTCCAGGGCGATTACAGCGCCGCGACCTCGCTCGCCGGCATCGTGAACCTCGGCAATCTCGGCTCGATCTCGCTCTTCTCCAGCGCGAACGAGAGCTTCGGCGGTCAGACGGCCGGACCGAACGGCTACAACCTCACCGCAACGGACGAGACCGTCGCCGCGGGCCAGATCCTCAAGATCAACGCGAGCGCGCTCGCCGCGGGCGAGAACGTCGTCTTCGACGGCAGCGCCGAGACCGACGGTTCATTCCAGTATCTGGGCGGCATGGGCCGGGACCAGGTGACCGGCGGCGACAAGGCGGACGTCTTCTACTTCGGGCCGAATGGCCGCTTCGGAGAAGGCGACGAGATCGACGGCGGGGGCGGTTACGATGTCGTCTTCCTGAGGGGCAATTACACCGTCGACCTGACCCAGGCGGGCTTCACGCCTTCCACCTTCCAGAACATCGAAAGCATCGGCCTCCTCTCCGCGGCGGACACCACCTACGGCGGCGGTGGCGGAACCGAGTTCGACTATGCGATCACCTGGGACGACGCGTTCCTGGCCGCGGGCAGGACGATGACGATCAACGGCAGCCGCCTCGGCGCCGAGGAGTCCCTGGCGTTCAACGGCTCGGATGAAAGCGACGGCACGTTCCGCATCTTCGGCGGCATGGGCAACGACGTCCTGACCGGCGGTGCGGGGAACGACCTCATCTACGGGGGCCTGAGAGGCGACACGCTGACCGGCGGCGCCGGCAACGATATCTTCCGCTACCAGTCTGTTCTGGAATCGAACGTGAGCGAGCGAGACGGAATCCAGGACTTCAACGCTGGCGATCTGATCGACTTGTCCCGGATCGATGCGAACGTGCTCATAGACGGGGACCAGGCATTCAGCTTCATCGGCAATGCTGCCTTCTCGAACACGGCGGGTGAACTTCGCTTCGAGAACATCAGCCTGGGTGGTCCGATTTGGCTGGTGCAGGGCGACGTCGATGGCGACGGCGTGTCGGACCTCGAGATCGTCCTCGTGATCAACCCCGCCGATCCGATCACCGCCTCCGACTTCATTCTTTAGGTTCGGCTCCCGGCACCATCCTCGCTTGGTGCCGGCGACCCGATCTCGTGCGTTTCCGAAGGGCTTCGGAAGCAGCCCCCCGCTGTACCCGTTCCGTTCTCTTTTCGCTTTCCTACAACCCCCCTTCCGTGCCATGCTCCGCATCGGCCCCGTTCGGCCATGCTCTTTGAACCGTTCGCCGCTTCCCCGACGCACCCACCGTCAGGGCACGTTTCGGTGTGACTTTCGTGTGACCTTCCGCACTTGGCGAAACAGTGAACTTCGTGAACTTCGCCCGCTCCGCGCGCTCAGCCCGCCTTCCCTTTTGCGCGCCCTGCCGCTAAGGGGAGCCGAACTTCAGACGATCAGGATTTGAATGGCCAAGGAAGAACTTCTCGAGATGCGCGGGCAGGTGGTTGAGCTGCTGCCCAACGCGATGTTCCGCGTCCGCCTCGAAAACGATCATGAGATCCTCGGCCATACCGCCGGCAAGATGCGCAAGAACCGCATCCGCGTGCTCGTCGGTGACGAAGTGCTGGTCGAGCTGACGCCCTACGACCTCACCAAGGGTCGGATCACCTATCGCTTCAAGTAAGGCAGGGCACGCGCCGATGCGGCTCGTCCTGGCCTCCGAGAGCCCGCGCCGGCTCGAGCTCCTGAAGCGGATCGGGATCGTGCCCGACGCGATCCTCCCGGCCGACATTGACGAAACGCCGCTCAAGGCCGAGCTTCCGGCGGCCTATGTCCAGCGGCTCGCCGCGAGCAAGGCCGCGGCGGTGCAGGCGCCGGGTTCGCTGGTGCTCGCCGCCGACACGACCGTCGCGGCCGGGCGCCGCATCCTCGGCAAGCCCGATGACGAAGCGGACGCCCGCGCGATGCTCCAGCTTCTCTCCGGCCGCCGCCACAAGGTGCTGACCGCCGTCACCCTCGTCGACGCCGAGGGCAAGGCGCGCCACCGGCTCTCCACCTCGACCGTCACCTTCAAGCGCTTCGCACCCGAGGAGCTCGACGCCTACCTCGCCGCCGGCGAGTGGGTAGGAAAGGCGGGCGCCTACGCCATCCAGGGCCGCGCCGAAGCATTGGTGCGGGCGATCTCGGGAAGCTTTTCGGGCGTCATGGGCCTGCCGCTCTACGAGACCCGCGCCCTGCTCCGCGCCGCCGGATACCCCATTGCCTGAGTGGCTCTACGAAGCGGGGATCGGCGAAAATCGCGCGATCCTCGTCGAAGAGGGCGGGATCGTGGAAGCCGCGATCGAGCTTCCGGGCGAGGTCCGCACCGGCGCGATCATCGAGGCAAGGCTGGCGCAGATCCACGTGCCCGGCCGCCGCGGCCTCGCCCTGCTCGCGGGAGGCGGCGAAGCTTTGGTCGAGCCGCTCCCGGGGCGGCTCACCGAAGGCCAGTCCATCCGCGTCGAGATCGTCCGCGAGGCGATCCCGGAAGCCGGCCGGCCCAAGCCCGCCAAGGCGCGGGTCACGGACGAGCCGCCCCGCGCCGGTCCGACCCTCCACGAACGCATCGGCCGCCCCGCCCCGCTGCACGAGCCGATGCGCGACCGCTTCGAGGAGGCGGGCTGGTCCGAACTGCTCGAGGAAGCCGCCACCGGCGAGATCGCCTTTCCCGGCGGCGCGCTGAGGATGAGCGTCACGCCCGCCATGACCCTGTTCGACGTCGACGGCGCCCTCCCGCCCCGCGAACTCGCCCTCGCCGGCGCCGCCGCCGCCGCGCGCGCGATCCGGCGCCTCTGCATCGGCGGCTCGATCGGCATCGATCTCCCCACCCTGGCCGGCAAGGCCGAACGTCAGGCGCCCGCCGCCGCCATCGACGCGATCCTACCCCAACCTTTCGAGCGCACGGGGATGAACGGCTTCGGCTTCCTCCAGATCGTCCGCCGCCGGGAGCGGCCCTCCCTCGCCGAACTCGTCCAGGGCGACCCCGCCGGCGCCGCCGCCCGCGCCCTCCTCCGCCGCGCCGAGCGCGCGCCGGGCGCCGGCGAGCGCACGATCCGCGCCACCCCGGCGGTCATAGCCCTCCTCGAACGCCGCCCCGAGTGGCTGGACGAACTCGCCCGCCGCATCGGCGCCCCGGTACGGTTGCAGGCGGATGCGCACCTCTCCATATCCGGCGGCCATGTCCAAAGCGCCCACATCTAGACGCCGCGGCGGCGGCTGCCCCGTCTGCGGCAAGCCCGCTACGCCCGAGCGCACCCCCTTCTGCTCGCAAGGCTGCCGCGACCGCGACCTCTTGAACTGGCTCGGCGACGGCTATCGAGTCCCCGGCCCGCCCGCGGGGCTGGACAGCGAGCAATAAGCGCCTCTATAGGCACCCGACTTTCCGCGCCGCGCGGTCAGGCCCAGGTAGCTCAGTTGGTAGAGCACGTGACTGAAAATCACGGTGTCGGCGGTTCGATTCCGTCCCTGGGCACCATTTTTCCTAGAGTTCGAACTCCCTCGCGCGGTTGCGTTTCGGCTGCTTCTCGCCGACACCGTCCGGAGCCGGGAGAGACCGCATGCACCTTTCACTTCTCGGCGTTCTGGCGCTGGCCGGCCTTGCAGCCCCCTCCTGCGCAAAGCCGCAGGCGCGCTGCGCCGCACCGGCGGCAGGTTGGGACCGGTACGATCCCGGCCACCCGCCGGAGCACCGCATCGGGTTCCGTGCGATCCTGCGCACTAACGGTTCGATTGCGTGGGATGGAACCGCCATCTCCGAGGATCAGCTGATCCACTATCTGGCGCGGGCAAGGACCATGGACCCTGCCCCTTATTTGGTGCTGAGACGCGAACCGGGCGTCACTTGCGAACGGCTGCGCCAGATTCGCGAGCTGTTCACGAGGCATGCCGGGTGCGGCAGAGACGGCGTCTGCTCGGAAGCGCCGACGGCTGAGTAGCCGCCCCGGCGGCCGAAGCGCTAGGCGCGGCTGCCCAGACCGATATTCCTGCGCGCAAGCACCATCGCGCCAATCAGGCCAACGCTGAAGAGCAATCCTTCCACGGCGCTCGAAGCCGCCTGACTCACCGGCCCAAACCCAGGCTCCCCAAACAGGCTTCCGAACTGGTCCAGGCGGAGGCGGGAGGCGGGGAAGCCTTGGGCGAGGAGATCGAGGCTGCCGCCCATGGTGCGGCCGCCGAGGAGGGGGATGAGGAGGCCGGCGGCTCCGCCCAGCGCTCCCGCGGCGGCGAGGCGGTGGGGGAGCGGGCGG
>DASQND010000006.1:0-28447 GCA_035645215.1 Allosphingosinicella sp.
TGGATCGGGCGCTCGGCGACGAGGCGGGCTTCCTCCGTATCCTCGACGACCCAGGCGTCGATGCCCTTGACGAGAGCATGCTCCAGCCGCTTCGAGACGGGCCAGCCGCGCCATTCCGCTTCGGCCTTTTCGCGCACCGGATCGGAGCCGCGATAGCGCTCGGCGAGCGTGACGAGCCGCTCGGTCGCGTCCTCGCGGCGGTCGAGGATCACGTCCTCGCAGGCTTCGCGAAGCTCGGGATCGATCGTGTTGTAGACGTCGAGCTGCCCCGCATTGACGATCGCCATGTCGAGCCCGGCGGGAATCGCATGGTAGAGGAAGATCGAGTGCATCGCGCGGCGGACGGGCTCGTTGCCGCGGAAGGAGAAGGAGAGGTTGGAAAGGCCGCCCGAAATGTGGGCTTGGGGGCAGCGCGCCTTGATCTCGCGGCAGGCTTCGATGAAGTCGATGGCGTAGCGGCGATGCTCGTCGATCCCCGTCGCGATGGCGAAGATGTTGGGATCGAAGATGATGTCCTCGGGCGGGAAGCCGTCGCCGACCAGAAGGTCATAGGCGCGGCTGCAGATCTCGACCTTGCGCGCCTGGGTGTCTGCCTGGCCGACCTCGTCGAAGGCCATGACGACGACGGCGGCGCCGTAATCGCGGCACTTGCGCGCCAAGCGGAGGAATTCCTCCTCGCCTTCCTTCATGCTGATCGAATTGACGATCGGCTTGCCGGAGACGCATTTCAGGCCCGCCTCGATGACGCTCCACTTCGAGCTGTCGACCATGACCGGCACGCGCGCGATGTCGGGCTCGGCAGCAATGAGCTTGAGGAACGTCGTCATCGCGAACTCGGAGTCGAGCAGGCCCTCGTCCATGTTGACGTCGACGACCTGGGCGCCGTTCTCGACCTGCTGGCGCGCGACTTCGACGGCCGCGGCATAGTCGCCGGCCATGACCAGCTTCTTGAATTTCGCCGAGCCGGTGACGTTGGTCCGCTCGCCGATGTTGACGAAGGAGCTTGAGGCGGCTTGCGCGGAGGATGAGCCACCCTCCGTTCGCCCTGAGCCTGTCGAAGGGCTGTCCTTCTCTACGTCGGCCGAAGGCAAGGGCAGGGCTTCTACAAGCTCAGCCCGAACGGTATTCTTGTTCATCATCACGCGGCGAGCACCATCGGCTCGAGGCCGGCGAGGCAGGTGACGCGCGGGGCTTGCGGCACCTGGCGCGGGGGGAGGCCTTCGACGGCCCTTGCGATAGCGGCGATGTGGGCCGGGGTGGAGCCGCAGCAGCCGCCGAGGATGTTGACCAGGCCCTGCTCGCCCCAGCTGCGCACGAACGCGGCGGTCTGCTCGGGAAGCTCGTCATATTCGCCGAGCTCGTTGGGGAGGCCGGCGTTGGGATAGGCCATGATGAGCGTGTCCGCCTTGCCGGAAAGCGCCTGGACGTGGGGGCGCAGCTGCTCCGCGCCGAACGAGCAGTTGAGGCCGATGGTGAGCGGCCTGGCGTGGCGGACGGCGTACCAGAAGGCTTCCACCGTATGGCCGGAGAGATTGCGGCCGGACAAATCGGTGACGGTCATGGAGATCATCAGCGGCACGTCCTTGCCGGCGCGGCGGCCCGCTTCGAGCGCGGCGACGATGCCGGCCTTGGCGTTCAAGGTGTCGAAGATGGTCTCGATGAGGATGAAGTCGGCGCCGCCGTCGATCAGGGCTTCCGCCTGTTCGAGGTACACGTCCTTCAAGCCGTCGAAATCGATTTCGCGATAGCCGGGATCGTTGACGTCGGGCGAGATGGAGAGGGTCTTGTTCGTCGGCCCGATGGCGCCGGCGACGAAGCGGGGGCGGCCATCCGTGGCTTCCGCATCGTCCGCGGCGCGGCGGGCGATGGAGGCGGAGGCGACGTTGATGTCGCGCACCAGGGCTTCGGCGCCGTAATCGGCCTGGCTGATCCGGTTGGCCGAAAAGGTGTTGGTCGAGACGATGTCGGAGCCCGCGGCGAGATAATCGCGGGTGATCTTGTCGACGACGTCCGGGCGGGTCAGAGCCAGGATGTCGTTATTGCCCTTCTGGTCGTGGCCGGTGTCGAGCTGGCCGCGATAATCGGCTTCGGTGAGCTTCCGGTTCTGGATCTCGGTGCCGAAGGCGCCGTCGGTCATGAGGATGCGGGTCTTCGCGGCTTCGAGCAGTTTCTCGCGGGGGCTCATGCGGCCTGCTCCTTCTCATGTTGCTTCGCGCGCACGCCGAGCAGGTGGCAGATGGCGTAGCTGAGCTCGGCGCGGTTCAAGGTGTAGAAGTGGAAGTGGCGCACGCCGCCCGAATAGAGGCGGGCGCACAGCTCGGCCGCGATGGTCGCGGCGATGAGCTGGCGGGCGGCGGGGAGGTTGTCGAGGCCTTCGAACAGGTCGTCCATCCAGCGCGGGATGGCGGCGCCGCAGGAGCCGGCGAACTTGCGGGTCTGCGCGACGTTCGAGACGGGGAGGATGCCGGGCACGATCTCGGCGTCGATGCCGGCCGCGGCGGCTTCGTCCTGGAAGCGGAAGAAAGCGTCGGGCGAGAAGAAGAACTGGGTGATCGCGCGGTCGGCGCCGGCGTCGATCTTGCGCTTCAGATTGTCGAGGTCGGCGGACTTGCTGAGCGAGTCCGGGTGGATTTCGGGATAGGCGGCGACCGAGATGTCGAAGGGGGCGACTTTCTTCAGGCCCGCGACGAGTTCGGCGGCATTGGCATAGCCGTCCGGGTGTGCGGAGAAGGGCTCGCCGGCGACGGACGGGTCGCCGCGCAAGGCGACGATGTGGCGGACCCCTGCGTCCCAATATTCGCGGGCGATGCCGTCCACTTCCTCGCGGCTGGCTGCGACGCAGGTGAGGTGCGCGGCGGCCGCGAGATCGGTCTCGCGGGCGATGCGGGCGACGGTGTTGTGGGTGCGCTCGCGGGTGGAGCCGCCGGCGCCGTAGGTGACGGAGACGAAGCGGGGGGCGAGGGGCTCCAGGGTCTTGACCGACTCCCAAAGCGTTTCCTCCATCTTCTCCGTTTTCGGGGGGAAGAATTCGAAGCTGACGTCGATGTCGCCGCGTGCGTCTTCGAACAGCGGGCGGCCGGCGCGCTCGAGGGTGGCGCGCGCCAGAAAGTCAGGGGGAGGGCTCATGCGACGACCTTCAGCTTGGCTTCGGGCCGTTCGCCGGCCCAGATGGTGACGGTGAGCTCGCCGCCTTCGAGCCGCTCGACGACGCGGCCGCGAAGCCCCGCATCGTCGAGGTAGGAGAGCACCGATTCGTCGGAGAAGCCCAAGCGCGCATGGGCGTCGCGGCTGCGCAGCTCCTCGCGCTCATGCGGGGAGAAATCGACGATCAGCAGGCGCCCGCGCGGGGCGAGGAGCCGCGCGGCTTCGGCGACGGCGGCGGCAGGCTGCTGCGCGAAGTGGAGGACCTGGTGGATGATGATCGTGTCCGCGGACGCGGCGGGAAGCGCGAGCGAATACATGTCGCCCTGCCTGAGGTCCGCTTCGAGGCCGGCCTGGGCGAGCTTCACCCGGGCGAGGCGGAGCATTTCGGGCGAGCGGTCGACGCCCAGCGCATGCTCCGCGCCGGGGCCGAACAGCTCGATCATCCGGCCGGTGCCGGTGCCGATGTCGACGAGGCGGCCGACCGGCCGGTCTCCGATCGCGCGGGCGATCGCGGCTTCCACTTCCGATTCGGCGATGTGGAGCGAACGGATCTGGTCCCAGTGGCGGGCGTGCGCCGCGAAATAGCGCTCGGCCGCTGCCGCGCGGTCGGCGCGCACGGCGGCGAGGCGGGCGGCGTCGGCAAGCGTCCAGGGGTCCTCGCCGTCGAGGTCCGTCCAGCAATCGAGAAGGTCGAACAGGGGCTCGACGCGCTCGCGCGGGCCGACGCTCAAAAAGACCCAGCTTCCTTCCTTGCGCCGTTCGGCGAGGCCGCATTCGATGAGGATGCGCACATGCCGCGAGACGCGGGGCTGGCTCTGCCCGAGCACCTGCGCGAGCTCGCCGACGCTCAGCTCCATCGCCCTCAAGAGGGCGAGGATGCGCAGCCGCGTCGGATCGGCGAGCGAGCGGAAGATGTCGGGCGCGGCGGACATATTTGCGGACATATTTGCGGACATAAAGATATCTTTATATCCGTCAACTGAACAATGCGACAAATTGTTGACTAACCTAGTAGACATAGGGGTTTGGGTTCTATATCTCTCATGATGCTGGAATGCCGGAATGGGGACCTTCGGCACCTCGCCCAGCTCGAATTGAATTGGTCCCAGCGCAAACCCCGAAGGGAAATGCCGTGAAGAATATCGCTCTCACCATGGTCGCCGTCGCGACGCTCGGCCTCGCTGCCTGCTCCGGCGGCACCGATGCCAATAACAGCGCCGGCAACGAAGCCGGGACCACCAACGAAGCCAATGGCGACGTCGGCAATGCGCATGACGCCGAGAACGCGTCGCACGACGCGCTGAACTCCGTCACCAGCACCGGCTCGGACGCGCTCAACGCGGCCGGCAACGCCGCCAGCACGGTCGGCAACGCCGTCGAGGGCGCCGTCGACGGCGCCTCGAACGCGGTGGGCAACAGCACCCGCTAAGCTTCGGCTGACGCAAAAAGGAGGGCCGCGCTTCCCCAGGGGTGCGCGGCCCTTTTTCTTTGCGCGCGTTGCTTTAGTCTGCCGGCGACGCGAACCGGAGTTGAAGCCCGATGAAGATGATCAAGCAGATCGCCCTTTCCGCCGCCCTCCTCACCCTCGCCGCCGGCTGCGGCGACGGCCGGGGCCCCGACGGGCTCACTTCGGAGGAGCGCCAAAAGCTCGATCAGCATGCGGCGAACCTCGATTCCGGCGACATCGTCGATGCTTCCCCCGACAGCCTGGTCGCGAACGACACTTTGATGGCGACCGAGGGTGAGGAAGCGACCGACCTCAATGCGGGTGCCGCGGCGCCCGAGGTGAACGCCGAATAGGCTGGCGCCTCACTCGCCGGCGGCGACGGGGCAGGCGATCGGCTCCGCTTCCGGCGCGCCGCCGCGCAGCAGCGGGGTCAGAGGCCATCTGCGCTCCTCGCCTTCCTGCGTATAATTTCCGTCGCCGGACCGGTCGATGTCGCGTGCAGCCGCCTCGACGGCAGCCCTGAGCAGCCACGATCTTTCCTCCGCGCTGGTGTAGGGCACGGCGGCGATGCGCCGGAGCAGGCTTTCGTCGGCGGCCCAGCGGCCGAGCACGAGGATCACGAGCCGCCGCCGTTCGCCGCCTTCGCAATAAGCGCGGGTGAGCCGTGTTCGCGCGTCGCTCGAATAGGATGACCCTGCGAGGACCCGGAGCGGGAGCATGTCGGGCGAGTCCTCGTCGTCGCCCCACGTCCGGCCGCGCGGCGGCTGCGGCCGGCCGGGGCGTTGAAGCTCGGCGGCGGCCCAGCTCCGGATTTCGTCGGCGCGCGGGCCGAACCCGCCGGCAAGGGCGAGGGTCAGCGCCGGCCGTGCGCGCGGATCGGCGGGCGGGATCGCCTCGATCGCATCGCCAGGCATGATCGCAGGGTCGCCCGGCAAGGCGCCGGCCTGATACCAGTACAAAGCGAGCGCGAGTTCAGGCCAGGTGGCGGCGGCGCGCGCATCCTCACGCCAGCCTGGGCGAACGTCACGCCAGCGATCGGGCGTATGCACGGCGTTGACGAAGCGCAGCAGCGCGCCGGCATCGCGCTTCGAATGAAGCGGAAGCTCGGCGAGCAGGCGTTCCTCGATCCAGCGGTAGGCACGCGGATAATCGCCGTTGCGCGCGAGATAGAGGAGGAGGGCGCCGCGCGAGCGCGCGCCGGGCTGCGCCTCGCTCCACAGGCGCTCGATGAGCGGGGAGGCGCCGGGATGCTCGCCGACGGCGAGAGCGCGCAGGATGCGCAGGTCGACCGCTTCGCGGCTGTGGAGCAGGAGCGGCAGCCGTTCGCCGCGGCCCAGGCGGGCGTGAAGATCCAGGAGAAAAGGCGTCGGCTTCCAGGGCGAGATGGTGGCGAGATGGCCGCGCACGTCGCCGCGCTCGGCCTCGGAAAGCCGGTGCCGCCCCTCGCGGCCGGTGTCGGCGAGGCGGCGCAGCGCGGCGATCTGCTCCATCGGCTGGAGCGTCGCCTGGAGGCGGACGTAGCGGCGCACCGCGCGCATCCAGCTGTTGCGCTTGCCGTCATAATCCTCGGCGTTCCGCGAGAAGGGGAAGGGCGGGTAGAACCAGCGGCCGTTCGGACCGCGATCGAGGAGCAGGACGTAGCGCGCGCCTCGGGCGAAACTCGTGCGGTGGCACATGCCGGAAAGCGAATCCGGATGCGGCCGCGTCAGATTCTCGGGATCGCTCGGCTGCGCCGCGGTGAACCTGGCGTGGGGAATGCGAACGTGCCGCGGCGGCGTACCCTTGATGGCGCTGTCCACCCGGAAGACGAGGCCCGAGCTCTGGCCGTCGGAATAGCTGTCTTGGGCCGTGGCGATGACCGCGGCGTGGGCGAGCTGGACGAGCTCGTAATTGGACGGCGGGAAATAGTCCGCCTCGACCGAGCAGGCGCGCGCCGGCGCGCTGTGCGCCGCCAGCGCAGCCGCGACGGCGAGTGTGAACCTGCGCAACCCCATGTGCGATCCTTCCTGTTGAGGGAGGATCGGCGGGCTTGTCCTGATCGTCAAGCAAAGGAAAAGGCCGGGGAGGTTAGTCCCCGGCCTTTCCTGAAGTGCTTGGCGTCTGGAGCAGCACCGGCAAAGCCGGTGCTGTCGTCGGACGGGTTCGTGCGGCTGTTGCCGCACGCCCCGCCGGCCGTTCTGCGGCGAGTCCGCCGCCAGCTCGCGCTGGCGGACGGCCGCCTTAGAAATCCATGCCGCCCATGCCGCCCATGCCGCCGGGCATGCCGCCGCCGCCGCCGGAGCCCTTGTCCTCCGGAGCGTCGCTGATCGCCGCTTCGGTGGTGATGAGGAGACCGGCGACCGAAGCCGCGTCCTGGAGGGCGGTGCGGACGACCTTGGTGGGGTCGATCACGCCGGCCGCGACCAGGTTCTCGTAGACTTCCGTCTGGGCGTTGAAGCCAAGCGTCTGGTCTTCGCTCTCGAGCAGCTTGCCCGAAATCACCGCGCCGTCATGGCCGGCATTCTCGGCGATCTGGCGGACGGGAGCGATGATCGCCTTGCGGACGATGTCGATGCCGCGGGTCTGGTCGTCGTTGGCGCCGCTGAGGCCGTTGAGAGCCTTGGTGGCGTAGAGGAGCGCCGTGCCGCCGCCGGGAACGATGCCTTCCTCGACCGCCGCGCGGGTGGCGTGGAGAGCGTCGTCGACGCGGTCCTTGCGCTCCTTGACCTCGATCTCGGACGAGCCGCCGACCTTGATCACGGCAACGCCGCCGGCGAGCTTGGCGAGGCGCTCCTGGAGCTTCTCGCGGTCATAGTCGGAGGTCGTGTTCTCGATCTGCGAACGGATCGCCTCGACGCGGCCCTTGATCCGGTCGCCTTCGCCGGCGCCGTCCACGATCGTGGTGTTGTCCTTGTCGATGGACACGCGCTTGGCCTGGCCGAGCATGGTGAGCGTCACGGTCTCGAGCTTGATGCCGAGATCCTCCGAGATCATCTCGCCGCCGGTCAGGATCGCGATGTCCTCGAGCATCGCCTTGCGGCGATCGCCGAAGCCCGGCGCCTTGACGGCCGCGACCTTGAGGCCGCCGCGCAGCTTGTTGACGACGAGGGTGGCGAGCGCCTCGCCCTCGATGTCCTCGGCGATGATGAGGAGCGGACGGCCCGACTGGACCACGGCCTCGAGGATCGGAAGCATCGCCTGGAGATTGGAGAGCTTCTTCTCGTGGATGAGGATGTAGGGGTCCTGGAGCTCGACCTGCATCTTCTCGGGGTTGGTGATGAAGTAGGGCGAGAGGTAGCCGCGGTCGAACTGCATGCCTTCGACGACGTCGAGCTCGAATTCGAGGCCCTTGGCTTCCTCGACGGTGATGACGCCTTCCTTGCCGACCTTTTCCATCGCTTCGGCGATCTTCTCGCCGACGACGGTGTCGCCATTGGCCGAGATGATGCCGACCTGGGCGATCTCGTTGGAGCCGGAGACGGGCTTGGAGCGGGCCTTGAGGTCAGCGACGACGGCCGTGACGGCGATGTCGATGCCGCGCTTCAGGTCCATCGGGTTCATGCCGGCCGCGACCGACTTCATGCCTTCGCGAACGATCGCCTGGGCGAGGACGGTCGCGGTGGTGGTGCCGTCGCCGGCCATGTCGTTGGTCTTGGACGCCACTTCGCGCAGCATCTGCGCGCCCATGTTCTCGAACTTGTCCTTGAGTTCGATCTCCTTGGCGACGGTGACACCGTCCTTGGTGATGCGCGGCGCGCCGAAGCTCTTGTCGATGACGACGTTGCGGCCCTTGGGGCCGAGGGTCACCTTCACCGCATCGGCGAGGATGTCGACGCCGCGGAGGATCCGCTCACGGGCGTCGCGCGAAAAGCGTACGTCTTTCGCTGCCATGTTGTCTGCTTCCTTCTATCTGTGCCCCGGCCCGCATTCGGAGAGCCGCAGGCGAAAAGTCACATTAAAGTCTCACTCTCGCGCACACGGCGCGCGGGCGACAAAGTCAGGTCAGCCGACGATCCCGAGGATGTCGCTTTCCTTCATGATGAGGAGGTCTTCGCCGTTCAGGCGAACCTCGGTGCCCGACCATTTGCCGAACAGGATGCGGTCGCCGGCCTTGACGTCGAGCGCGGTCACGGTGCCGTCTTCGGCGCGGGTGCCGGAGCCGACCGAGACGACCTCGCCCTCCTGGGGCTTTTCCTTGGCGGTGTCGGGGATGATGATGCCGCCGGCCGTCTTTTCTTCGGCCTCGACGCGGCGCACGAGCACCCGATCATGGAGCGGACGGAAAGTCATGCGCGTCACCTCTTCTATACTTGTCGCGAGCCGCCTGCCCCCCATCTGAGGTGCTCGGTGGCGGCCGCCTGGTTGAACCTTGTGTTAGCACTCACCTCCTGTGAGTGCCAGCAACGTTCATCTAGGTGATGTTCATCGCGCGTCAAGGCTCTGGAGCACGGCTTTTTAACGCCGGGGCCGCGAACCGGGAGGCGGCATTTACACCCGCGCGGGGCTGGGTTAGCCCCTCATCAAATATTCGAAGGGGTTGGGGAACATGGCGCGCAAGGTCTGGAAGATCCTGGTCGGGATCAAGGACGGGCTCGTCCTCCTCTTCATGCTGCTCTTCTTCGGCGGCATCTTCGCGGCGCTTTCGGCGAGCCCGCACAGCGACAGCGCCACGGAAGGGGCGCTCCTCCTCGATCTCGACGGCGCGATCGTCGAGCAGGCGAGCGAGCAGAGCCCGACCCAGCTCCTGAGCGGCGGCGCGGCGAGCGAGCACCGCGCCCGCGACCTCGTCCACGCGCTCGATCGGGCGGCGGCGGACGACGGCATCAAGGCGGTCGCCATCGACCTCGACCTGATGGTGGGCGGCGGGCAGACCGCGGTCGGCGACGTCGCCGATGCGATCGAGCGGGTGAAACGCGGCGGCAAGACCGTGCTCGCCTACGCCACCGGCTATAGCGACGACACCTACCAGCTCGCCGCCCATGCGAGCGAAGTGTGGCTGAACCCGTTGGGCGCCGTGCTGGTGACCGGGCGCGGCGGCACCAATCTTTATTATGCCGGCCTGCTCGAGCGGCTCGGCGTCACCGCCAACGTCTACCGCGTCGGCGCGTTCAAGTCGGCGGTCGAGCCCTATACCCGCTCCGACATGTCGCCCGAAGCGCGGGAGAATGCGCAGGCGCTCGCCGGCGCGCTTTGGGAGGACTGGCTGCGCGACGTTTCGGCGGCGCGGCCCCAGGCCCAGATCCGGCCCTATGCGGCCGCGACCGTGAACCAGGTGGCGGCGGCGGGCGGCGACATGGCGCAGGCGGCGCTGCGCGCGCGCCTCGTCGATAAGCTTGGCGACCGCACCGCCTTCGGCCGCCGCGTCGCCGAGCTCGCCGGCGCCGACGACGAGGACGTGCCGGGAAGCTTCCGCACCGTGACGCTCGACGCATTCCTCGCCAACAATCCGCCGGCCGCGGGCGGGGGGCGGATCGCGGTCGTCACCGTCTCTGGCACGATCATGGACGGCGAAGGCGTCGGCGACACGGCGGGCGCCGAGACGATCGTCGAGACCATCGAAAGCGGGCTCAGGCACCGCGATCTCGCCGCGCTCGTCGTGCGCGTCGATTCGCCGGGCGGCTCCGTCACCGGGTCCGAGCGGATCCGGCGCGCGATCCAGTCGGTCCGCGACCGGCGCATCCCGGTCGTCATCTCGTTCGGCAACGTCGCGGCGAGCGGCGGCTACTGGATCGCAACGGCCGGCGACGCGATCTTCGCCGAGCCTTCCACCATCACCGGGTCGATCGGCGTCTTCGGCGTGCTGCCCAGCTTCGAGGGGACGCTCCAGCGGCTCGGCATCGGCGTCGACGGGGTGCGCACGACGCCGCTTTCGGGCGAGCCCGATCTGCTGCGCGGGCCTTCGGACGAAGCCGACCGGCTCCTCCAGATGAGCGTGGAGGCGACCTACCGCCGCTTTCTCGGCCTGGTCGCGCAGGCGAGGAAGATGCCGGCCGAGCGGGTGCACGAGATCGCGCAGGGCCGCGTCTGGGACGGCGGCACCGCCCGCCAGCTCGGCCTCGTCGACCGCTTCGGTTCGCTGGACGACGCCATCGCCGAAGCGGCGCGGCGGGCAAATGTGAGCGTCGAGGATGCGGGCGTGGTGTGGCTGGAGCGCGAGCCGGACTTCTGGCAGCAATTCCTCGGCAACATGGCGGGCGGCGGCCAGATGGACGCGTCCGCATCGCGCGATCCCTTCGCCCGGCTGACCCAGCGGCCGGAGCTGCTTCTCGCCCGCGCCGTCGCCGATGCCGAGGCGCTGGTGCGCGGCCCGGCGCTCCAGGCGCGCTGCCTCGAATGCAGCTTCGCCGTGCCGCCGCCGGCGTCGGCGCGGCGTGTGCAGCCGGGAACGGCCGTGCAGCGCCTCGCCGCGCTCTTCGGCATGTGACGGGTCAAGGGGCTGGACCTGTGCCACACGTCATCCCGGCCCTTCGACTGCCCGCCAGGGCGGGCGCTCAGGGTAAACTTCAGCCAAAGGCTGAAGGCCGGGATCTCAGCGGGTGAAATGTACCGTGGCGCGTGCAGCGCTCCATAAACGCCCGCGCTCTTCACCCCCTGAGATCCCGGCCTTCGCCGGGATGACGGTTCGGGCCATCCGACCGATCAAGCCTTGCCGCTGCGATATTCCGGGAGCTTGAGGCCGCGCTGGATGGCGGCGCCGCGCAGGGCGAAGCCGGCGAGGAAGGCGAGGGGGCCGGCGAGCGCGCCCGGCAGGCCGAGGGCGAGCAGGGCGACGGTGAGCGCGGCCGAAAGGGCGGCGGCGGTGACGTAGAGCTCCGGGCGCAGCAGGACGGACGGCTCGCCGGCCAGCACGTCGCGGATGATGCCGCCGAGGCAGGCGGTGAGGACGCCCATGCCGATCGCCGGAATGGGCGCCACGCCGAAGGAGAGCCCCTTGGCGGCGCCGAAGCTCGCATAAGCGGCAAGCCCCGCCGCATCGAGCCAGAGGAGCGCGCGCTCAGAAAGCCACCGCCGCGGCGCGAACCAGGCGGCGAGCGCGGCGGCGATGCAGATGAGGAGGATCGCATTCTCGCGGATCCAGAAAACCGGCGCGCCGATCAGGAGATCGCGCACCGTGCCGCCGCCGACGCCGGTGATGACCGCGAAGAAGATGAAGGTGACCAATGTCTGCCGCTTCGCCGCCGCGAGCAGCGCGCCGGACAGCGCGAACACCGCGACCCCGGCGAAATCGAGGAAATCGAGCACGGGGCCGAGCGCTTCGGGAATGCGATCCGGGGTCATGGCGCCGTCTCTAGGGCGCGGCCCCGTTCTTGTCTCGCCTTGAGGATGGGCATAGGCTGCGTCCATGCGGCTTCCGGTCCTCTGCGTCGCGTTCGCCTTCGCCGCGGCGCTGCCATTTTCAGGCGAGGCCGCGGCGTGCATCTACCTCCCGCTGGTGCGGGACGGTCCTGCGCCGAGCGCGCGCGAGCTCGCGGACGAACGCGCGAGCCACGAACGGGCGCTGCGCATCCAACGGCGCGAACGCGCGGCCGCGGCACTGGCGCGCGGCATGGACCCGGCCGGCCCGCTCGCGGACATGCTGGTGCCCAACGTCCGGCCGATCCGCATCCACCGCAGCGATTGCGGGGCGATCAACGAGGTCGATCCCAGCCCGGGTGAAGAGACGCCCGAGGATTGGCTGCGCGGCACCCGTCTGGCGGGCCGCGCCGACGATTTTGCCCGGATCTGGCGGATCGATGGCGACGAAACGCTCGGCCCGACATGCAATGCGGAAGTGCGCGGCCGCTTTGCCGCTCATCTGCGCCGCCGCCTTTCGCCGCGGCAACTGCACGAAAGCTATCTCTTTCTCGGCTCCTATTGGGATCCCCCGCGCTCGGCCGAGACGCTACGCTGGCGCCTTGCCGCCTTTGCAAGCGGCACCCGGCGGCCGCCGCTGCGCTGGGCCGGCGTCAACCGGCGGCAGGAGCAGGAGATCGGGCGCTGGACTCGCCTCGTGCCCAGCGGCCGCGTCCTCAGGCAGGCGATGGACGATTTCTGGCGTGAGACCGAGCCGCTTCTCGGCGACACGGCGGCGGTTTGCCCACAAGCGGCGGCGCGATGGCCGGCCGAGCAGGCGCGGCTGGTCGACATGCTTGACGCGCAGGGGCGGCGCTGAGCGATGCGCTTCGCACCCGCCTTTGCCGCGCTCCTTCTCCTGGCGGCTCCGGCCGGGGGCGCCCAGCCGCGGGCGGAGCCGGGCGACGAGGCGCTGGAGCGGCGCGGGTCTGCCCGGAGACGTCGGCGCGGCGGACGGCGATCCAGGCGCGGATCGTCGCGGCGCTGGAGGCGCGCGCGGCGAACGGGCGCGACTGAACCGGCTAGATGTGGATCGGCTTGCCGGTCACCGCCATCGCCGCTTCCTTGATCGCTTCCGAATGGGTCGGGTGGGCGTGGCAGGTGTAGGCGATGTCTTCCGATGTCGCGCCGAACTCCATCGCCTGGGCGGCCTGCGCGATCATCGTGCCGGCGACGGACGCGATGATGTGGACTCCGAGCACCCGGTCCGAGCGTGCGTCGGCGAGGATTTTCACGAAGCCGTCGGTGTCGCGGTTGGTCTTGGCGCGGCTGTTGGCCATCATCGGGAACTTGCCGGCCTTGTATTCGATGCCGGCGTCCTTCAGCTCCTCCTCGGTTTTCCCGACCGAGGCGATTTCCGGATAGGTGTAGACCACGCCGGGGATGACGTCGTGGTTCACGATGCCGATCTGGCCGGCGATGATCTCGGCGACGGCGACGCCTTCGTCCTCCGCCTTGTGCGCGAGCATCGGGCCGGGGGCGACGTCGCCGATCGCGTAGATGCCCGGCACGTTGGTGCGGAAATCGTGGTCGATCTCGACTTGGCCGCGCTTGTTGACGGCGACGCCGACGGCATCGAGGGCGAGGCCTTCGGTGTTCGGGCGGCGGCCGATCGAGACGAGGACGACGTCGGCCTGGATGGCCTGGGCCTCGCCGCCCTGCGCGGGCTCGACGGTCAGGGTGACTCCGGCGTCGGTTTTCTCAGCGCTGGTCACCTTGGTGGAGGTGCGAAGCTCGAAGCCCTGCTTCTTGAAGATCTTGGCGGCTTCCTTGCGGACTTCGCCGTCCATGCCGGGGAGGATCTGGTCGAGATATTCGACCACGGTGACTCGCGCGCCGAGCCGCTTCCAGACGGAGCCGAGCTCGAGCCCGATGACGCCGCCGCCGATGACGACGAGGTGGCCGGGGACTCGGGGAAGCTCGAGCGCGCCGGTCGAGTCGACGATCCGGTCCTGGTCGATCTCGACGCCGGGGAGCGGAGTCACCGACGAGCCGGTGGCGATGACGATGTGCTTGGCGCCGTAGGCGGTGCCGGCGACGTCGAGCGCGCCCGGGCCGGTGAAGCGGGCATGGCCCTTCAGCCACGTCACCTTGTTCTTCTTGAACAGGAATTCGATGCCCTTGGTGAGCCCGCCGACCGCTTCGCGGCGCCCGGCGTGCATCGTGTCGAGATCGAGCTCCACCGAGCCGACCTTGACGCCCCACTTGGCGAGGGTGCCGTGATTGGCCTCCTCGAACAATTCCGACGCGTGCAGAAGCGCTTTGGAGGGAATGCACCCGACGTTGAGGCAAGTCCCGCCCAGCGTCTCCCGGCTCTCGACGCAGGCGGTGCGAAGCCCAAGCTGCGCCGCGCGGATCGCAGCCACGTAGCCGCCGGGGCCAGCGCCAATCACGATCACGTCGAATTCAGTGTCACTCATTGCAGGCACTTTCTCAAGGTAGCGGACGGTAACGGCTGCTCGATGGCCGGATGACCGCCATATGGCGATCGAGGCGACCGGATGCGAGTGTTTCCATAACTCGGTCGGCCATTCCCGGCTGCACTTCCGGTTCGCAGCGAATGTAGATGATCGCGGGCGGCGGCGGCTTGCCCCGGGCGTAGATCAGGTCGGAGAAGTCGCTGTCCTGCGTAATGACGATGCGTTCCTCCCGCACCGCCAGCGCAAGCAGATCGGGGTCGCTCCAAGTCGCATGGTGGACGGCGGCTCTGACGACATCATGACCCTCCGCCTCCAGCGCCCGCGAAATCGCGGTGGCGATGTGAACGTCGAGCAGAGACTTCAAGCGGCTTTCGCCCGTCCGATCGCCACATAGTCTTCATCGTGCATGAGATCGGCGGCGAACGCGGCAGCGGCCCTGAGATGCTCGGGCAGGATGCCGGGATATTCCTCGGCCATCTGCTCGGCCGTCCAGCCAGCCGCCATCAGCTTCAGGACGAATTCGACCTTGAAGCGCGTGCCCCGAAAGATCGGCTTCCCGAAGCCAATGTCGGGATTGGAGTAGATGTGGTCGCGCCAGTCCATGCTTACAGGTCTATCAGCAATCGCGTCGGGTCCTCAATCGCTTCCTTCATGCGGACGAGGAAGGTGACCGCCTCGCGGCCGTCGATCAGGCGGTGGTCGTAGGTGAGCGCCAGGTACATCATCGGGCGGGCGACGATCTGGCCGTTCCGGACCACCGGGCGCTCCTCGATGCGGTGCATGCCGAGCACCGCCGACTGGGGCGGGTTGACGATGGGGGTGGAGAGGAGGGAGCCGAAGACGCCGCCGTTCGAAATGGTGAAGGTGCCGCCCTTCATGTCCTCCATGGTGAGCGTGCCGGCCTTGGCGCGCTTGCCGAAGTCGGCGATCGTCTTCTCGATCTCGGCGAAGCTCATCGCGTGGGCGTTGCGGATCACGGGGACGACGAGGCCGTTCGGCGCGGACACCGCGACTGAGACGTCGAGATAGTCGCGGTAGACGATCTCGTCGCCTTCGATGCTCGCGTTGACGCTGGGCACGTCGCGGGCGGCCAGCGCGGCCGCCTTCACGAAGAAGCCCATGAAGCCGAGGCGGATGCCGTGCTTCTTCTCGAACAGATCCTTGTAGCGGCTGCGCGCGGACATGACCTCGGTCATGTCGACGTCGTTGAAGGTCGTAAGGAGCGCCGCCGTATCCTGCGCGTCCTTGAGGCGCCGGGCGATGGTCTGGCGCAGCCGCGTCATCCGCACCCGCTCCTCGCGTCGTTCGCCGGCAGCGGCCGGAGCGCCGGCAGCGGCCGGGGCGCTTTGTGGGGCGGGTGAGGGGGGCGGTGCAGGTTCGGCCGGCGCCGGAGCGCGCGCGGATTCGGCGGCGGCGACCACGTCGTCCTTGGTGAGGCGACCGTCCTTGCCGGTGCCCTTGATCTTCGATGGGTCGAGACCGTGCTCGAGGACGAGGCGGCGGACCGAGGGCGAGAGGGTCAGCGAAAGATCGTTGCGAGCCGAGTCGCCTTCGCCGTCGCTGGCGCTGTCCTGGCCTTCGCCGGGATGCGGGGCGTGGGGATCGCTCCTGAGACCGGGATTTTCGCCGGCGCCGCCGGGGTTCACCGGGGTTCCGGCGACTTCGGCGGTGGCCGGCGCGGCGGCTGCGGCACCGCCGCCGGCTTCGATGCGCGCGATGACGGCGCCGACGGCGACATTGTCGCCCTCGCCGACGAGCGGCTCGCCCATCGTGCCGTCGACCGGCGAAGGGACCTCCACCGCCACCTTGTCGGTTTCGAGGCTGGCGATGGGCTCGTCGGCCTTTACCGGATCGCCGGGCTTCTTCAGCCACTGGCCGAGCGTCGCTTCGGTGATCGATTCGCCGAGGGTCGGTACGATTACGTCGGTTGCCATCTTGGTCCTCATCCCGCCTTGAGCTGCGGCGCGGCTTCGCTGGTATGGCCCAGCGCTTCGGCGATCAAGGCCGCCTGCTCCGCCGCGTGGCGCCTGGCAAGGCCCGTCGCCGGCGAGGCGGAGGAGACGCGGCCCGCATAAAGCGGCCGCCGCACCCGCGTCCCCGCGTCGAGGAGGCACTGCTCGACGAACGGCTCGACGAAATTCCAATAGCCCTGGTTCTTCGGCTCCTCCTGCGCCCAGACCACCTCTTCCAGGTTGGTGAGGGCCCTGAGGCGCTTCACCAGCGGCTCGGAGGGGAAGGGATAGAGCTGCTCGATCCGGACCACCGCGGTGTTCCGGTCGCCCGCCTTGTCGCGCGCTTCCATGAGCTCGTAGGCGACCTTGCCAGAGCAGAGGACGAGGCGCTTCACGTCCGCATCGGCGGGCGCGTTGCTGTCAGAGAGGATGCGCTTGAAGTGGCTGTCGCCGGTGAAGTCGGCGAGGCTGGAGACCGCCAGCTTGTGCCGGAGCAGCGACTTGGGCGTCATGATGACCAGGGGCTTGCGGAAATCGCGGTGCATCTGGCGGCGGAGGATGTGGAAGTAATTGGCCGGCGTTGTGCAGTTCGCGACCTGCATATTGTCCTCGGCGCAAAGCTGCAGGTAGCGCTCCGGGCGGGCCGACGAATGTTCGGGTCCCTGGCCTTCATAGCCGTGGGGGAGAAGCATCACGAGGCCGTTGGCGCGAAGCCACTTGGATTCGCCCGACGAGATGAACTGATCGATGATCACCTGCGCGCCGTTGGCGAAATCGCCGAACTGCGCTTCCCAGAGCACCAGCGTGTGCGGGTCCGAAAGGGCGTAGCCGTATTCGAAGCCGAGCACGCCGAATTCGGAGAGCGGGCTGTCGCGCACTTCGAAGCGGCCGGGTCCTATGTGGCAGAGCGGGATATATTTGTGCCCGTCATTCTGGTCGACCCAGACGCTGTGGCGGTGGCTGAACGTGCCGCGGCCGCTGTCCTGGCCGGAAAGTCGAACCTGGAAGCCTTCGCGCACGAGGCCGCCGAAGGCGAGCGCTTCGGCGGTTGCCCAATCGAAGCCGGTGCCGCTTTCGAACATGGCGCGGCGCGCGTCGATGATCCGGTGGAGGGTCTTGTGCGGCGCGAGGTCGGCGGGGACGCTGGTCAGGATGCGGCCGACTTCGCGCGCCGCTTCCTCGTCGAGCGAGGTGGGCGCGTTGCGGCGCTCGGTCTCGGGGGTGTCCGGCCTGCCGAGCCCGGCCCAGCGGCCTTCGAACCAGTCGGCCTTGTTCGGCAGATAGGTCTTGGCGGCGTCGAATTCGCTTTCCAGGCAGGCGGTGAAATCGGCGATGCGGCCGTCGATCCAGGCGCGGTCGACCACGCCTTCCGCCACCAGCCGCGCGCCGTAGATGTCCGAGACCGGCGGGTGGCTCCGGATCTTGGCGTACATGAGCGGCTGGGTGAAGCTCGGCTCGTCGCCTTCATTATGGCCGAAGCGGCGGTAGCACCACATGTCGATGACGATGTCGCGCTTGAACTGCTGGCGGTATTCGATGGCGAGCTTGCAGGCGAAGGTGACGGCTTCGGGATCGTCGCCGTTCACGTGCAGGATCGGCGCCTGGACCATCTTGGCGACGTCCGACGGGTAGGGAGACGAACGCGCGAATTGCGGCGAGGTGGTGAAGCCCACCTGGTTGTTGATGATGAAGTGGATCGTGCCGCCCGTGCCGTAGCCGGGCAGGCCGGAAAGGGCGAGGATCTCGGCGACGATGCCCTGGCCCGCATAGGCGGCGTCGCCGTGGAGGAGGACGGGGAGGACGGTCGCGCCCTCGTTGTCGCCGCGCGCGACCTGGCTGGCCCGCGCCTTGCCGAGGACGACGGGGTTCACCGCCTCGAGGTGCGACGGGTTGGGGAGGAGCGAGAGGTGGACCCTGGCGCCGTCGAACTCGCGGTCCGACGAGGTGCCGAGATGGTATTTGACGTCGCCCGAGCCGCCGACGTCTTCGGGATTGGCCGAGCCGCCGGCGAACTCGGAGAAGATGGCGCGGTAGGGCTTGGCCATGACGTTGGCGAGGACGTTGAGGCGCCCGCGATGCGCCATGCCGACGACGATCTCCTCGACGCCCCACTGGCCGCCCCACTTGATCACGGCTTCCAGGGCCGGGACCATCGATTCACCGCCGTCGAGGCCGAAGCGCTTGGTGCCGACATATTTGCGGGCGAGGAATTTCTCCCACTGCTCCGCTTCGATCACCTTGGAGAGGATCGCCTGCTTGCCTTCGGGGGTGAATTCGATCTTGGCCTCGACGCCTTCCATGCGGTCCTGGAGGAAGCGGCGCTCCTCCAGGTCGTTGATGTGCATATATTCGAGGCCGATCTTGCCGCAGTAATTGGCCTGCAGGATCCTGACGATTTCGCGCACCGTCGCCTGCTCGAGCCCGAGCGTGCCGCCGAGGAAGACCGGCCGGTCGAGCGCGTCCGGCGAGAAGTCGTGATATTCGGGCGTGAGCTCGGCGGGAAGTTCGCGCTTGGCGAGGCCGAGCGGATCGAGATCGGCGGCGAGGTGGCCGCGCACCCGGTAGGTGCGGACCAGCATCATCGCGTTGATCGAATCCTCGGCGGCCTGGCGAGTCTCGGCTTCGCTCTTTCCCGACGCCTGGGCGCGGCCCGCGGCCTGCTTCGCCACCTGCTCGATGGCCTGGCGCGTCGGATCGAGGCCCTGGTTCGCCTCGTCGAGTTCGACAAGGGGCCAGTTGTCGCGCGCCCAGCTCGGGCCCTGTTCGCGCTCAATCCTGTCGAAGTCGTCCAAGTTCAAAAGCCTTCCAAGCGCCTGGGGGGAGAACACTCCACGAAGCCGGACTATCCCTTGCTGCGTCATGCCGGACTTGATCCGGCATCCACCTTCTCTTTCCCGAGCGGTAGAAAGAAGGTGGACCCCGGATCAAGTCCGGGGTGACGAACGTGTTACCGCCCCCTCCTCAGCCCTTCAGAAGCGCGGTGAGGGTGCTTCCGAGCTCAGATGGGCTCGGGGAGACACGAATTCCAGCCTCCTCCATCGCCGCGATCTTGTCCTCGGCGCCGCCCTTGCCGCCCGAGACGATCGCCCCGGCATGGCCCATGCGCCGGCCCGGAGGCGCGGTGCGGCCGGCGATGAAGCCGACGGTGGGCTTGGAGCGGCCGGCCTTCGCCTCGCTCTTCAGGAATTCGGCGGCTTCCTCTTCGGCCGATCCGCCGATCTCGCCGATCATGATGATCGACGTCGTTTCGTCGTCGGCGAGGAAGAGCTCCAGCACGTCGATGAAGTTGGTGCCGTTGACGGGATCGCCGCCGATGCCGACCGCGGTGGTCTGGCCAAGGCCCTCGTTGGTGGTCTGGAAGACGGCTTCGTAGGTGAGCGTGCCCGAGCGGCTGACGACGCCGACCGAGCCCTTGGAGAAGATGTTGCCCGGCATGATGCCGATCTTGCACTCGCCCGGCGTCAGAACGCCCGGGCAGTTGGGCCCGATCAGCCGCGACTTCGAGCCGACCAGCGCCCGCTTCACCCGCACCATGTCGAGCACCGGAATGCCTTCGGTGATGCAGACGATGAGCGGCACTTCCGCTTCGACCGCTTCCAGGATCGAGTCGGCGGCGAAGGGCGGCGGGACGTAGATGACCGACGCGTCGGCGCCGGTCGCCTCCACCGCTTCCGCGACCGTGTCGAAGACGGGGAGCCCGATATGCTCCTGCCCGCCTTTGCCGGGCGTGACGCCGCCGACCATCTTGGTGCCGTAGGCGAGCGCCTGCTGCGTGTGGAAGGTGCCGGTCTCACCGGTCATCCCCTGGGTGATGACCTTGGTGTTCGCGTTGACGAGAATGCTCATTTACAA
This sequence comes from Allosphingosinicella sp., assembly GCA_035645215.1. Classification (GTDB taxonomy): domain Bacteria; phylum Pseudomonadota; class Alphaproteobacteria; order Sphingomonadales; family Sphingomonadaceae; genus Allosphingosinicella. The sequence continues at coordinate 20,127 of DASQND010000006.1, forward strand.
ACCTACTCCGTGGCGCGGCGGGCGGTGAGCCCCACGCGCGAGATTAACGCACAGAAGGCGGCGGCGCGCGCCTGGCACCCCGCTTGAGATAGCGGCGATCGATGTTCCGCATCAGAATATCCATCCTGTAGATGGAGACCCAGCCGTCCGCCTCGCCGAAGATGAAGAAGGCCGACGTTCCGGCCGTGAACCTGGCCGTGTCGAAACCCTGATCCGTCTTACCGAGGACGGGCGTTTGCGAGAGCATGGCCGAGAGCCGCTCGACCTGCTCGGAAAAGGAGGTCGCGCCGGACGCGACCGCGCATTTCAGCACCGCCGCGTGCCGCGGGTCCGCCGAAGAGGGCATGAGCGCCCGCATCGCGAAGCGGTCGCCGATCGCCACGACGCGCGACTGCTCGGCACGCCGGAGATCGGACGCGAAGAAGGCGGGCGCCTGCGCGGCGGCCATATCGTTGCCGGGCAGCGCAGGTCCGGCTTCGGACGTGGTGCCGCAGATCTGCTGGAAATGAACGGCGAGATCGGCCGGCCGCTCCTGCCCGGCCACCGGCGCCGCGAAGGCAAGAAGGGCGAAGAGTCCGGCGGCGATTGCCTTGGGACGGCTCATGCGAGGCTCGAGTCGATGTTTCTGCAGGCCACGAGCAGCTCCTTCACGGCGTCCACCGAAACGTCAAAGTTCGCCCGCGCGCTCTCATCGAGCTCGATCTCGACGATCTTCTCGACGCCGCCGGCACCGATCACGACGGGGACGCCGACGTAGAGGTCGTTCACGCCGTACTGGCCGGTGAGATAGGCCGCCGAGGGGAGGACGCGCTTCTTGTCCTTCAGGAAGCTCTCGGCCATTTCGAGCGCCGCGGTCGCGGGCGCGTAGAAAGCGGAGCCTGTCTTGAGGAGGCCGACGATCTCGCCGCCGCCGGAGCGGGTGCGCTGGACGATGGCGTCGATCTTCTCCTGGGTGGACCAGCCCATCTTGATGAGGTCCGGGATGGGGATGCCGGCGACGGTGGAATATTGGACCACCGGCACCATCGTGTCGCCGTGGCCGCCGAGGACGAAGGCGGTGACGTCTTCGACCGAAACGCCGAATTCCTCGGCGAGGAAGTGGCGGAAGCGGGCGCTGTCGAGGACGCCGGCCATGCCGACCACGCGCTGGTGGGGCAAGCCGGAGAATTCGCGAAGCGCCCAGACCATCGCGTCCAGCGGGTTGGTGACGCAGATGACGAAGCTGTCCGGCGCGTGCGCCTTGATGCCTTCGCCGACGGCCTTCATGACCTTCAGATTGATGCCGAGCAGGTCGTCGCGGCTCATGCCCGGCTTGCGGGCGACGCCGGCGGTGACGATGCAGACTTCCGCGCCGGCGATGTCGGCATAATCGTTGGTGCCGGTGAGCTTGGCGTCATAGCCTTCGACGGGGCCGGCCTGGGCGAGATCGAGGGCTTTCCCTTGCGGAATGCCTTCGGCGACGTCGACGAGAACGATGTCGCCCAGTTCGCGGATCGCGGCGAGATGGGCGAGCGTGCCGCCGATCATGCCGGAGCCGATGAGCGCGATTTTCTTGCGAGCCATGAGCTCCCCAGCCTTTCTGTGAAATCGAAGCGGGTACGCGGCTGCGGGAACAGCCGCTTAAAATGTGGCGCCCGCTTAGTCCCGCGTGGGCGTGGGGGCAAGGTTGGAGGCGGGATTTTTGAGTGATCCTCCCCCAGCTTGCTGGGGGAGGGGGACCGCACGAAGTGCGGTGGAGGGGCTTACTGACTCAGCGATGCCCCTCCACCATGCTTCGCATGGTCCCCCTCCCCGAGCGAGCTCGGGAGGATTTTGTAGGTCAGCGCCGCGCGCGCCGCCGCTGCCTTGCTTCGGGACCCGCGAGGTTGCGGATCATGTCGGTCCAATGGTCGATGCTCTGGTAGAAGGCGCGGACGGGCACGCGTTCGTTCAGGCCATGGGCGCGGTTGTCGTCCGGGATGACGCCCCAGCCGCCCGCCACGCCGTAAACCGGGAGGCCGCGGGCGCGGAAGAAGAGGGCGTCGGTGGCGCCGGTCGCCATCGTGGGGACGATGGCCGAGGCCGGGTGGCGGGCGTGGACCGCGGCGGTGAAGGCGCCGAGCACGTCTTGGCGCAGCGGCGAGGGGCCGGTGGGCCGCGCCTGCTCGATCGGTTCGACGACGACGTTGGAGGGCAAAGCGAGGCCGCGGAGCGTCGCCAGCACCGTCGCCGGGTCTTCGCCGGGGAAGATGCGGCAGTTCACCGTCGCCACGGCGCGCTGCGGCAGCGCGTTGTCGGCATGGCCGCCGTCGAGGCGGGTCGCGACGCAGCGGGTGCGTGTGGAGCCGGCCTCGGTCTCGCTCGCCTCGATCGCGTCGGCTGCGGCGCCGTCTTGCGGGTTGGCGAGCCAGGCGCGCATCGCGGCGGCGAGGGCGGGCTCGGCGGTCCGGGCACGCTCGGTGAAATAAGCGCGGGTGGTGTCGTTGAGGCGCGGTTCGAAGCGGTGGGCTTCGAGGCGCTGGAGGGTGTGGGCGAGGTCGTAAATGGCATTGTCGGCGCGCGGGCGCGAGCTGTGGCCGCCGCGGTTGCGGGCCGTGAAGGTGAAGCTTTGATAGACCTTCTCGGAGGTGACGAACTGGAAGCCGGCATTGGTGCCGTCCCTCAGGAACGCGCCGCCGCCGCCGTCGGCGTTGAGGCCATATTCGATGGTGGAGAGGTCCAGCCACTCGTTGGCGGCCTTGTCGGCGGCGTCCTGGGCCGTCTCCTCGTCGCCGGTGAAGAGGACGACGATATCGCGGTCGGGACGGAAGCCCTGGGAGCGGAGGCGCAGGAGCGCGGTGGTGACGGAGACGACGCCGAGCTTGTTGTCGCCGGTGCCGCGGCCGTAGAAATAGCCGCCTTCCTCGATCAGCTCGAAGGGATCGCGCTCCCAATCCTCCCGCCGCGCCTCGACGACGTCCATATGGGCGAGGATCAGGATCGCCTTGCGGCCCGACGGACGCGCCGCGGGCCAGCGGATGACCATCGACTGGGTGTCGGCATGCTCGAAGACGCGGATGTCGGTGATCCCGGCGCCTTCATATTGGCCGCGAAGGTAGGTGACGAGCTCGCCCATCTTGCCGCGCCCCGCGACGGTGGGGATCTCGACGGCGCGCTCGTAGATCTCGCGGCCCTTGGCGTGCCACGGATCGGACGGGGTCTGGGCGACGCCGGCGGCGGCGGCGATCGAGAGGGCGGCGGCGAAGAGCAAGCGGCGCATGGGTGATCCTCCTGTGCCGCCGACGCCTCGCGCCGGCGGGAGCGCGCGTCAATCCTCGCCGTGGCCGCGGGCGAGATATTCCTCGCTCTGCATCTCCCTCAGGCGCGAAACCGTTCTTTGGAATTCGAAGCGCCCGTCGCCTTCGGTGTAGAGCGAGGCGGGTTCGGCGTCGGCGGCGGCGAGGAGCTTTACCTTGTGCTCGTAGAGGGCGTCGATGAGGGTGACGAAGCGGGCGGCTTCGTTGCGTTTCTCGGGGCCGAGGACGGGAATGCCGACGATGAGGACGCTGTGGAAGCGCCTGGCGATGGCGAGGTAATCGGGCGCGCCGCGCGGTTCGCCGCAGAGGCGCTTGAACGAGAAGACGGCGACGCCCTTGAGGCTCTTAGGGACGTGCAGGGTGCGGCCGCCCTGGACGGGGACGTCCTCGCTGGGGACGTTGGCGCGGTCTTCGGGCGGATAGTCGGTGAGGCGGAAGAAGGCGGCGGAGAGCGCGGCGGTCGCTTGCGCGCCGTTGGGCACGTACCAGGTCGGGAAGCCGCCGAGGCGCTCGAGCCGGTAGTCGGTGGGGCCGTTCAGCGGCACGACGTCGAGCCGGCGCTCGACGAGCTCGATGAAGGGGAGGAAGAGCTCGCGGTTGAGGCCGCCGAGATAGAGGTCGCTTGGCGGGCGGTTCGAGGTGGTGACCACCGCCACGCCTTCTTCGAGCAGGCGCGAGAAGAGGCGCGACAGGATCATCGCATCGGCGCTGTTGTTGATGACCATCTCGTCGAAGCAGAGGAGGCGCGCTTCCGCCGCGAGGGCGCGGGCGACGGGCGGGATCGGGTCGCCCTGCTCCTTCAAGCGCTCGGCGCGGAGGCGCTCGTGCACTTCGAGCATGAATTCGTGGAAGTGGACGCGGCGCTTGGGTTCGACGTCGATCGAGCAGAAGGCGAGGTCCATCAGCATGGATTTGCCGCGCCCGACGCCGCCCCACATGTAGATGCCGCGAGGGAGCACCGGACCGTCGCTCCCGAACAGGCGGGCGAGGAAGCGGACCTTGGGCTTCGGCTTCAGCTCCTCGGCCAGCCGGTCGAGCATGTCGACGGCGCTTTTCTGGTCTTCGTCGGGGCGGAGCTCGCCCGCGGCGAGCAATTGCTCGTAACGCGCGGCGACCGCGCTCATTGCTGCGGCATGTTCTTGCGCAAGGTGCCCGACCAGGCGGCGACCGTCTCCTTCTCCTGGACGACGAGGCCGCGCATGAAGACGAGGCGCCGCGTTTCCTTCAGCACTTCGACGGTCGCGTCAACCGGGATTTCGAGCTCGCCGGGCGACAGGAACTGGGCCGAAAGATCGAGCGTCACCGAAAAGGCGATGTCCGCGCCCGCCGCGTGGCCGCCGGCGAACATCGCCATGTCGATGAAGGTGAGGATCGCGCCGCCGTGCATGACGTTACCGAGATTGCTCTGCAGCGTCGTCGGGAACATCCGGACGCGGGCGCGCCCGTCTCCTTCGCCGCGGACGATGAGCTTGCCGAGCGTTGCATTGTAGCGCTGTGCCCCTGGCGGATTTTCGGCGACGTCCCAGGTCCACCAGCCCGGGTTCTCGCGATCGGGCAGGTGGGAGATGAGCGGGTGGAGGCGGCGTGTCATGGGCGCGTCAGTGGCGGGAAAGATCGCGCCTTTCAAGCAAGCTGTTGCCGCTCAGTCCCGCCTCGAAGGTCACACGAAAGTCACACCGCGCGCTCGACCAGCATCTTCTTCGTCTCCGCGATCGCCTTGGCGGGGTTCAGGCCCTTGGGACACACGTTGGCGCAGTTCATGATCGTGTGGCAGCGGTAGAGGCGGAAGGGGTCCTCGAGTTCGTCGAGGCGCTCGGGCGTCGCCTGGTCGCGGCTGTCGGCGAGCCAGCGATAGGCCTGGAGAATGATCGCGGGGCCGAGGAAGCGGTCCGAGTTCCACCAATAGCTCGGGCAGGAGGAGGAGCAGCAGGCGCACAGGATGCATTCGTAGAGGCCGTCCAGCTTGGCGCGGTCCTCGGGCGACTGCAGGCGCTCCTTGCCGGAAGGCGGCGGCGCGTCGGTCTGCAGCCAGGGGCGGATCGAGGCATATTGGGCGAAGAAGTGGGTGAAGTCCGGGACGAGGTCCTTCACCACGTCCATGTGCGGGAGCGGCGTGATCCGGATCTCGCCTTTGTAATCCTCGATGGCGGTGGTGCAGGCGAGGCCGTTCTTGCCGGCGATGTTCATCGAGCAGGAGCCGCAAATCCCTTCGCGGCAGGAGCGGCGGAAGGTGAGGGTCGGGTCGACCTCGTTCTTGATCTTGATCAAGGCGTCGAGGATCATCGGCCCGGTGTCGTCGAGATCGATCTGGAACGTGTCGTAGCGCGGATTCTCGCCGCTGTCGGGATCGTAGCGGTAGATCTTGAAGCTCTTGGTCCGGCTCGCGCCCTCGGGGGCGGGGTGCTCGCGCCCCTTGCCTTTGATCCTGCTGTTCTTGGGGAGGGCGAATTCGGCCATGCTCAGTCCTTCTCTTGAGGGCGAGATAATCGCTTGGGCCCGCCTTCTCAATGGCCGTTCTTTAGGTCCGCCGCCGTTCGAGGAGTTCCTTCGCGACGTCGTAGGTCCGGGCGTTGTCGACGTCGATCGCCTGGGTGCCGTCCGTCACGATCATGGCCTCCGCGCGCACGCCGAACTGGCGCGACATTCGCTTCATCGCGCCTTCGATGGTGATGAGGCCGAAGCGCACGAGAAGGAGGTTGAACAGGCCGAAGGTTTCGGCGAGCCGCTTCGGGTTCTTGGCGAACTGGCCGCCGCTCCGGAAGGTCTCGGCGAGGCGCAGCGCGCGGGGGCCCTGGATGCCGTACAGATTGCAGTTGGAATAGCTGCCGCCCCGCAACTTGTAGAAGCGCCTCTGCCCCTCCGGGTGGGCGGAAAGCACCGCCTCCTTGGTGGCGAGCGCGAGCACGCTTTCCGCGCCGGCATGCATCCGCCGGACCATGTCGGCGACGACCGCGGGCGACAGGTTCACATTGTCGCCGGTCGTGATCACGATCGGCTCCTCGACGCCGTGCGCGGCGACATAGACGCTGTCGGCGAGGCTCGCGGCGGCCGGCACGAACTCGACGGCGACGCCGAACTCGCCCTTGGCGCCGGCGACTTCGCGCAGCGCCTCGACCGCTTCCTTCTCGACCGAGATGTGGATACGGCTGAGGCCGGGCACTTGCGAAAGGGCGCGAAGCACCCATTCGAGAAGCGGCTTGCCGACGATCGGCACCAGGCACTTGTGAGTGACGCCCGCCCGGTCGGCCAGCGGATCGAGCCGCCCGCCACGCTGGGCGGCGAGGACGATGGCGGTGAAGCGCGGCCCCTCGACGCGGGGCTTAGAGGAGGCCATTGCGCCGAAGGCTCTCGCAAAGGATCGTTTCGATAAGCTGGGAATGCGTCCAGCCGGCGAGCGCCGCCGAACGTCCGTAAACCTTTTGCGACCAGAGATTGGCCTGGAGGTTCACTTCGAGGAAGTTGATCGTGCCGGTGTCGAGATCGACGCGGAATTCGAAGCGGCCGTAATCGAAGGGCCTGAACTCGTCGGCGATGCTCCTCGTATATTCGGCGATCTGCGGCATGAGATCCGACTTGTCGAAGGGGACGAGCCGGTATTTCTGCGCCCGGTCGACGAGGTCGCGCTTCTCATAATAGGTCCTGAGATGCGTCGGATCGGCCTGCTCGAACAGCATCATCGGCATGATCGTCGGCTCGCCGTCGATGGTGACCACCGGCACTTCGACGTCGCTGCCGTTGAGGAACGGCTCGACGATCGCGTCATGGCCTTCCGAGTGGATTTGCGCGACGGCCGCTTCGACGCCCGCCCAATCGTGTGCGTCCTGGACGCCCCAGCTCGCCGAGCTCGCATTGGGCTTGATCACCAGCCGCTCGCCGGCCGGGCAGCGCGACTCCTCGACAGGCGCGCCGCGGCGGTAGATCGCCCAGGGCGCGGTTGGGATGCCGCGGGCATGCGCGGCCATCTTGGTCAGATGCTTGTCGTCGGCATGGCCGCGAAGGATGGGCGAAGCGCCGAGAAAGGGGATGCCCTGCCGCGTGCAGAGCAGGGGCATCATCATTTCGCTGTTGAGGAAGCCGCCGCGGTTCAAAAGCGTGAAGACGAAATCGACGTCCTGATCCTCGAACATGACGTCGTAGCGGTTGGCGAAGCTCAGATGCCGGAAGCCGAGTTCCTTCAGGATTTCCCGCACTTCGACATGGTAGAGGGCGTGGTTGCCGTCCTCCGGGTGCAGGCCCGCGTCCCACAGCGCATGCTTGGCGACGAAGAGGATGCGCAGCCGCTCCTTTGCCTCTTCGGGGATGACAAGCGGGCGGATGTTTGACACGCGTGAAGTCGCCTTCTTAGGGGAGGGGCGAGGGCGCACATAGAGCGGTGCGCGCGGACAGCCAAGAGCGAGGCCTTGTGACAGCGAACGAAGGGCAGGGCAACGAAGTGCCGAGCGACGGCGGGGCCACCCGTCTCATGACCGAAGGCGGCGACGCGCGCATCGTGCTGGACGCGGCGACGGGCCTCAATCGCTATTACAGCGCGCCGCGGCCGAGCGCGGTGCTCGCCTACGCCTCCTCCACCGCGAACGACGTCTCGGCGGTGGCTTACGCTCATGCCGAGCGGGTGCTCGCCAAGCTGGACGCGCCGCTGGACGGCGGCGGCTATGCCGAGCGGCTGGAGGCGATGCGCGGACGCATCCGCGCGGCCTATTCGCTCGGCGAAGACGTCGCGGTCGTCTTCGCACCCTCAGGAACCGACCTCGAATATGTCGGCCTCGCCTGCGTCCAGGGACGGGGCGAAGGGGGCACGCACAACATCCTGCTCGGCGCCGACGAGGTCGGGAGCGGCTGCGTCCACTCCGCTTTCGGGCGCTATTTCGCGGAGGAAACGGCGCTCGGCATCGCGACCAGGCCGGGGGAGCCGGTTCCCGGCTTCGGCGACACGCAGGTCGAGATGATCGACATTCCGGTGCGCGATCCCCAGGGGCGTCCGCGCCCGTCGGCCGAGATCGCGGAGAAGATGGACGAAGCGGTCGCCGGCGCGGCGGCGGCGGGGCG
>DASQND010000007.1:0-25763 GCA_035645215.1 Allosphingosinicella sp.
CCTTGTCGAAATCGGCGAGGACGCCGTCGCAGTCGAGATAAAGCTGCCGGCTCATCGCGGCCACCGCCCCGGCGCGAGCTGCACAGGCATGGGAAGCTCGATCGGATCCCAGCCCTTTGCCTTGAGCACGTCGTTCGACTCTTTCGCCTTGCGCCCGTCGGCGAGCGACCAGGTGATGTGATAAGTGCTTCCGTCCGGCCGGTCGGTGGTGCCGCCGATCCGGACGACCATGCACTCGACGCCCTCCCCGTCATCCGCGCGGCCGACGATTTCGCCGACCGTTTCCTCGGGCACGGGGGCGTCCCGGCCGGCGCCGAACTTCAGCGTCACATGATCGGCGACGACGTTCCTGTAGCGGGGCGGAAATTGCTGGAGGAGCTCGGTGCGCTGATTGCGGTCGAGCGTCCAGCCGGTGATGTCATTGCCTGGCATGGCCTCATGAACACGCGCGGCGCGGAGCCGTTCCGGGACGGCGGCGTTGGAGGCTTAAGGAGAAGCGCGATGGACCATCCCAAGGACGAAGACCTGCCGCACCGCGATCAAGCGGATATCGAGGCGGAGGCGGCCAAGAACCGCGAGGCGGAAGACGCCATCCCGCCGCACGGCACGGACCCGCTGCACGAAGGACCCTGACGCTAGAGCGGAATGGCGCGCCGGTGGTGCCACGCGAAGATGGCGGCGGCGCCGCGGTGGGGGCGCCAGGGTTCGGCGAGGGCGCGGATCGCCTTTTCGGTGGGACGCGCTTCGGGAAGGTTCATGATGCGCGCGAGTTCGATCTGGACGGCGAGGTCGCCTGCGGGAAACACGTCGCCGCGGCCTTCGGCGAAGAGGAGGTAGATTTCGGCGGTCCAGCGGCCGATGCCCTTCACATGCACCAGGCGCGCGATCGCTTCCTCGTCGTCCGCGGGAAGCGCATCGAAATCGAGGCGGCCGCTCAGCACTTCCTCGGCGAGGCTCCTCGCATAAGCGACCTTCTGGCCGGAGAGACCCGCGGCGCGCAGCGTCTCGGGCGCGGCGGCGGCGACGTTGGCGGGGTCGGCGGCGCTGCCCGTCGCGGCGTCGAGCTTGTTCCAGATCGAGGCGGCGGCCTGGATGCTGACCTGCTGGCCGACGACCGCGCGAAGCAGGGTGACGAAGCCGCGCTCGCTGATCCGCGGCTCGGGATAGCCGGCGCGGGCGAGGGCGGACGCGAAGGCGGGTTCGGCCGCCGCCAGCGCGCCCAGCGACGCCTTCAGCCGTTCAGCGCCGATCCCCAATTTGTCGCCCCTTCCGCTTGAAACACGCGCCCGCGCCTAGCATAGGTCGCGCCGCCTCTTCCTCCCAAATCCTGCGCACGAAGGACCGCCATGCCCCGCCTGATCGTCGTCGACCGCTCCGGAACCGAGCACGAGATCGAGGCGCGCGCCGGTTGGACATTGATGGAAAATATCCGCGACCACGGCTTCGACGAGCTCCTTGCCCTGTGCGGCGGCTGCTGCTCCTGCGCGACGTGCCATGTTCATGTGGATGCGGCGTTCGCGGGCAAGCTCAGGCCGGTGAAGGGGGATGAGGAAGAGCTTCTCGACACGTCCGGCCACCGGGTGGAGACGAGCCGGCTTTCGTGCCAGGTCTTGTTTTCGGCCGAGCTGGACGGGATGCGGGTGACCATCGCGCCGGAGGATTGAGGGGAGGGGGCGTCCCACCCACCGTCATTGCGAGCGGAGCGAAGCAATCCAGTGGGCGGTAGTGCGGGTCTCCGCCGCCCGCTGGATTGCTTCGTCGCTTCGCTCCTCGCAATGACGGGGGCGTCAGCCCCCCGCCGCCACCTTGGCCGCGTAGAGCGCGATCGCCGCCGCATTCGACACGTTGAGGCTTTCGATGCGTTCGCTGATCGGGAGCCGGGCGAGGGCGTCGCAATGTGCCTGGACGTTCTGGCGCATGCCTTCCCCCTCGGCGCCGAGGACCAGCACCACGCGTACGGGGCCGAGCGCTTCGCTCAGGTTCATCTCCGCCTCGCCGGTCAGGCCGACGCGCCAGAAGCCGGCGGCGGCCATTTCGTCGAGCGCACGGGACAGGTTGACGACGCGGGCCCAGGGCACCGTCTCGAGCGCGCCGCTCGCCGCCTTGGCGAGGGCGCCGGATTCGGGCGGCGCGTGGCGGTCCTGGGTGACGATGCCGAGCGCGTCGAAGGCGGCGGCCGAGCGAAGGATCGCGCCGACATTGTGCGGGTCGGTGACGTGGTCGAGGACCAGGAGCGGCCGCCCGTCCTCGGCCTGTTCGAGGAGGTCGGCGAGGTGGATGTCCTCGAGCCGCTCGACTTCGGCAACGATGCCCTGGTGCGGCGCGTCCTTGGGCACGTGGCGTGCGAGGTCCGCGGCTTCGGCAAAGGTGACGGGCACGTCCGCAGGGATGTCGTACTCGGCCGCCGTGTCGCGGGCGACGTAGATGCGGTGTATCTTGCGCTCGGGATTGGCGAGCGCGGCGGCGACGGCGTGGCGGCCCCAGAAGCGGGGGCGGTTCTCGGCCTTGGTCGCCTGGCGGGCTTTGCGGCGCATCAATCTTCCTCGGGATATTCGAAGGGATCGGACGGGCGCGGCTGGGTCGGGAGCGGCATGCGGGGCAGCGGCTCGTCGCGGTTGGCGGCATTCCAGAGGAAGCTCGCCATGATCACCGCCGCCTGGCGCAAGTCCTCGGGCTTCAGATGGTCGTAGCTGTCGATGTCGGTGTGGTGGAGGCGGGCGCCGTAATCGAGCGGGTCCTGGATGAACTGGTAGCCCGGAACCCCGACCGACTGGAGATAGACGTGGTCGGTGCCGGTGGTCGACTGAATGGCGACGGTGGTCGCGCCCATCGAGGCGAAGGGGGCGAGCCATTCCTGAAAGACCGGCACGGCCGCGACATTGCCTTCGGCGTGGATGCCGCGGATGCGGCCCGAGCCGTTGTCGAGGTTGAAGTATGCGACGAGGTCGCGGTGGCCGGGGCGCAGGGTGAGCGGAAAGCGGTAGCGCCAGGTCTGGTTGGGGCGGAGGCGCTGGCGGTCCGGATTGGTCTCCGGCGGGCGGGTCGCGAGGTGGCGCTCGACATAGTTCAGGGAGCCGAGAATGCCCTGCTCCTCGCCGCTCCAGAGCGCGAAGCGGATGGTGCGCTTGGGGCGGAGGCCGAGACGGCGGAGGATGCGGGCGGCCTCCATGACGACGGCGGATCCCGCGGCGTTGTCCACGGCGCCGTCCGAGCCGACCCAGCTGTCGAGATGGGCGCCGGCCATGACATATTCGCTGCCGGGCGCGGTGCCGGGGAGATCGGCGAGGACGTTATAGGCCTGCGTGTCCTCGTCGTGATAGCGAACGTCGTTGTTGATCTCGAGCGTCGGCGGCGCGTCGGTCAGCGCGAGGCGGGCGAGGCGGCGGTAATCCTCGGCCGCCATCTCGACGCCGGGGAGGCGGGGGCTGCGGCCGGCCTGGTAGGAATAGCCGGTGCCGTGGACGAGACCGCCGTCGCGGTAGGACTGGCGGACCCACGCCACCGCGCCTTCTTCGGCGAGGAATGCATCGAGCCGCTCGGCGAAATCGGCGCGGGAGAGGGTGCGTTCCACCTGGGCGGGCGAGTAATTGGGCTGCTGGTAGGTGTTGCGCTGCCTGAGATCGTCGTCGGTCAAGCGGCGGAAGGCGGGCTCGGTCGGCTCGGAGCCGGTCGTCGGGCGCGTGATGAGGACGATCTTGCCGCGAAGCCGGCCGCGGAAGCGGGCGAAATCGTCCACTTCCGTCATCGGCGCGACGACGATGCCGGCGCTGATCGTGCCGTTGGTGGGCGGCGTCCAGGCGACGGGGATGGAGCGCAGCGGAAGAACGCGGGGGCCCGTCATCCGGCTCATGTGGTTGTTGATCGACCAGCCGCGGCCGAATTCGAAGCCTTCGGTGCGGACGTTGGAAAGCCCGAAGGCGCGGAATCGCTCCTGCGTCCAGCGCTCGGCCATGCGCATCTGGGGCGAGTTGGTGAGCCGCCCGCCGATCCGGTCGGTGAGCCAGGCCGCGGTTTCCATGACCTCGCTGCGGTTCATCCCTTCATCGAGGATGCGGTTGATCACCGTCCGGTCGACCTGCTGCGCGGCAGCCGGCGCGGCGAAGGGGAGGGCGGCGGCGGTGGCGGCGAGAAGAAGGGCGGCGGCGAGAGGGCGCATCTGTGTCCCGGCTCCTTGGGCAAGGCGTGAAGCCGCCGCTCTAGGTGCCGCCGCCGGGGCAGGCAAGCGGCGGCGGAACGCGCCACGCGCGCGTTGACAGGACCGCGCCCTTTCGCCATTGGGGCGCCCTTCCCCTAAAGGGCGCTCCCACGGACAGGTGGCCGAGTGGTTAAAGGCAGCAGACTGTAAATCTGCCCGGGTTTCCGTACGCTGGTTCGAATCCAGCCCTGTCCACCATTCCCCAGCGAGGGCCAATGCGGCAGCGCCGCCTCATGCACGCGCCGCGCTCGGTTGCCGGGCTGCTCGTGCTGGCCGGGTGCAGCGCCGCCGAGCCGCCTTCGCGCGGCGCGGATGCACCGCTTCGAATCCTCGTCTCCCTCCATCCTCCGCAGGGCTGCCGGGTCGTTGCCGGCGGACGGAGCTTCGTACTTCCCGAAGAAGGGCGGGCGCTGGAGGCCGCGCTTGCAGGCGCGCGTCCCCGTTCGCGCCGAGCGGCGATCGTCGGCGACGAGTCGGCGCCCTTCCGCTGCTTCGGGAATGCCGCCTATCATGCCCAGCGTGCCGGGTTCGCCGACATGAGCGTACCCGCGGAGGAAGCGCCTCAGCCGGTTCCGAGATGATCCTCCTTGCAGCGGAGGCGCAGTTCAAACGATGATGAAGTCGGCGGCGGTCGGCATTTGCCCGGATTCGACGTGGACCTCGATGACGAGGTCGGCGATGCCGTCGCCGTCGACGCGCCAGGGATCGCCCGAGACGTTGTCGGTGCGGCCGATTATGGGTCCCATTCCGCCTACCCCCGTCGCCGCCCCGGGGCGTGTCCCCGCGCGGTCGTCCCTACCCGGCGCGAGCGGCGCGCAGGAGGGCGCTTAGAAGTAGCGGATGATCAGGACGGCGGCGATGCCGAGGGCGACGACCGCGGCGATGAACCGGAAGTCGATCGCCGCGAGGCGGCGGCGCATGTGCACCTTGGTCGTATAGGACATGCGAGGCGCGGCGGGGCGCCTCTTTTTGTCTCGGCGATTTGGCATGCGCCTCCATCGCGCCGCGCGGGCGCGAGGTCAAGCCCGCCGGAGCCATCCGGGGACGGCTGCAGGCCCCGCGATGCGCGCTTGCGGATAGTCATGGCGAGGCCAAATTACTGATTTATGCAGGAGTGAAGGAAATAGGACCGACATTTTCACTTCACATCCGGCGCAAAGCTGGTCTAACGGACCCGCCTGAGTTAGAAGATGGCAGCGCAAGAGGAGCCATTTGTAATGGAAAACGAAAAGCTGGTCGAACTGACCGCCGACATCGTGTCTGCCCACGTCCAGAACAATACGGTATCCGTCGGCGACATGCCGACGCTCGTTCAGCGCATCTACGAAGCGCTTGCCGGTCTCACCTCGGGCGGCCAGGAAGCGGCGCCGCAGGAGAAAACGCCGGTCGTCTCGGTGCGCGCCTCGATCAAGCCGGATTTCCTCGTCTGCATGGAGTGCGGCGGCAAGCACAAGATGCTGAAGCGCCACCTCATGAACGCGCACAACATGACGCCGGACCAGTATCGCACCGACTATGGCCTGCCGCGCGAATATCCGATGGTCGCCCCCAATTATTCCGAGCAGCGCCGCACCCTCGCCCATTCGATCGGCCTCGGCCGGCGCCGCGGCCCCGCGGCGGCGGAAGCATCGGGCAGCGACGCCGGCGCGGCTGCGGGCGGCGAAGGCGGCGGCGACGCTGCCGAAGCCAGCGGCGGCCGGGGACGCGGCCGCAAGGCGGCCGGCGCTTCGGGCGGCGGCAGCACGGGCGGGGCCGGCGGAAGCGGCAACGGCCGGCGCCGCAAGACGGGCGCATAATCCAGGCGGCGCCTGAATGCGCCGCCGGGCGCGGCTCGGCTCGCTTTCAGCCGCCGTTTCGAGAACTTAGCGCCCGGCGCAAATTTCGCCGGATCCGCCTTGCGCGGTCTTCTTGCGCCGCTTCGGCGTGCGTGCGACGAACCGTGCATGGCTCCGCTCCGCAACCCGGCGCTCTTCCTCACGCACCTGCGCGTCCCTTTCCAGCTCACGCTCGCGCCGATCTTCCTTTGGGGCGCTTCGCTCTCGGGCGGGCATTGGGACGGCGGCACCACCGCGGCGTTCATCGCCCTCCACCTGTTCCTTTATCCCGCCGCGACCGCCTTCAACTCGGCCTACGACAAGGACGAGGGGCCGGTGAGCGGGCTGCAGCGGCCGCCCCAGGTGCCGCCGGGGCTGCTCGGCTTCGCGCTTGTTCTCGGCGGTCTTGGTGCTGGCGTGGCGGCGTTGACGGGCTGGCGCTTTCTCGTCGTCTACGGCCTCATCGCCCTCTGGACGGTCGCCTACAGCCACCCGGCGACGCGCTGGAAGGCCAGTCCCTGGAAGAGCGCCGCGGCGATCGGGCTCGGGCAGGGGGCGATCGGCTTCGCCGCCGGCTGGATCGCGGCCGCACCGCTCGATTTCGGCGATCCCGCCCTGCTCGCCGGTGCGGCGGGCGCGGCGCTGACCGCGCTCGGCCTGTACCCGGCGACTCAGGTCTTCCAGGTCGATGAGGACCGCGCCCGCGGCGACCGGACGCTTGCCGTCGCGCTCGGCCCGGCGCGGGCGCTCCGCTTCGGCGCGCTTTGCCTCCTCGGCGCGGGCGCCGTCACAGCCTGGCTGGTCGCGCAGCTTTACGGGCCGTCGGACGCCTTCCTGATCGCGCTCGGCTATGTCGGCCTCATCGCCGCGATGGAGCGGCTGGCGCGGACGGGCTCGTCGGACCCGAGCCTCTACGCCCGCGCCATGCGGATCACGCGCTGGGGCACGGCCGGCTTCCTGCTCTTCCTCGCGCTGCAGGCGATCGGCAGCGGCTAGGCGGCGACGGTTTCCAGCAGACCTTCGAAGAGGCGGCGCCCGTCGGTGCGGCCGTGGGCGGGCTCCACCGCGCGCTCGGGGTGGGGCATCATGCCCAGCACGTTGCCGCGCCCGCCGACGATGCCGGCGATGTCGCGGGCGGCGCCGTTGCAGGTGCCCTGGTAACGGAAGACGACGCGGCCTTCGCCTTCGAGGCGGTCGAGCGTTTCGGCGTCGGCCTGGTAATTGCCGTCATGGTGGGCAACGGGGATGACGATTTCCTCGCCCGCTTCGTAGCGCGAGGTGAAGCGGGTGCGGTTGTTCTCGACGGTGAGCGGCACGTCGCGGCAGACGAAGCGGATGCCGGCGTTGCGCATCAGCGCGCCGGGGAGGAGGCCCGCTTCGGTCAGGATCTGGAAGCCGTTGCAGATGCCGAGCACCGCAACGCCGCGCTCGGCCTCGTCCTTGACCGCTCGCATCACCGGCGACTGCGCGGCCATGGCGCCGGAGCGCAGATAGTCGCCGTAGGAAAAGCCGCCGGGGATGGCGAGGAGGTCGAGCCCTTGCGGCAGCGCGGTCTCGCGGTGCCAGATGCGCAGCGGCTCGCGGCCGGTGACAACGCGGAGCGCCGTCACCATGTCCCGGTCGCAATTGGAGCCGGGGAAGACGATGACGCCCGTCTTCATGCGCGCTCGATCCGGTAGTTTTCGATCACGGTGTTGGCGAGGAGCCTGCGGCACATGGCGTCGAGGTCTTCGTCGCTCGTCGCGTCGGCGACGTCGAGCTCGATGAGCTTGCCCTGGCGGACGTCGTTGACGCCAGCGAAGCCGAGGCCTTCCAGCGCGTGGTGGATGGCCTTGCCCTGCGGGTCGAGGACGCCGTTCTTCAGCGTGACGTGGACACGGATTTTCATGGGCTCAGCGGGGCTCCAGCGAAGGTTCGGCCGTATGCCCCCGCCCTATGGCGCGAGGGGGCGGAGGGCACAAGCGGGTTCCGCTTGCCTCCCCGGCGGGCGGGCGCGATGAGGCGCGCATGAACCCGCCTTTCCCGCGCGCCGAGCTGCCGACGCCCGCGCTCGTCGTCGATCTGCCGGCGCTGGAGCGAAACATCGCGGTCATGGCCGGGTGGGCGCGGGCGCGGGGCATTGCCCTTCGCCCACACGCCAAGACTCACAAGAGCGGCGAGATCGCAAGGCGGCAGATTGCGGCGGGCGCGGTCGGCATCTGCTGCGCGAAGCTCGGCGAAGCGGAGGCGCTGGCGGCGGAAGGCGTGGGCGATATCCTGATCACCTCGCCCGTCGTGCCGGCGCAGGCGCTCGCGCGGCTGGCGAGGCTCGGCGGGCAGGTGAGCCGCCTCGCGGTCGTCGCCGATCATCCCGACAATGTGGATGCTCTCGCGGCGGCCGCCGGGGCTCTCGACGTGCTGGTCGATGTCGATCCCGGTTCGCACCGGACGGGCGTGGCTTCGGCGGAGGACGCGGTCGCCCTCGCGCGGCGGATCGTGTCGCACCCGGCGCTCCGATACCGGGGCGTGCAATTCTACACCGGCACGCTGCAGCACATCGCCGATGCCGACGAGCGCAGGGCTCAGGTGCGCGAGGCGGCGGACTACCTCTCCTCCGTCTTGGCAGCGCTCCGCGCTGCGCGCCTCGCCCCGGAAGTGGTGACCGGCGGCGGCACCGGCACGTTCGCGATCGACGCCGGGATCGGCGTGCTCAACGAGCTCCAGCCCGGCTCCTACCTGTTCCAGGACCGGGAGTATCGCGACTGCGCCCTCGTCGGACCCGCCTTCGAGGCGGCGCTGGCGATCGACACACGGGTCGTCAGCGCCAATTGGCCGGGCCGGGTGACGGTCGATGCGGGATTGAAGGCGATGGCCACCGAAGCGGGACCGCCGCGAGTACTCGCCGGCGCCGATCCGGAAAGCGCCTACGTCTTCATGGGCGACGAGCACGGCATGCTCGTGGCGCCCGCCGGAGCGGACGATCCGCCGCTTGGCGCCCTCGTGACGCTGATGCCGCCGCACTGCGACCCCACCGTCAACCTCTACGACCGCTACGCCGTGTGCGACGGCGACACGGTGGTCGCCTTCTGGCCGGTGACGGCGCGGGGGCGGCCCGGCTGAGCGGCGCTGTTGCGGCTTGGGCGCCGCGCCCCTATCTCATAGGCCATGGCCGACACCCTCGACATCGCTTTGACGCCTTCCGCCGCCAGGCGCGTTGCGTGGATCGCCGAGCGGCAGGGCAAGAAGCCGATCCTGCGCCTCGCCGTCGACGGGGGCGGATGCGCCGGCTTCCAGTACCGCTTCGGCCTCGCCGAGGGAGCGGAACCGGGCGACCTCGCCGTCGAGCAGGACGGAGTCACCCTCGTCGTCGACGAGATGACGCTCGACCTCGTGCGCGGCGGAGCGGTCGATTTCGTCGAAAGCCTCGGCGGCGCCGCCTTCCAGGTCACCAACCCCAATGCGGCGTCGGGCTGCGGCTGCGGTTCCAGCTTCTCGATCTGACGCCGAAGGAGCGAGGCGTCACCCCGGACTTGATCCGGGGTCCACCTTCTTCTCACGCCCGCTGCAAAGAAGGTGGATGCCGGATCAAGTCCGGCATGACGAGGATGGATGACGTTCGCGGCCCGGTTGGCTAAACCGGGCGCCATGAAGATCGTCACCTACAATCTGAACGGCATCCGCGCGCGGCTGCCGCGGCTCCTCGAGTATCTCGAGGAGCAGAAGCCCGACGCGCTTTGCCTCCAGGAGCTGAAATGCGGCGACGAGGCGCTGCCGATGAAGGATGTCGCGGCGGCGGGCTACGAAGGGCTGTGGCACGGGCAGAAGGGCTTCAACGGAGTGGCGATCCTGACTCCGGCGGGCAAGCCGCCGGTGCTGCGGCGGGTGCGGCTGCCGGGCGCGGACGAGGAGGACCTCCACAGCCGCTATATCGAGGCGGAAGTGGGCGATGTGATCGTCGCCTCGCTCTATCTTCCCAACGGCAATCCGACCGGCACCGAGAAGTTCGCCTACAAGCTCTCCTGGCTTGAGCGGCTGCGCGTCCACGCGCTGGAGCTGCTCGCCGAGGAGCGGCCGGTGGTGCTCGCGGGCGACTGGAACGTCATCCCCACCGACGAGGACGTCTTTTCGCCGAGGGCCATGGCGCACGACGCCTTGATGCAGCCCGAAAGCCGCGCGGCCTACCGCCGCATCCTCCACCAGGGCTGGACCGACGCCCTGCGCGCCCGGCACCCGGACGGGCCGGTCTGGACCTTCTGGGACTACACCGCGGGCGCCTGGCAGCGCGACGCAGGCTTCCGGATCGACCACCTCCTCCTCAGCCCCCACGCCGCGGACCGGCTGCTCGATGCCGGCGTCGACAAGAAATACCGGGGGCGCGAGAAGGCTTCGGACCATGCGCCGACCTGGGTCGAACTGGCGGATTGAAGGGGGTCGCGGGGAGTCCTGCCCCGCATGCCGCTAATGCATGGCATCGTTCGTCCCGAGCGCAGTCGAGAGGCGCTGCTCAGAGTCCGCGCATCCACCCCTCGACTTCGCTCGGGACGAACGAGCTTGGTGCAGCTTGGACCCCCTCAGCCGAAGCTGACGTCGAGGTCCATTTCCGCGTCGAGGAGCTTGGATATCGGGCAGCCCGCCTTCGCGCCCTCGGCGATCGCCCGGAAGCGCGCTTCGTCGATGCCGGGCACGGCGGCATTGAGCGTCAGATCGGAGCGCGTGACGGTGAAGCCGTCGCCGTCCTTTTCGAGCTTCACCCGGGCGGTCGTCTCGAGCGTGCCGTCGGCGAGGCCTTCCTTGGCAAGGGCAAAGGCGAGGGCCATGGTGAAGCAGCCGGCGTGGGCGGCGGCGATCAGCTCTTCCGGATTGGTGCCGGGTTCGTCCTCGAAGCGGGTGCCGAAGCCGTAGCGCTGCTCGTTCAGGACCCCCGACCCGGCCGAAACCCAGCCCTTGCCGACCTTGCCGAGCCCTTCGTAGCGTGCCGATCCGGTGCGTGTGATCATCTGTCCCTCCGCGGTTTGTATATGACGGGGCGAACAAGCGGCGGCACGGGAAGTTGCCGGCAATTGGCGGAAACACGGGGTTTCTCCCGTATGGCGGGCCGGCGCGGGAGATGCTTTTAGCTGCGGGAGCCGAGGCCTGGACCTCCACCCCCCCGAAGCGGCGGAGTCAGATCGGAGGGCTCCCTCCGGTGTGCAGCAGGAATAATCGCCAGTTTGTTAACGGCTGTTCTGCTTTTAATCTCGTGGTAGTCGCGGCTCTCGCATCGCTTCGATCTGCGCAGCAGTCTGCATTCCACCGTCGGTTACGACTCGCTCAAGGACAGCAACCCGCTCACTGAGGTCGCGTATTTGTTGTCGCTCGGCAGTGGACAGGTCCCGCTTGTTCCCTCGTATGAGCACGATTGCCGTGATGCAAACGAGGGCGAGCGCCAGAAGCGTGAAAGCAAGATCGTTCATAATGCGCTATCATAACCGCACGATGAGCGCCCGCAATGGGCAGTAGCGAATATTCGGCTTGGATCGTCATACATGTCCGAAGGGGATAAACCCCCAAAATTGAAGCGACCGCAGGGCCGATCCTCCCGCGCGGTGCCTCAAAGCGCCTTTTCGTAGATGCGGTAGACGCGGTTGACCTCGCTTCCGACGGCGGCGGCGATGGCGTTCATCGGGCCGTTGTCGTCGAGCACCCAACCGAGCTCGCATCGCGTGATGCCGTATCGGTCGACGCCGTTTTGCCGGATCTGCTCGATCATCATGAAGGCGAGCTGGCTTGCGAGGCGCGAGCCATGGAGCCGCTTCACCACCCCCATCAGCGCGACGCGCCCGGCCCTCGGCCGCATTCTGCGCAGCCGCCAGAGCAATTTCGCCCAGCCGAACGGGAAGAGGCTGCCGTTCAAGTCGCGGATGAACTCGTTCACGTCCGGCACCGCCATCATGAAGGCGACCGGCACGAAGCCGGCGCCGTCCCCCGCATCATGTTCGGCGACGAGGATCAAGTCCTCGAGGACGATCGGCTTCAGCTTCTTGCCGGCATAGCCGATCTCGCTTTCGGTAAGCGGAATGTAGCCCCAGTTGGAGGACCAGGCGTCGTTCAGGATGCCGAGCAGGATCGCGGCCTCCTCGTCGAAGCGGCTCTTGTCGACCTTGCGGAGGCGAACGCGGGCGTTCTTCTTCCCCGACTGGACGATCCGCTCGACGATTGGCGGAAGCGGCTTGCCCGGCGCAAGCGCGTAGGTGAGGAGGTCCTTGATGCCGCGGTGGCCCGCGCCTTCGACCCAGGCTTCGTAGACCGCCTGGTGGTGGCCCATCATCACAACGGGCGGATGATCGTGGCCTTTGACGAGAAGCCCGGGCTCGTCCCAGATGGAGAGCGAGAAGGGGCCGATCGCGCGAGTCATGCCCTTCGCGCGCAGCCAGCCTTCGGCGGTTCGGAGGAGGATCCGCGCTGCCTCTTCGTCGGCCGCTTCGAACATGCCCCACTGGCCGGTGCCGGCGCCCATATGTTCGAGCACGAGCTGATCGACCTGCGCGGAGATGCGGCCCACCGGCTCCCCGTTACGCTCGGCGATGAAGAGCTCGGCCTCGGCATGTTCGAACCAGGGATTGTCGCCGGGCGTGATCAGGCCGTGCACCTCGCTTTTCAGCGGCGGCACCCAATTGGGATCGCTCCGGTTCAGCGTATAAGCGAGATCGACGAACGCCTTCTTGTCGGCATTGTCCTCGACGGGGCGGACGGTGAGGGTCATGGCGTCTTTCTATTCCCGAGGGCGCGGCTGCGTCCAGCGGCGGGTCAGCGAGGCGTCCGGACGACGCGGCCGGCGAGGAAGCTTTCTTCGCCGGCGATCAGGAGTTCGCCGCTTTCTCCGATGAGAATGCGCGCGCGGCCGTTGAAAAGGCGGCGGAAGTCCCGGAGGCGGGCGGCGAGGGCGCCGGCGCAGGCGCCCCGGGGGTCGGGTTCGGCGTCCGTGAAGAAGCCGATCGCGCCGGCTTCCTCGCGGCGCCAGACGCCGCCGAGGCGGCCGCAGCCGGTTTCGATGTCCCAGCGCTGGGCGGAGAGGCGCAGGCGAGTCGCAGGGTCGCTGTAACGCGCCTGGAGCGGGGTGCTGCCAAGCATAGTGAGCTCGGCGGGGAGCGGCGTGCCGGTCCACGGGCGCCCGGCGGGAGACGAGGGCGCGGTGCCCGCTTCGCGGCGGAGGCGCAGGCTTCCCGCGGAGTCGACGAGGGCGATCTCGCCTTCTCCGGCGAGCGCGATGCGGGGGGCGGCGGTGAGGAGGCTCGCGATCCGCTCTTCCTGGGTGCGGAGCGGGCCGGGGCAGCCGATCTCGGTGCGCATGGGCGGGGCGGCGAAGACGCGGCGGGCGTGGGCGAGATAATGGCCCTGCATCAAATTGCAGCCGGTGCTGCCGGAAAAGCCGCTGGGCCCGAAGGCGATGCCCGGCTCGCGCAGCGGCTCGGCGCCGTCGAGTGCCACGATGCGCCATGAGCCCGCGAGGAGGGGCGCATCGTCGGCGAGCGCCTTGCGTTCGCGCCAGCCGATCGCCCAATGGTCGCCGCCGCCGATCAGGATTTCACCGTTGGGGCCGGTCACGAAACGGGGCGAGGCGGCGAGCATGGCGAGAAGCCGCTCGTCGAGCGACCACGCATCGGCCGGGCAGGCGCGTGCGACGATGGCGGGCGTCTCCGCTTCGATCCGGTCGCCGCGCTGGCGCCATGCGCCGCCCCTTTCGCCGCAGCCGCCGCCCGTCAGCGTCCAGCGATCCGCCTCGAACCGTAGCGTCGGCTTTTCGACGTTTCGCCTTTCGAGCCAGACACCGTCGACGTGGGTGATCGTCCAGCTCGTGCCTGCAATAGTCTCCGGCGGCTCGGCCCGCGCGACCGCTCTCGGAAGATCGGCGGTGCGGCGCAGAACCATGGTCGCGCCGGCGGCAATCAGGCTGAGGGTCCGCCCCTCCTCAGGCACGATGCGCGGCGAACCGGTCATGATGCCGACTACGGCATTCTCCTGCGCCATCAGTTCGGAGCAGGCCATTGCCGTCATGCCCGCGCCGGACGCATAATAGCGCACGCCGTCGAACAGTCCGAAGCCGCCGAAGGCGTTGCAGCCCGCCGAGCCGCCATAGCTGCCGGGGCCGAAGACGATGTGGGGCGTGCGCTCGCCGGCAGGGTCGCCGGCGGCGCCCAGCGGCGGGCGGCCGTTCAGGGAGACGATCTGCCAGCGGCCAAACAGGTCGGCCTCGGCGAGACGCGGCGCAGACGGTGGTGGAGGCTCGGGCGCGGGCGCTGGAGCCGCTGCGAGAAGAACGGGCGCGGGCGCGGCCGTTGGCTCAGGGGCCGGAGCGGCGGCGCAGGCGGCGAGGGCCGGCGGCAGAGCGGCGAGGAGCCACAAGCCGCGCATGCCCCGCGCCTTCGTCAGCCGTTCGCGCCTTCGCGCTTCCTCGGGTGGCCCGTCGCGACGCCGCCCGAAAGCTTCGCCACGTGCGGGTAGCGCTCGGCCATCTCCGGCGTGTAGCCGAGGTTGAACACCGTCTCCGACTTCTTCGGGCGTTCCGGGCGGTCGTAATAGGTGCCGAGCAGCTTGTCCCAGAAGAAGGTGGTGATGCCGTAATTGCCGTTCTCGTCATGGAAGTGGTGCGCCATGTGGCGCTTCTTCATGTCGGCGAGCATCTTGTTCTTGGGCTTGTAGGCGAGGTGCTGGATGCAGTGCACGAACTCGTAGAAGCAGGTCGTGAGGAGACCCGTCGCGAGCGCCGCCATCCCGGCGCCGAGCTCCGGATTGCCGGTGCCGTCCGCCCAGAAGCTGCCGATGAACCAGCCGACCGGCGCGGTGAAGATCGCGATGGTGGGAAGCGTCGTCGGAAGCGCGCCGAACAGCACTTCGAGGTGGTTCGGATCCTGGTGGTGATCGTAATGGATGCGCTTCCAGGTGCGGGCGAGGAGCGGCACCTTGAACATCCAGCGGCTGTGCAGCACCCAGCGGTGGAGCGCATACCAGGCAAGCGGATAGACGAAGGTCGCCACCGCGATCGCGATCACCGTCGGCGCAAGCGGCGCCGGGCGCGCGATGAACACGCCGATCGCGACCGCCGAAAGCAGCAGATAGGCGATGATCGCGGGATATTGGAAATAAGCCGCCACGAGGTCGCGGAAGCCCATTTTGTCGAGATGATGCTCGCGGCGCCAGAAAGACGGGCGGAGTGCGTGGGCGATCTTCACGGCTTGCGTTCCCTGGGTTGCGTTGGCGACTAGAGGCGATTTCGTCATGCGCCGTTCTAGCCGCCGATATGTGTCTCCCCCCTGAATTTGCAATGCGGCGGAAGTGGGGCGGGGTGGGGGCGGGGGAGGCGGTGTAAGCCTCTGTCACCGCATTTTGAGCCCCCCTCCGTTCGGGCTGAGCTTGTCGAAGCCCTGTCCTTCTTTCGGACTCAGGCAAAGGAAGGACAGCCCTTCGGCAGGCTCAGGGCGAACGGAGCGAGGCTCCACCTCCCGCCCTTACCTCTCAGCCGCCCTCGCGCGCCTTGACGATGCGGTTGGCGAGATCCCAGTCCTGCATGCGGTCAACGTCGATGGGGCCTTCCGCGAAGGGCATGAGGACGGGCGCGGTCTTGATGCCGATGGCGCGGGACAGGAACCGCAGGAACACAGGGAGCGAAACCCAGCGACTTTTGTAGACGAGGAAGGCGAGGATGCCGAAGGCGCCGATCAGGCGCTTGGGCTTCTTGCCGAACTGGCCGCCGCTGCGGAACACCTTTGGGCCGTTCTCGATCGCGCGGCGAGTGAGCAAGGCGTAGATGTTGCAGCTCGAAAACTGACCGTCCGAGAAGCGGTGAAAGGCGCGATTTCCTTCCGGGTATTTTTCGAGGATGTAGCGCGCCGGCGTCAGGCCGATGCCGCCATCATATCCGTCGCGTTCCAGAGCGGCGAGCGAGTCGCAGAAGTGGCGGACCATTTCGGGCGTGTGGAGGGCGTTGTCGCCGGTGGTGATGACGAGCGGCACCGCGTCGGGAAAGGCTTCGGCGACGGCGGTCACGCTGCTTGCGATATTGTCGCGCGAAGGGACGTAGGCGAAGTCCTCCGCGCCGGGGATCGAGGCGACGATCTCCTTCGCTTCCGCGATCGCCTCTTCCTCGATGGCGATGATGATGCGGCCGATGCGGCCGCTTTGCGCAACGGCGCGGACGACGCGGAGGAGCATCGGCTGGCCGCCGATGTCGATGAAGCATTTGTGGCTGACGCCGCCGGCCTGGGCCAGGGGATCGAGGTTGCCGCGGCTGGCTGCAAGCACCAGCGCCGTGTAGCGCGTGTCGGTCATGGGACGGCCTTAATGCGCGTTACCCTACATTGGAAGCGAAGGGCGCGGCGAGCGGGGCGAAGAGCGGGGCGAGATCGGGGAGGTCCGGCAGCTTGTCGAGCGCGGCGCGGAGGGCGGCGGCGTCCTCGAGCGTCATGACGCCGGCGACGCAGCCTTCGTATTTCGCCCAATATTGATCGAGCGGGAAGGGGGCGGCGAGGCTGCCCATCGGCATGGCGACGGAGGTGGAGAGCATTCGGCCGTCCTTGAGCGTGACGTGGATTTCCGTCGGGAACTCGCCTTCCGACTTGTCGACCGGATCGCGGTGGATCTTCATATAGAGCGCGCGCACGTCCTCGCGGGCGACGGCCTCTGCCGTGAAGTCGGTGAGGCCGCAATCGCCGGTGACGAGGCAGCAGGCGAGGCCGTATTCGACCGAGAACTTGGCCTGCAGCACGTCTTCGGGCGCGGTATACATGAGGTTGTTGAGGTGCGTGACGGGCGCGCGGACGTGGATCGCCTCGACGTCGGCCGCGGTGAAGCCGTGCTCGGCCTTCAGCGCCAGGAGCCCGTCCTGGGCGCGGTGGGCGCTTCCGCAATTGGGAAAGCGCTTCACCCGGAAGCCCGAGGAGAGGATGAGCAGGGGCTCGCCGACATTCTCGGTCTCGAAGCGCAAATTCTGGCCGTGCTCGATGCTGGTGAGGCTGTCGCGAAGCGCCTCGTAATCGGGGCCGACCATGAGGCGGTTCATGCCCGTCTTGCCGTCGAGCGTTTGGAGGCCGGCGTTGATGCCGTTCCTGGCGAAGCTCGCGGCCATCACGCCCGCCTTGGCGGCGAGGCCGGCGTGGATCGGCTTCACCATGGTTCCGAACTGCGACATGAAGCCGGCCGCCATGCTGGTCGCGATCGAGACGGCGTAGGCGGCTTTCTCGGCATCGAGCTTCAGGAGGCGGGCGCAGGCGGCGGCGGCGCCGATCGCGCCGACCGTGGCGGTGGCGTGCCAGCCGCGGTTGCGGTGGGCGGGGTTTACGCCCTGGCCGACGCGGCCCAGGATCTGGAGGCCCGCAATGTAGGCGTCGAGGCACTGGCGGCCGGAGCTTCCCTCCTGCTCGGCGAGGGCGAGGATGGCGGGGGCAAGGACGGCGGTGGCGTGGGCCTTGGCGGGATCGAAATTGTCGTCGAAGTCGAGCGCATGGGCGGCGGTGCCATTGACCAGCGCCGCCCAGGGCGCGGCGAGCTTTGTGCCGAAGCCGATGGCGGTGGAGGGGCCGGCGCCCCAGGGGCTGACCGTTTTGAAGACGCGGGCGGTGACCGGATCGGCGGCGCCCGGGATCGTGACGGCGATGACGTCGATGAACTGGCGGTGCGCGGATTCGAGCGCTTCGACGGGCCAGGCGTCGGGCGTCTCGGCAAGCCAGCGGCCGAAAGCGAGGACTGGGTTGGTTTCCATGGGGTGCACATAGGCCGCTCAGGGCGGCGGCGCAAAGCGCGGACGGACGCGCCGGTGCTTGTGGATTGGCGCTGTGCCTTTAGTGTCGGTCCGACAGGAGCGGGGCCGATGCAGTTCACACGACGCGGTATGTTGGGAAGCACGGGCGCGGCGCTGTTGATGGCGCCGCTCGGCGCGCGGGCGGCACAGCAGGCGCGCCTGGGGGACGTCGCCGCGCCGATCCGCGCGCTTGCGGAGGCGGTGCTGGCGCGGAATGGGTTTCCCGGCGTCTCGATCGCGCTCGTGGCGCCGGGTTATACGGGCGCGTTCGCCATAGGGTTTGCCGATCTAGACTCGCGCACCCCCGCCACGCCCGCGCACCTCTTCCAGATCGGATCGATCACCAAGTCGCTGACCGGCATGGCGGCGTTCGTGCTCGCCGGGCAGGGGAAGCTCGATTTCGACGCCCACGTACAGGGGCTGCTCCCGGAGGTGCCGCTGCCGCCGGAGCCGATCACCGTCAGGAACCTGCTCGAGCACAGCTCGGGGCTTCCCAACAGCCTCGAGCCCACGCCCTTCCTCGATGTTCCGGGCGGGCGGCTGTGGACCGGATTCGCGCCCGGATCGCGCTATTCCTACTGCAATCTCGGCTACACATTGCTGGGCATGATCGTCGAGCGGGCGAGCGGCATGCCTTATGCCGAGGCGATGCAGAGGCTCGTGCTTCGGCCGATCGGGATGGCGAATGCCAAGCCGGTGATCCGCACCGCCGACCGGGCGCTCTACGCGACGGGGCATGTGCGGCTGCGCGACGACGTGCCGTGGCTTCCGCGCGCGGCGCTGACCGAAGGGCGCTGGCTCGAGATACACAGCGCGGCTGGATCGGTCGCCGCCGATGCGCGGGACATGGTCGCTTATCTCCGCGCCGTCGTCGCACTTGGGCAGGGTAAGGGCGCGCCGCTCTTCTCCGACGCGCTTGCCGTCCGCTATCGGACGCCGACCATTGGCTCTACGCACGGGCCGGGCGCGCGCTACGGCAACGGGCTCGCGACCGTCGACCTCGGCGGGCGGCCGATGCTGCGCCATACCGGCGGGATGATCGGCTTCAGCTCGGCGGTGACCGTCGACGCGGCGGCAGGGATCGGCTGCTATGCCAGCATCAATGTCGGCGGCGCGGCGGGCTACCGTCCGATCGAGATTACGGAATATGCGCTTGCGGTGCTTCGCGCCGCGGCGGCGGGAGAGGCCTTGCCGGCGGCGCCGCAGCCGCGGGGCGGCACGCCTGTGCCCGATCAGGCGCGGTTCGCGGGGCGGTGGATGGCGGAGGACGGCCGGCAATTCTCGGTCGCTGAGCGAGGCGGAGCGTTGTTCGTGAATGCGGCCGGCGTCGAGCGCCCGTTCGTGTCGGTGGGTGTAAGAGGGTTCGCGACCGACCATCCCTCGCTCGCGCCCTACATATTCGCGATGGAGCCGGGCGAGGCGCTCGTGCTCCGGCTTGGCGGCGCCCTGTTCGGCAAGGGCGCGGCGCCGCCGATGCCGGCGCCGGTCCCGGCGGTAGCGGCGCTGGCGGGTGAATATTACGGATCGGACTGGGACCCGCGCGCGTCCGTCCATGCCATCGGCAACCGGCTGTTCGGCGACGGCAGCGAGCTGGTCGCGGCGCCGGATGGAAGCTGGCGCTTCGCCGATCCGGCGCTCTCGCCCGAGCGGGTCTGGTTCGAGAATCCGGTTCGGGGGCGGCCGCAGATCCTGAACGTCTCCGGCGCGCGCTACAGCCGCACCGGCGGCTGAGCGTTCAGACCAGGCGGAGCTTGCGGGACAGGCCGCCGAGCGCCAGGCGGTCCTCGCGGGTGAGGCCGTAGCGCAGCGCAACCCATGACGTCGCCGCCCAGATGACGAGGATCGCGGCGAAGCGGGCGGGTCCGTCGAGGAGATATTCGGCGAGCGCCATCGCCGCGAAGCCGAGGGCGGCGAGGCCCAGGCCCTGGAAGAGCTTGCGGTCGAAAGGCGAGAGTCGGTCGCTGATCCGAAGCTCGATCGTCGCCGCATAGGCGCTGACCAGGGTGGCGGCGGCGACGGCGATCGCCATGCCGAGCGCTTCCCGCTCGGGCGTGAGGAGGATCGCCAGCACCGCCCAAAGCGCGACGCCGAGGAAGCTGTTCAGGAGCGGGAGGAGACGGTGGCCGGTCATCTCGACGATCGTCGCGGCGGGGCCGACGATCGCTTCGAAGACTCGCGCGGCGACCAGGATCCAGAGGAGGGGGAGGGCTTCGCGCACCTCCGGCCGGTAGATGCTGAGGATGTCGGCGCCGGCGAAGATGAGGAGGCCGCCCAAGGGCACCACGAGCGCCGTCGAGACGCGGCTGGCGAAGCGGTAGAGCGGGGCGATCATCGCCCGGTCGGCGCGCGCCTGGGCCGAGGAAAGCGGGCCGAGGACGTACTGGAAGGCCTGGCGAACGATATGCGGGATCGTCGAAATCTTGCGCGCGATCTCGAACAAGCCGGCCGCGGAGGCGCCGCGGGTGCCGGGCAGCATCAGGTTGAGGATCACGGGCGGCGCGTCGATCAGCAGGCGGCGCGAAAGGTTGGACGGAAGGAGGGCGAGGCCGGAGAGGAGGACGTTGCCCGCGAGGTCGCGCGGCATGGGTGCGCTGAGGAGCAGGCCGAGGTCGTAATAGCGGCCGAGGAGGCGGACGCAGAGGGCGGCGGTGAGTGCGAGCGAGCAGAGGTGGGCGATCATCAGGCCGAGGCCGCCGAAGCCGGCGACGAAGAAGCCGAGCGCGAAGATGATGCGCGCCACCTGCTCCCAGAAGATGCGGAGGCGGATTTCGGGGCCGAAGGCGCGCTTCGCCCGAGCGGCGGAGGTCGCGACTTCGACGAAGGTCCACAAGGGCAGCGCCCAGGCGAAGATGGCGATGGCGCGGGGGAGCTGGGCGGCGTCGTCGGGCGCGGCGGAGAAGACCGGGGCGATGTCGGCGGCGAAGAAAGAGATGATCGCGGCGGCGAGGGTCGCGGGGAGGACGGAGACGAGGAGCGCGAACTTGACGGCGCCGTGCTGGCGCTCGGCCGCTTCCTCGGTCGGGACGACGCGCTGGAGGGCGCTGGTCATCGACAGGTCGATGATGTTGGCGAGCAGGTTCACCGCGCCCCAGAGGACGACGTAGATGCCGTAGGTCGCGAGGCCGAACAGCCAGGTGTAGAGCGGCTGGGCGACCGCTTCGATGAGGGCGCCCATTCTCGCGAGGCCGGCGAGGCCGGCGCCGCGCGCGACCTCGTCGCGGGTGACGGCGCTCATTCCTCGGTCCGGATGAGGACGGTCTCGCCGATGAGGAGGAAGAGGAGGAACGGCCCCCAGGCGGCGAGCGAGGGCGGGTAGGCGCCGTAATTGCCCATCGCGATCGCGAAATTGTCGGCGACGAAATAAGCGAAGCCGAGGCCCATCCCCATCACGGCGCGAAGGAAGAGCTGGCCCGAGCGGGCGAGGCCGAAGGCGGCGATGGCGGCGAGGAGCGGCATCAGGACGGCGGAGAGCGGCCCCGAGAATTTATGCCAGAGATTGGCTTCGAGCGCGGCGGTCGGGCGGCCGGCGGTGCGCAGCTCCCCGATGGAGGCGCGCAGCGTCCGGAAGTCCTGCTCGTCCGGATCGACTCGGGCGAGGGTGAACTGGAACGGCTGGATGTCGGCATCGAGCCGGTAGACGGGCATGGTGGTGAGGGTCGGGCCGGCGAGATCGGTGATGCGTACGCCGCGCAATTCCCAGCCGCGGCCGTCGGGCGCCGGGCGGGCGGTTTCGGCCTCGATCAACTGGTCGAGCGTGCCGTTCGAGCGGCTGTGGATGGTGAGGCCGGTGAGCCGGACCTCGGGGCCCCGGCCGCTCACCTGGCGCGCGAGGATCAGGTCCTCGCCATGGCGGACCCAGACGCGGTTGCTCACGCCGCTCTGCGGCGGCACCGGCCCGTAATCCACCGCTTCCCAGGCGCCGAGCGCGGCGGCCGCGCGGGTGACGACCCGTTCGTTGAAGACGAAGCTGATCCCGGCGACGATGAAGCTCGCGAGCATCAGCGGCGCGACGATCTGGTGGGCCGAGATGCCGGCCGCCTTGATCGCGATCACCTCGCTATGCTGGTTGAGCGCGGCGAGCGTGATCAAGGTCCCGAGCAGCACCGAAAAGGGGAGGAAGCGGGCGACCAGCATCGGAATGCGCAGCGACACGTAGCGCCAGAGATCGGCGTCGCCGTTCCCCGGCTGGGCGAGGATCTTGCCGCTTTCGCCGAGGAGGTCGAGCGTCATCAGGATGAGGACGAGGGCGGCCAGCACCGCGAAGGTGCGCACGAGGAAGAGCCGCGCCATGTAGAGCGCTATCCTGGGCGAAGGGAAGAAGCGAAGGTTCATGAAGCGGGCTGCAGCGCCCGGGCGCGACGCTTCGCCCCGCCGAGATCGAGCAGGCGCGCGAGCCACTTGCCGAACTTGGCGAAGACTCGCTCCAGCCCGCCGATCGGCTGCCCGCCCGGCTTGTGCGCCAGCGTCCAGAACATCCAGAAAATGAGCGCCGTGAACAACGCGAACGGCCCCCAAAGCGCTAGCACGGGATCGATGCGGGCTTGGGTGGCCATTTGTTCTCCGTACTGATTCACTTTGTGAATGGTCACGACCAGGATGAGGGAGAGGAAGATTCCGAGGCCGGAGCTGCTGCGCTTGGGCGGGACGGCGAGCGCGACGGCGAGGAGGGGGACGAGGAGGATCATCGCGATCTCGGCGACGCGGAAATGGAAGTTGGCGCGGGCGGCAAGCTTGTCCTCTGGCGAGATCCCCGCACTGCCCGCGCGGCGGACGAGCTCGGGCAGGGTCAGCTCGTCGACCCCGCCGCCCCGCCCGCGGCTGCGGAAGGCGTCGATCGCGGGAAGGTCGATGGGAAGGTCCTGCCGCTCGAAGGAGAGGACTCGCGGCACCCGGTAGCTCGGCGCATTGTGGACGAGGCGGCCGTTGGTGAGCCGCAAAATGATCGTGTCCTCGTCGTCCGTCGCCAAAAAGGAGCCGTGGTCGGCGGTCACCGCGATCGAGCGGCCCGCCCGGTCCTCGACCCGCACGAAGACGTTGTGGAGCACATTGCCCTCGCCCTCCGAACGCTCGACCCGCATCGTCATGCGCTTGCCCAGATTGGTGAACTCGCCGACCTTGATCGACGCGCCCAATGCGCCGGAGCGCAGCTCGAAGCGCAGCCCCTGATAGGCATATTCGGAATAAGGCTGGACGAAGCCGACGATGGCGACGTTCGCCGCCAGCAGCGCGAAGGTGAAGAGATAGGGGACGAGCAGCAGCCGCTCGTAGGACAGGCCGATGGCGCGAAGCACGTCGAGCTCGGACGAAAGCGCCAGCCGCCGAAAGGCGAGCAGGGTCCCCATGAGCAGCCCGATCGGGATGCCGAGCCCGAGATATTCCGGGATCATGTTCGCCAGCATCCGCCACACGACGCCGACCGGCCCCCCTTCCGACACGACGAAATCGAACAATCGCAGCATCTTGTCGAGCAAGAGCAGCATCGCCGCGAGGATCAGCGTGGCGACGAGCGGCACGAAGATCGCCCGCGCCAGATATCGGTCGATACGGTTCAAGAGGATCGTCTCAAAGTGATACTTTGAGCCGGGAAGGGTGAGGAAGAAGGGGGGATGCGGGTGCTCAAGCTCTGTCTCGGCGCGCGGTCTGGCGGTGGGTTTCACCGGCTATAGAGGGTGAGGCGGCGGGAGGGAACCGGGGGGTGGGGGCGCTTGGGCGAGACTCGAGTAAAGACTGCGCGGTAGTAGAAGCTTAGCCGAGGTGACAATTTGCGCCGGCGCGTTCGATCAGCTATCTGGAAGTGGGCTGCTGGGGCATGGATTTTGGACATCCAGCCCCAGCAGACCCGGGCCTGCTCCATCGACGCAACCGATCCCTCGTGGACGGGGATCGGATTTAGTTCGGCATCGCCATCGCCTGGACTGCCGCCGCAATTTTGTCGGCTTCTGCCTCCTTCAAATCGTACGGAAGGCCTCGGACGTAGATCGTCAGATCCGGCCTGATGGGAATGGGCAGGATGCTACCAGCCATGGGCCCCCGACGGGTGCTGACGCGCGCGGTGGCGTGTCTGACAGGGTTCCCCGGTAGCGAGCGCACCTCAAGAATTTTGCGACCGCTGTTCGTGGCCACCCAAGCCTATGCTACCAGCCAAATCACGCAGCGCGAGGCAATGTAGTTAATGGACACGCGTACTCCCGAGCAGCGCAGCCGGATCATGAAGGCCGTTGGGACTGTAGACACCGGGCCGGAATGGCGCGTCCGGCGATTATTGCACTCTGTCGGGTATCGCTATCGCCTCCATGGGCAAGGGCTACCGGGTCGACCGGACATCGTGTTTCCGAGTCGCCGCAAGGCGATCTTCGTGCACGGATGCTTCTGGCACGCCCACGGCTGCGCGAAAGGACGCGCGCCGAAATCGAAGCTCGAATACTGGGGTCCGAAACTCGTCGCTAACGCGGAGAGAGACGCGCGGAACGACGCTGAACTTCACCGGCGAGGCTGGCAGACGCTCACGGTTTGGCAGTGCGAGACCGTGCTGCGCGCACAACTTCTCGAACGGCTCACAGCTTTTTTGGGGCCGCCGAAGAATCCGATCGACATCGCGCCCGTCGCTAGCTAGGGGTACAGTTCAGCGAAGGAGCGAGCATGCACCAGCGGCCGATCGGAATCGACCTTTTTGCCGGAGCGGGAGGTA
Source organism: Allosphingosinicella sp. (assembly GCA_035645215.1). Lineage (GTDB taxonomy): Bacteria > Pseudomonadota > Alphaproteobacteria > Sphingomonadales > Sphingomonadaceae > Allosphingosinicella. The sequence continues at coordinate 24,450 of DASQND010000007.1, forward strand.
TGAGCCTGGGCTTCGAACAGGCGGGGTTCGATGTTGCGGCAGCGGTCGAGATCGACCCCGTCCACTGCGCGGTCCACAAGTTTAACTTCCCGCATTGCGCAATCTTGCCGCGGTCGGTGGTTGGCTTGACCGGGCAGGAAATTAGGCTTGCGGCCGGCATTGGAACCCGGACCGTCCATGTAGTGTTCGGCGGCGCGCCGTGTCAGGGCTTCTCCTTGATTGGCCAGCGCCTTCTGGACGACCCGCGCAATCGCCTGGTCGGCGAGTTCCTGCGGATCGTGCAGGAGCTCCAGGCGCAGTATTTCGTTTTCGAGAATGTGAAGGGACTCACTCTCGGGCCGCACCGCGCCTTCCTCGAAGAGTTTATCGCTCACGCAAACGGGATTGGTTACGACGTTCGCCTTCCCTGGAAGGTGCTCGATGCGGCGCATTACGGAACGCCACAGCATCGTGAACGCCTAATCCTCTTCGGTGCGCGCCGAGGTCTCAATTTACCCGACTATCCAGAAAAACAAACTAATGCCGCAGACCGGCGCGGACGGGTGCATCTCGGCCTTCCTGTCGGGCCCACGGCGGCGGACGCTCTTGCCGACCTGCCTGACGCGGAACATTTCGATAGTCTGCTGACCACAGACGAGGTGAGCACGTCCAGTTGGGGCGATCCGAGCCCCTATGCGGCGGAACTACGCTGCCTTACTAACGAGGCCTGGGGCTACGGCTACGTCCGTCACTGGAACCCGCAGTTGCTGACCTCCAGCGCGCGCACGGATCATACGGAGATTTCGAGGCGCCGTTTTCGCGAGACGCGGCCCGGTCAGGTCGAACCGGTTTCCAGATTCTACAAGTTGTCTGGGATTGGGCTGAGCAATACGTTGCGGGCCGGGACTGACGGGGCACGCGGCGCTTTTACCAGCCCGCGGCCAATTCATTATCGTTTCGATAGATGTGTGACCGTCAGGGAGATGGCGCGCCTGCACGGGTTTCCTGACTGGTTCAGGTTTAACGAAACGAAGTGGCATGGCGCTCGTCAAATCGGTAATTCCGTGCCGCCGCCGCTTGCACGAGCGATCGCAGACGCGGTTATTGCGGCGTTGGCAATCGTGCCAAGTCGCCCGTTCGAGACTATCGATCTGGGGGACAAATCTCTCTTACGGTACACGTTGTCTCGCGCCGCCGATCACTTCGGCATCCCGACTCCGCCTTCTAAGAGAGACAGAAAGAGCGGCGCCGTTAAGCGAAAGCAGCACGAGATCGAAGAGGCTCGACTTCTGCGGATGGGCACGTAAAGTCCGGTTGCTGCAGGAGGGGGTGCGA
>DASQND010000008.1:0-6452 GCA_035645215.1 Allosphingosinicella sp.
GGTGGGCCCGCAGGAGCCGGTCTACGAAGGCATGATCATCGGCGAGAATGCGAAGCCCGAGGATCTCGAAGTCAACCCGATGAAGACCAAACAGCTCACCAACTTCCGCGCCTCGGGCGGCAAGGACGACGCCATCCGCCTGACCCCGCCCAAGCGCCTGACGCTGGAGCAGGCGATCGCGTACATCCAGGACGACGAGCTGGTCGAGGTGACTCCGAAGTCGATCCGGCTGCGGAAGCGGCACCTCGATCCGCATGAGCGCAAGCGGGCGTCGAGGCGCAGCGAGGCGGCGTAGCTGCTAGCTAAAACGATGCAGCTGCTCAACGAACTCGAACTCCAGCGTTCCGTCCTCCGCTGAGACGCTAGCGACACGCCAAAGAGCGACGTAGCTCTTGCGCCGCCACGTGCCCTTTTCGTCTGGCGGATGGCTGGTCGTGAGAATTGCCTTCTGCCCCGACCGAATGGCGTCGAGGAACGCCGGCCAATCTGGACGATCATCCACGTTCGGGTCGAGATAGTGAGGCCACCGGCCTTGCGTCCAATGCTGATGGACGCAAGGCAGGAGCTCTCCCTGCCACTCGGCGAACCACGAGCCCTGCCTCCCTTTCGGCTTTATCATCCTGGCTCCTGCCCTGTTCAGAGGTTCAGCTTGCTCGCCGGTATGAGCGGACCGTCCTCGATGCGCTTCAGAAGGTCCGCCTGCCTCGGCTCCAGCTCGATCAGCAGGCCAAGGACGTTGAGCACGTTCAGCAACTCGCTCGTATATTCGCTCAGCCAATGGGGCGGCTTGATGTCGCCGAGCGGTGAGGGCTTGCGCTTCTCGTTGCCGATAAGAGGACGCTCCCGGTTCTTCTTCCGGTAGCTGAACCACTGGCGCAGGACGTTCTTGCCGGACACCTCATAGGCACACATGGCAGGCGTGACATTGTCGATATGTCCGTCGCCTACCTTGAGGCGGCGGTTCTCCGGCTCGTACTCCAGCGTGTCCGGAAAGCCTTCGGGCGTCGAGGGGATCGCTCCGTCTTCCGGGACATGCGGCCGGCGATCCTCAGGAAGCCGCGGCTCGCCGGGCGGCCTGCCTTCGGCCATGCGCTCGCCGAACGTGTGCAGCCAGATCACCTCGCGTCCGAGGGCCGCCGCTTCGTCGAACAGCTTCTTGTCCGCGGTGAGCGGCACGCGCAGGCCCGGGCGGATCAGGTCGGCGCGGTGGGCTCGGGTGTAGGCAGGACTGACGAGAAGCGCGGCGACATAGGAGAAGATATCGATCGGATCGATGGCGCCGCCATACTGCTTGCTTAGCGTCGCCATGGCCGCATCGGTAATGTTCGTTTTCTTTGCGGCGGCATCTTGCCAGAGCGGGAAGACATGACCGCCACGACCACTGTAATGATGTTTGTCGGGAGGCTGAGCAGCCACCGTTGATGCAGGGCCGCCAGAAGGCGACAAATCCATGGGCGCAGTAAGGTAGACCTGATATTCTTCTTGAGAGATCCATATTTTTTGCCGTGGATCGCTTAGAACACGAGCATCGGCAATCACGTACTGGCGATCGAAAGATCGAAACCCGTATCTTACAATTTCTGGTTGCGGGTTTGATTCATCGATAATCGGGACGATTCGAGTGGGCCGTTGACCAAGAGGTTCATTGACAACTTTCCGGATGTGGCGGCCAGCCACCTGATAAGCACCGGTTTTTTTGTCTTTTCGCAGCGTAGGATGGAACAGAAGCTCCTTCCTATCAGGGTCAGCCTCGGACAGCAGCCTGTTCCAGCGGCGTTCCAAGGTGGAGCCATCCGGTGCAATCACCCAAGTGCGGCCAGCGGTGACACCGGGTCCAGCGTAGCCGATGATCCTTTCGAGCGGCACGAAATCGGCCCAAGCGTCGGCGAACTCGGGAAGGAATGGCGCACGCCAATCGACCGCCCCATTGCGCCATTGGCTGTCCGCAATCGTGATCTTCGCGAGTTCTTTGAACTTTTCTTCGCGATTGTCCGGCTTCAACGAACGAAAGCGTACCTTCGCTGGCACTCGCGGGTCGCTGGCCGGCGAGCGGGACGCGAGCACGATACAAACCTCGTGTTTCACTCCTTCAAATATGCGAGTGTCGACCTTCGGCTGAAAGCCCTCGGGCGAGCAGTCGATAACCCATATCTCGTCGCAGTCGCGGCGCAGGTCCGACCGCATCTTCTGGAAACCGGGACCGTTCAGGAAGCCCGACACGGTGATGTAGCAGACAAGGCCAGACAGCTTCTCTTCGACGGGCGGCGTCTTATCGCGCCCGCCGCCGCCTTGCTCGAACACCTTCCACGCCGCCCAGCGCCAGAAATAGACGTAGAGGTTGCGCAAGTGCTTTGCGTGAGCACCCACTTTCCATTTCTTCGGCGGCTGCCAGTCGTTGAGGATCGGCTCGGGTCTAAGTGCCGAACCGTTCTCGACCCACGCGCCCCGCCCCTTTGCTTTCTCCTTGTAGGGCGGATTGCCGATGACCACGGTAATTGGCTTCTGCTGCTTCACCTTGTTCGCCGCGATTCGAGATCGGGAGAGTTGACGACCTATGCCGGTGCCGGTTTCGTCCTGCTCGTAAGGATCACCGAGTGTATCGGTGACGAACAGGCGAGGCGTCGCGGTTGCCCCGAGGTCCAGCGTCTCCGCGATGAGCCGCAGCTGAGCGACCGCGAAGGCGCCGAATTGCAGCTCGAATCCATACATTCGCGCTGCTGCATCATTAACGAAGTCGGCAATGCGGCCTTTACCCCCGCCGGGACCCTCAGCGTACTCCGCAACATGCCGAAGCAGCCCAAGCAGGTAGGTACCCGAACCCATAGCTGGGTCAGCGATGCGGACGTTGGGGGCGGCCAGTCCTTGATGGATTGCAAAGCGATCGGGGCTTTTCAGTGCCTCATCGGTCAGCCGCACCATGGCCGTCACGACTTCCGGCGGCGTGTAATAGCTGCCGGTCAGCTTGCGCAGCTTGTTGTCGTAAACTTCCAGGAACGTCTCGTAGAAATAGAGCCACGCTTCGGGATCGCCCTTGGATATCTGGTTCCAGTCGACGAAGCCGAGGATGCGGGTCAGCGCCTTGATCGAGGCAGAGGGAACGGCCGCCGTCTCGCTGAGTGAACGGAGTGCCGCGCCGATGAGGGTATCGAGGCCGAGCTTCTTCGCGATGGTATCTAGATCGCCGTCCAAGGCGAGACCGCGCGAGCGCGCCATCAGAAATCCGAACGTCACCGCCTGCGCGTAATTGTCCGCAAAGCGCTCATGGGAGGCGTCGGGCAGCAGGGTCAGGTGCCAATCCTCGGCGAGGTCGAGCAGCGGACTGGCCGGGTCCTGCATCGCATCCAGAGTCTCATCGCGCAGGAACCGGCACAGCCGCGCGGCGACCGGCGCCAGCTCGCGTGCGCTTTTCGGGATGATTGGGGTCCACGTCAGAAAGTCGTGGATAAGTGCGAGCAGGCTTTCTGGGGCGGCGAGTTTCGCGCCTGCGTCCTCTACGTCGCCCACCAGCCTGACGATCTGCCCCTGCCGCTCGCCATCGCGCCACAGTGAAAAAGCGTTGCCGTCGCTGTAGAGGAGGTTGGGCAGCCGCTGGAACTTCGTCCACTGCGCCTTGTCGTGCTCGTTCGTGAACCTCTTCGGATTGGCTCCCTTGCCGGGCGCCTTGAGCTCAATGAAGCCGGTCAGGGCGTTGTTCACCGTCACCGAATAATCCGGGCGGGAGCCGGTTTCGGCATGCTTTGTCTCGCCGACGAGCTGCGTCAGGCCGGCGCCATAACCGATCGCTTCGGCAAGGCTCTTGATGAGCGTTTCCATCGGCCCGCGAAGCTGATCTTCCGGCTGGCCGGTGGCCCCCGGGTTCGAGAGCTTCGCCTTCACCTCAGCGCCGAAAACGGAGACTGCGGTCACGAATTTCGAGTTACTCACACGTCCCCCACAGCATATCCGCCGAACCGCCCCGAGGTCCGTGAGCCGCGACTGTTGCACGCGCAGCGACCGCGCCGCAACAGTCGCCATCAGACGATGTGAGTGAGTGAATCCATGCCAGACGAACCTGATCTGTTCGGAGCCAGTCAACTCGGCCTCGGTCTAGAGGACACGCGCCCGGATCCCACCGTTGTGGATCCCGAGGAGGTGCGCCAGGAGCTTCTCGCGCTGCTGGATGTCGCAAAAGCGGCGCGCGATGCACCGCCGTGGGACCGGCGAACTCACCGATACCATCAGGTCGTGTTCCCGCAGATGGCCAACTGGCTGCCAGCGGAGGAAGCAGCTCAGCTCTGCTTCGAGTTCTCTGCGGAGTTGGAGCGGATCGAGGCCCTGCTGGCAGCGTAGTCACTATCAAAACCCGCAATGAGCCGATCATGGCGGGATGGACGATGCCGCCAAGCAGGAGGTGAAGCGCCGCTTCGGCGCGCGGCTGCGCAAGCTTCGCAAGGCGCAGAAGCTCAGCCAGGAGAAGGTGGCGCTCAAGTCCGGGATCGACCGCTCCTACTTCGGCGCCATCGAGCGCGGCGAGAACAGCGTCAGCCTCGTCAACATCTTCCGCATCGCCGAAGCGCTTGGCGTGGAGCCGGGCGAGTTGTTCCAGGACTTGCGGTCGCTCTCCAACTGAGCGCTCCGGCCGCTGCCGGAACAAAAAGAGCACAAGGCTCTTCCTCATAGGATAAACCCTAAGGCATAGACTGGCCGATTCGCCCTCAGCTGAAGGAATCGGCCATGCCCCACGCCCCCGCGCGCCCCACACCGTCGCCCCCCGTCACGCCCGGCAGCACCGCGCCCGCCTCGGCGCCCGCCCCCGGCCCCATCACGGCGCCTCCGCTGAAGATGGACGATCTGCCGGGCTTCCTCCGCTTCACCCCGGCGCCGGTGAAGGCGCGGCGGGACGGGTGGGGGGAGGAGGTGCAGCTGCGCTTCATCCTTCATCTCGCGTGCGGCGCGTCTGTCAGCGCCGCGGCGCGTGGGGTCGGGCGGTCGCGGTCGACGGCGTATATGCTTTACGCCAAGGCGGGGGCGGAGAGCTTCGCGCGCGCCTGGGACACGGCCCTGGCGTTCGCCCGCGTCGCGCGAATGGCAGCGGCGTCGCGCGCGGCGAACCGGGCCGGCCGCGCGCCGGGGCGGGAGACCCCCCGGTGAATCCATATGAAATTCGCGCAACTTGTCAGCTTTGCGCCGCCCAATCGCCCTCCTCAAGGGCCCGCCCCAACTCCGCGCGCGCCCGCTGGCGCATTTCATCGAAAGATCACCCTTCGCTCATGCCTTCCGCCGCCCGGTGCGTGCAGGACGGCGCCTCATTCGGCGAAAACGCAGGGGTTATGAGATGAATGCGATTGCACGGGGGAGCGGGAATGGGCGGCGCGGAATGCCTTGGCGGCTGATCGGCTGGGGCGGGGCGGCGGCCTTGCTGGCGGTGCCGGCGGTCGCGACGCGCTTCACGCGCGAAGTGAATTGGGACGAGGCGGACTTCATCTTCGCCGCCGTCCTGTTCGGTCTGGTGGGGCTGGGGATCGAGCTTGCGGTGCGCGCGTCGACGAGCCGGGCGTGGCGGGCGGGGGCGGGGCTTGCCGTCTTCTCCTGCTTCGCTTTGGTTTGGGTCAATGCCGCGGTCGGCATGATCGGGGACGAGGACAATGCCTACAATCTCTGGTTCCTCGGCCTCATTCCGGTGGCGATCGCGGGCGCGGTCGTCGCGCGGCTGCGGGCCGGGCGGATGGCGGTCGCGATGCTCGCGGTCGGCGCGGCGCAGGTCCTGATCGCGGTGGGCGGCTTTTCGGCGGACCGGCACGGCGCCGTCCTCAGCATGGTGATGGCGAGCTCCTGGCTGCTTTCGGCCGCGTTCTTCCTCTTCTCCGCGCGGCGAGGGAAGTCGGTGCGCTGATGCGGAGGCGGTGCGCTCAGCCTTGTACGGGAGCAGCGGTGGCAAGCGCCATGATCGCCGCCCATTCCTCCTCGCGAACCGGCGAGACGGAAAGCCGGCTCTGGCGCAGCAGCGCCATCGCCGCGAGCGCCGGCTCCGCCTTGATCGCCTTCAAGGTGACGGGCGCGGGGAGGGGCCGCAGCGGCTCCACCGGGACCGCCGCCCAGGCGGCGTCCCTGTGATCCGGCACCGCCTCGCTTGTCACCCGCACGACCCCGACCACCGCCTTGTCCTTGCCGCTATGGTAGAAGAACGCCTCGTCGCCCGCCTTCATGGCTTGGAGGTGCAGCCGCGCCGCCGGATTGCGCACCCCGTCCCAGAGCGCCGCGCCTTCGCGCACGAGATCGTCCCAGCCGTAGCTATCGGCTTCCGACTTCATCAGCCACTTCGCCATGCGCTCACCTCCGCGCGACCAGTCGCCCGCGCCGCCGCCATCGTCAACGATCCGTTGCATGAGCGCCGCTGCCCGCTCGCGGGAACGGCGAATCGGCCTGGAATTCCAGTGCTTTGTGCCTTCGCCGCGGGCGCTGCCGCTACTGTG
>DASQND010000009.1:0-36674 GCA_035645215.1 Allosphingosinicella sp.
AAAAACCGTCTCTGCCTCGTTTGAACCCCATCTGGCACGCACGGCGTGGAGCAGTGGGGCTTAATACCGGCAGCCGATCACCGGCGCCGGGAACGATGTTCTGGAGGCCGTGATGAAGAAGTTCTTGCTGACTGCTGCCGCGCTGACGCTCGGCACGTCCGCGCCCGCCTGGGCCGGGATGCACGAAGACACGCACCGGGATGCGTCCGCGGGCATGCAGTCCGCCGCCAAGCCCGGAAGCGACGGCATGAGCTGGGCCGGTGTCGAGATGAAGTCCAAGGCGATGGTCGGCGGCGCCATGGCGGCGTCGGCCGGCACCGGCTTCGCCAAGGCGGCTGGCGCGTCGGCGGGCGGCGCCAAGGACCTGTCGGGCAGCGACGGGATGATGTGGGCGGATGCCGACTTGAAGTCGAAGGAGATGGTCGGCGGCGCCGCAATGGCTTCGGCACAAGGCCGGACGGGCGCGAAGAGGGCGACAGACGGCGGCCTGACCTGGGCCGAGGCCGACATCAAGACGAAGGCGATGGTCGGCGGCGCCGCGATGGCGGAGGCCGGCACGGGCGCGGATATGGGCCAGGGCGGCCCGCTCGAGCCGGGCGGCTACCCGCCGTGCCGCCCGGGCCGCGGCGACGACAATTGCATCCAGCTCTACGAGCGCGGCGTCGGCGCGGACCTCGCGGCCCGGAAGGCGGACGACGGGCGGGGCATGGGGGGGCCGCTCGAGCCGGCGGCCGGTGCCAAGGCTGAAGCCGCGCCGGCGCCTGCCGCGCCGGGCGGCGCCAAGGTCGCCGACGAGGGCGACGAAGCCGAGATCGCGGCGGCGGGCGATGCGCCGAAGGGCGCCGCCGATCCGCACGCCGGCCACGATATGAACGGCGCGAAGACGGCGACCCCGACGCCGAACTAGCGGCAACTTCCCCGAGCGGGGATGCGAGGGCCCGGGCGTCATGCCCGGGCCCTTCGTGCGTGTGGGGGAGGGCTTGGACCAGCGAACGGGACGCACCTCCCCCGCTCGTCCCGAGCAGGGATCGAGTAGGCGGAGCCGTATCGAGAGCCCGTGTCGAGGGACATTGGCAATGAGGCCGAGCCTGGTCCCTCGACACGCCGTCTCGACAAGCTCGACGGCTGCTCGGGACGAACGGTGGTGGGGTTACGAAGGGCGCTAAGGCATCGCGGACGCGCGCGGGCTGTCCCGGTCCGTCATCCCGGCGGAGGCCAGGATCTGAGGGGGTGATGGGTACCGGTGTCAACGGAGCGCTGCACGTGCCCGGGCGCTTTTCACCCGCTGGGATCCCGGCCTTCGGGTTCCCATCAAAGTAGTACTTTGATGGGGTCCCTCCCGGGATGACGTTGTTGCAGCTCGAGCCTATTCCTCGCCCGCCTCATTCTCCGCCAGCCAGGCATCGAGCCGCGCGACGCTGCGCTCCAGCGCCCGTGCGGCTTCGCGCACCTGCCGCGGGTCGCCGCCGGCGAGGACGAGGTCGGAGAGCCACCAGGTTTCGGAGAGCCATTCGCGGCCGTCGTCCTGGTCGGCGATGGAGAGGCTGAGATAGGCTTCCTCGGCGTCCGCGAAGCCTTCGCCTTGCGCGACCGCGCCGTGGACTTCGATGCGGCCGGTGCGGCGAAAGTCGCCGCGGCAGACGCCGCGGGCGGCGCGCAGGAACGGTTCTACGAGTTCCCAGTGGAGCTTGGTTTCGACCAGCGTCTCGTAGGCGGCGTTGACGATCTGCTTCTGGACGACGTTGTGGAATTCCGCCGTCGTATAGCCCTCCTCCCGGGCAGAGGGCGCGTAATCCTCGAAGGGCTGGGCTTCGGGCTCTTCACCGGCGGCGGGAAGGTCGGACATTCACGGTCTCCAGAAGGCAGTCGCAGCCTTCTGCGAAGCAGCTTCTCCGCGCGCCGTCCAGAGGGACGTCAGGCGGGGAGCCAGCGCGGGAAGAGGCGGTTGAGCTCGGTCGGGCCGTCGTAGATCGCCGCCGCGCCGCCGAGCTCCTCTTCCTCGAAGCCGCCGCAGCGGACCGCGATCGAGGGCAGGCCGATGCGGGCGGCCGCCTCGATGTCGTAAGGCGTGTCGCCGATCACCACGGTGACGGGGCCGTTGCTGTGCGGCTGCGCCTTCTCCCACGCGGCGGCGAAGATGTCCGGGCAAGGCTTGGAATGCTCGACGTCGTCGGCCGAGGTGGCGGCGGCGAGGAAATCGCGGCAGCCCAGCTTCTCGATATGGTGATCGAGCTCGGGCTGCTTGGCGGAGCTGGCGAGGACCAGGGTCACGCCTTCCTCGTGGAGCCGGCGGAGGAGCTCGGCGGCGCCCGGGAAGGGCCGCGCCTTGTGGAGATAATTGCGCCCGAACAGTTCGGAGCGGAAATCCTCCATCTCCTCCTGCAGTCGCTCGGCGACGTCGGCCGGGACGAGCGCGGGGATGAGGTTGTCGCCGCCCTTGCCGATCTGTCCGCGGATCGCGCCGTAGGGGACGACCAGGCCGAAATGGCGGAAGGTCTCCTGCCAGGCGCTGGCGTGGAGATCGTTCGAATCGACGAGCGTGCCGTCGACGTCGAAAAGAACAGCGTCAATCATCGTGTCGCTCCCAAGGTGCGCCGCCGCCCGAGGAGCGTAAGCAATGTGCCGTAGACCACCGATTTCCAGGCAATCTCCCCCATCCCCGGCGCGGCGCCAGCGGGCGCCCGCAAAGTTTGCGGCTGTGCGGGTGAGGTGGCCGGTGCCGGATCGGCGAGGCGTTTCCGGGCAGCCGCGGCTTCGGCGGCGCGGCGCTCGATCTCCGAATTGAGCTCGGCGCCCAGTAGCACGATGTAGGCGCTGAGATAGAGCCACGTCAGGAAGACGATCACGGCGCCCAGCGACCCGTATGTCGCGTTGTAATTGCCGAAATTGGAGACGTAGAGGCCGAAGCCCGCCGTCGCGCCGAGCCAGGCCAAGGCGGCGACCGCCGAGCCGGGCGTGATCCAGCGCCAGGGCGCGTTCGGCCGGTTCGGGCCGTAGCGGTAGATGATGGCGAGGAGCAGCACCACGGACGCCGCCGCGAGCGACCAGAGCAGGACCTTGATGAGGATGTGGGTGACGCCGGAAAGCGCCGGGAGGAAGCTCTCCAGCGCGTTGCTCCCGGCAACCGCGACGATGGCGAGGAAGAGGGTGAGGAGCCCGCCCGCCGTCATTGCGAAGGACATGGCCGTCCGGGCGATGAAGCTCCTCGTCTCGCGTACGTCGTAGGCGATGTTGAGCGCGGTCATGATCGCCGCCGCGCCCTTGGTCGCGCCGTAGAGGGCAATGCCGATGGCGAGGAGAAGGCCGAAGCCTTTCTGGCCGCCGCCGGTCTCGGTCATGCTCTTCAATTGGTCGCCGATGATCTCGGCCGCGTTTTGCGGGAGGACGCTGGTCAGGCCCTGCATGTGCGCGACGACCGAAGACGGCTCCGCGATCAGTCCATAGGAGAGTACGAAGGCGGTAAGCAGAGGGACGAAGGCGAGAAAGGCGTAAAAGGCAACGCCCGCCGAAACGAGAGTCAGGTCGTCGTCGCCCGCCTCCTTCCAGGTGGCGAGAAGTATGTCTTTCCACGCGCGCGGCGGAAGATCGGCGGGCGTTTCCTCCGTCTCCGCCGGCGCCGCGGCGCCCTGTCGTTGCATGCGTACGTCCCTGCTTGATCTTTCCGCCGCGGTTCGGGCGAACCCGGCTACAAACACTGTGGCTCGATTGTGTTCCCGCGCAAGCCTTTCGCGCGTGCCCGGCGGGTGCTAGGCGGCGGCGCGGCAAGGCATGCCGGCGGAGCTGAGATGACGGGAACCTGGTCCTTCTCGATCGACCGCGGCGGCACCTTCACCGACATCGTCGCCCGTGCGCCGGACGGGCGGCTGCTGACCGAGAAGCTCCTTTCGGACAATCCCGAGCACTATGAGGACGCGGCCGTTGCCGGAATCCGGCGGCTGATGGCGGCGCATGGCGAGGCGCCGATCGCATCGGTGAAGATGGGAACGACGGTCGCGACCAACGCCTTGCTCGAAAGGAAGGGCGAGCGGGTGCTGCTCGCGATCACGGCCGGCTTCGGCGACGCGCTGCGCATCGGATACCAGGCGCGGCCGGACATCTTCGCGCGGCGGATCGTGCTTCCCGAAGCGCTGTACGAGCGCGTGATCGAGGTGGACGAGCGGGTGACGGCGGCGGGGGAGGTGCTGCGGCCGCTGGACCGGGAAGCGGCGGCGGCGGCGTTCCGGGCGGCGTACGGGGAGGGCTACCGCGCCGTCGCCATCGTGCTGATGCACGGCTGGCGCTGGACGGCGCACGAGGCGGCGCTTGCCGAGATTGCGCGGGAGGCGGGGTTCACGCAGGTTTCGGCCAGCCACAGGGTGGGGCCGCTGATCAAGCTGGTCGGGCGGGGCGATACGTCGGTGGTGGACGCGTATCTGTCGCCGGTGCTGAGGCGATATGTCGATCGGGTGGTGGCGGCCTTGGGTGATGAGGCGCGGCTCCTCTTCATGCAGTCTTCGGGCGGCCTGACGGATGCGGCGGCGTTCCAGGGGAAGGATGCGATCCTTTCCGGGCCCGCGGGCGGGATCGTGGGGATGGCGAAGACGGCGGAGGAAGCCGGCTTGCCGCGGATCATCGGCTTCGACATGGGCGGGACATCGACGGACGTGTCGCATTTCGCCGGGACATATGAGCGGACGACCGAGCGGGTGGTGGCGGGGGTGCGCGTCAGGGCGCCGATGCTGGAAATCCATACCGTCGCGGCGGGGGGCGGGTCGGTCTGCCATTATGACGGGAGCCGGTTCCGGGTCGGGCCGGACAGCGCCGGGGCGGTGCCGGGGCCGGCCTGCTACCGGCGGGGAGGGCCGCTCACCATCACCGACTGCAACGTCGTGCTCGGCAAGATCAAGGCTGAGCATTTTCCGGCGGTCTTCGGCCCGGGCGGGGACGAGGGGATCGACCCGGCGGCTTCGCTGGCCTTTTGCGAGGAGATCGGGGCGCGCGCCGGCATGACGGCCGAGGCCGTGGCGGAAGGGTTCGTGCGGATCGCGGTCGACAATATGGCGAATGCGATCAAGCAGATCTCGATCGCGCGGGGCCATGACGTGACGCGCTATACGCTGCAATGTTTCGGCGGGGCGGGGGGGCAGCATGCCTGCCTGGTCGCGGATGCCTTGGGCATGGAGCGGGTGATGATTCATCCGCTGGCGGGCGTGCTTTCGGCTTACGGGATGGGCCTCGCCGATACGATCGAGCTTCGGCAGCGGAGCCTCGGCGGCGGGGCGCTGGAGCCGGTGCTGGAGGCGCTGGAAGCGGAGGCGCGGGCGGCGCTCGGGGCGCAGGGGGTGGCGGAGGTCGAGGTGCTGCGGCGCGCGGCGCTGCGCTACGAGGGGAGCGATACGGCGCTGGAGGTGGAGGCCGCTGGGTTCGAGGAGATGAAGGCGGCGTTTGAAGCCGCGCATCGGCAGCGGTTCGGGTTTCTGATGGAGGGGACGGGGGTGGTCGTGGAGACGGCCGTGGTGGAAGCGGTGGGCAGATCCTCCCCTGCTTTTGCAGGGGAGGGGGACCATGCGAAGCATGGTGGAGGGGTAGATGGCGAGGCCTCGGCCCGTACCCCTCCACCGCCCTTCGGGTGGTCCCCCTCCCCATCTTGTGATGGGGAGGATACGTACGACCGCGCTACCCTTTCGCCTGGCACCCGCATTTTGGGTCCGGCGCTGATCGTCGATCCGTCCGCCACCACGGTCGTCGAGCCCGGCTGGGCGGCGGAGGTCGATCCGCACCTCAACCTCATCCTCACCCGCACCAGCCCCCGCGCGTCCCGCCACGCCGCGGGCACGTCGGCCGATCCCGTCACCCTCGAAGTGTTCAACAACCTCTTCATGGCCATCGCCGAAGAGATGGGGGTGGCGCTGCGCAACACGGCGACGTCGGTCAACATCAAGGAGCGGCTCGATTTCTCCTGCGCGATCTTCGATGCGGACGGCTGCCTCATCGCCAACGCGCCGCATATCCCGGTCCACCTCGGATCGATGGGCGATTCGATCCGCACCATCATCGACGCACGCGGCCAGGGGCGGGACGGGCGCGGCATGAAGCCGGGTGACGCTTATGTGCTGAACGCGCCCTATCGTGGCGGCACGCACCTTCCGGACATCACCGTCATTGTGCCGGTGTTCGCCGACGACGCCGACACGGAGCCGGCCTGGTACGTCGCGGCGCGCGGGCATCATGCCGACGTCGGCGGGATCGCGCCGGGATCGATGCCGCCCGGCAGCCGCACGGTGCACGACGAGGGTGTGCTGATCGACAACGAGCTGCTCGTCGACGCCGGCCGCTTCCTGCAGGCGGAGATGCGGGCGCTGCTCGGTTCGGGCGAATGGCCGGCGCGGGCGCCCGACAGGAATATTTCGGACTTGAAGGCGCAGGTCGCGGCCTGCGCACGCGGGGCGGGCGAATTGAGGCGGGTGGCGGGCGAGTACGGGCGCGACGTGGTCGATGCGTACATGCGCCACGTCATGGCCAATGCCGAGGAGGCGGTGCGGCGGCTGATCGGCACGCTCAGCGACGGGAATTTTCGCTACGAGATGGACAATGGCGCGGAGATCGTCGTCCGGGTTTCGGTCGACCGCGCATCGCGATCGGCGGTGATCGATTTCGCGGGCACGAGCCAGCAGCAGCCGAACAATATCAACGCGCCGCTTTCCATCTGCCGGGCGGCGACGCTTTACGTCTTCCGGACGATGGTCGACGACGCCATCCCGATGAACGACGGCTGCCTGAGGCCCATCACGCTCCTGGTGCCCGAAGGATCGATGCTGAACCCGCGCTACCCGGCCGCCGTCGTCGCCGGGAACGTCGAGACCAGCCAGGTCGTGACCGACGCTTTGTTCGCCGCCTGCCGGGCGCTGGCGCCGAGCCAGGGGACGATGAACAACTTCACCTTCGGCGACGAAGGCAGCCGCCAATATTACGAAACGATCGCTGGCGGGGCGGGGGCGGGGCCGGGTTTCGACGGGGCGAGCGCGGTCCAGACTCACATGACGAACAGCCGGCTGACGGACCCTGAGATATTGGAGACGCGCTATCCGGTGCTGCTCGAGCGGTTCGCGATCCGGAGCGGCTCGGGCGGGGAGGGGCGGCACCGGGGCGGGGAGGGCGTGGAGCGCCGCATCCGCTTCCTGGAGCCGATGCGCGCCAACATCCTGTCCAACCGCAGGCGCGTCCCGCCGCGCGGGATCGAGGGCGGCGGCGATGCGGCGCCGGGCGTGAACCGGGTCGTGCGCGCGGACGGGAGCGAAGAGTTGCTTTCCGCGACGGCTTCGGCGGAGATGGCGCCGGGGGATGTGTTCGTGATCGAGACGCCTGGTGGAGGAGGATATGGTATGTCCTCCCCATCGAACGATGGGGAGGGGGGTGTAGGCGGTTCGGCATGCCGGGGGCATGCCGAGAGCCGGAACCGGCTGCGCAGCAGCCGTCGGCCGAAGGGTGGTGGAGGGGTAAAAGGCGAGGCCGCGTCACTACCCCTCCACCATGCTTCGCATGGTCCCCCTCCCCCCGCTTCGCGCGGGGAGGATAAGGCATGACCGAATATCTTCCCCTCGCGGGGATCCTGATTGTCGTCCTCGGCTTTGCGCTTCGGCTCAATCCAATGCTGGTGGTGACCGCGGCGGCGATCGCCACCGGGCTGCTCGCCGGGATGGACCTCCACCGGGTGATCGCCACCTTCGGAAAGGCGTTCAACGACAACCGGATCATCGCCATCGTCTGGATCGTGCTGCCGGTCATCGGCCTGCTCGAGCGCTTCGGGCTGCAGCAGCGCGCCGCCGGCGTCATCCGCGGCATGAGGCGGGCGACGGCGGGGCGGCTCCTCATCCTCTATTTGCTCTACCGCCAAGTCATTTCCGCCATCGGCCTCCACTCGACGGCGGGACACGCGCAGACGGTGAGGCCGCTGGTCGCGCCGATGGCGGTGGCCGCGGCCGAGAAGCAGGCGGGGCCGCTCGACGAGGCGACGGACGAGAAGGTGAAGGCCTATTCGGCGGCAACGGACAATGTCGGGCTGTTCTTCGGCGAGGACATCTTCTTCGCGATCGGCTCCATCGTCCTGATCCAGCAGACGCTCGCCACCTACGGCTATCAGCTGACGCCGCTGGAGCTCGCGCTCTGGGCGATCCCGACGGCGATCGCGGCGTTCGTGGTCCACGGCGCGCGGCTGGTGTTGTTCGACAGGCGGCTCAATCGCGCATCCTCCCCGTCGCCGCAGGCGATGGGGAGGGGGACCGTCCGAAGGACGATGGAGGGGCCCGCTGAGTCCGAAAAGCCCCTCCACCACCCTTCGGGTGGTCCCCCTCCCCACGAGCCTGCGGCTCGCAGGGAGGATGAAGGATGATCACGCTCCAGTGGCTTTATACGCTCGTCGGGCTGATGTTCGCGGCTTACGCCCTGCTGAGCGCGCTCGATACGGGAAACCCGAAGCGCTTCGGCAATGCGGCCTTCTGGGGGCTCATGGCGCTGAGCCTCCTCGCCGGCGATTATCTGACCGACTTCGGCAACGGGCTCCTCGTCCTCGGCCTCGCCGCTCTGGCCGGGCTCGGGCTGATCGGGCGCAGCCACCCGCCGACCACGTCCGACGAGGAGCGCGAGGAGTCCGCGGAGCGCCGCCGCAACCGGCTGTTCCTCCCCGCCCTCGTCATCCCGATCACCGCGATGATCGGCACTTTGCTCTGGATGTGGACACCGCTCGGGGCAAGCGGGCTCATCGAGGCGAAAAGGGAGACCTACGTCTTCCTCGGGCTCGGCGTGATCCTTGCGCTCCTCATCCTCTTTGCCTGGCTGCGGCCGCCCGTAATGGCGCCGCTGCAGGAGGGGAGGCGGCTGATCGACTCGATCGGCTGGGCGGCGGTGCTGCCGCAGATGCTGGCGGCCTTGGGCGTGCTCTTCGCCGCGGCGGGGGTGGGCGATGTGATCGGCGGGCTGACCCGCGCCGCCATACCGGAAGGGAGCGTGTTCCTGACGGTTGCGGTCTTCGGCATCGGCATGGCGCTTTTCACCATGATCATGGGCAACGCATTCGCCGCCTTTCCGGTGATGGCGGCGGCGATCGGCGTGCCGCTCCTCGTTTCGGGCTATGGCGGCGATCCGGCGGTGATCGGCGCGATCGGGATGCTGGCCGGCTTTTGCGGGACCTTGATGACGCCGATGGCGGCGAACTTCAACATCGTGCCGGCGGCGCTCCTGGAGCTCAAGGACAGGAACGCGGTCATCAAGGCGCAGATCGGCACCGCGCTGCCGCTGCTGGCGATCAACATCCTCTTTATCTGGTGGTTTGCGTTCTGAGGCTCAGCGCTTCAGCACTCCTCCCGTCATCCCCGCGAAAGCGGGGATCCAGAGGGTCTTTGGCGAGGGCGGTGTGAGTGGAGACGCCGCTGGATTCCCGCTTTCGCGGGAATGACGGTAAGGGGGCGGGATGACCGAACCTACTGGCGGCGCCCACGCCCTCACCGCCGGCATCGCCGCGCGCTTCGCCGAGATCGCGCTCGGCCATGTGCGGCAGGAATATCCGCACAAGCTCGATCATGTGATGGATGGGCCGGAGGACGTAGCGGGGCCGGCCGAGCTCCACCCGATCTTTCACGGCAGCTTCGACTGGCATAGCTGCGTCCACGGCTACTGGCTGCTGATGCGGGTGAGGCGGGTGTTTCCGGACCTGCCGGTGGTCGCGCGGATCGACGCGTTGTTCGACGAGATGCTGGTGCCGGAGAAGGTGGCCGGGGAGCTCGAATATCTCGACCGCGCGTACACCGGCGGGTTCGAGCGGCCTTACGGATGGGCGTGGCTGCTCGCGCTGCACCTGGAGGCGCAGCGGCAGGAGGAGGGGCATTGGGCCGAAGCGCTGGCGCCGCTCGCCGCAGCATTCGCCGAGCGCTTCCGGGCCTTCCTTCCCAAGCTCACTTACCCGATCCGCACCGGCACCCACTTCAACACCGCCTTTGCGCTGATCCTGGCGCTGGAATGGGCCGAGGCGAGCGACGAGGCGCTCGCCGCGCTGATCCGCGAACGGGCGGGTGCCTATTACGGGGAAGATCGCGACTGCCCGGCCTGGGAGCCCGGCGGCGACGACTTTCTTTCATCGGCGCTGACCGAGGCCCTGCTGATGCGCCGCGCGCTGCCGGAGCGAGAGTTCGCGGCCTGGTTCGCCGCGTTCCTGCCGCGGCTGGACGCGGCGGAGCCGAAGAGCCTGTTCACGCCCGCGCACGTCTCGGACCGCTCGGACGGGAAGATCGCCCATCTCGACGGCACCAATCTGAGCCGCGCCTGGTGCTGGCGGGCGCTCGGGCGGCCGGACGCGGCGGCGGTGCATCTCGACGCCAGCCTGCCTCATGTCGCGGGCGACTATATGGGCGAGCACTGGCTCGCGACCTTCGCGCTCCTCGCGCTCGGCGAGGCGGCTGCGTAGCGACAAAAAAAGGGGCGGACCCGGGCCCGCCCCTCTTCCTGAAAGCTGAAGCGCTCTTAGCGGGGGCCGACGCCGCCGCCGCCGAGGCCGGCGCTGTTCTTGTCGCCCGGGCCGCTGTTGCCGGGGCCGCCGCCGGCGTTCTTCGCCTGCGGGCCGTTGTTGTTGTTGTTGTTGTTGTTGTTGCTGCTGGAATTGCCCTGGCCGCGATCGCCGCCGGCGCCGCCGCCGCCGCGTCCGCCGCTGACGGCGTTCAGTTCGATGCTGTTCAATGCGCGCATGGTCTTCTCCTCTGTCGCGTACCGAGGAGTGGGTACGCGAGGTGCACAATCACCGGTTCGCCTCCTGGTTCAATGGGCCGGAATCCCGAGTCCCGAAATGGAACAGCGCCCCCGGAAGCCTTAATCGCGATCTTCGCCAACTCGCGGCGGAAATTCCCAATCCCGGGGTGGCGGATTTCGCCGCGGACGAAGCCTGCCATTCAGAAAACCGCAGATTTGCGCCATTTTTGCCGTTTGGCACGGCCCTTGTAAAACCCTTCGCATACCGCCTCGGGCAACGGGACGGGACGACATTCAAAGGGAGCAAAGACCATGTTCAACATCGACATCCGCCAGATCGCCGCCGCCGCCGTCGGCGCCCTTCTCCTCTCCACCGCCTGCGTCGGCGCCGCCATCGGCCCCGTCCAGACCGCGTCCGCCGAGACGAGCCGCGCCGCCTGAAGAACAAGCTTCGGGCGGGTTGGGAGGCCCGCCCGGGACCAGCGGCCGGAGAGACAGCTCATCCCCCTGTAGCCCTCTCCGGCCGCTGCGGTCCGCAATCACCAAACTTCCAAGGAGCGTTTCCCGCCATGGGCATCTTTTCCCGCACCCGCGACATCATCGCCGCCAACGTCACCGATCTTCTCTCGAAGTCGGAAGACCCGGCGCAGACCATCCGGGTGATCATCCTGGAGATGGAAGAGACGCTCGTCGAGGTCCGTGCGTCGGCCGCCCGGTCGATCGCCGACCAGAAGGAAATGCGCCGCCAGATCGACCGGCTGGACGCGCTGCAGGCGAGCTGGACGGAGAAGGCCGAGCTGGCACTGTCGCGCGGCCGGGACGATCTCGCCCGCGCCGCCCTCGTCGAGCGCGAAAAGGTCGCCGACATGGCGGAGCGGCTCGGCGGGGAGATCGGAGTCATCGAAGACGCGCTGCACGCGTCCGAAGCCGACATCTTCAAGCTCCAGAACAAGCTTCGCGAAGCCCGCGCCCGGCAGAGCGCGATCTCGACCCGGATGGAGAGCGCCCACAACCGCGCCCGGATGCGCGAAATGTATGCCGGGAGCCGCGTCGACGAGGCCTTTTCGGGCTTCGAGCTGCTCGAGCGCCGGGCCGATTATGCGGAAGGGGAGGCGGATGCGCTGCTGCTCGCCGCTCCGCCCAGGACGCTGGCCGAGGAAATCGCCGAGCTCAGGAACGCCGACAAGATCGACGCCGAGCTCGAGCGGATGAAGCAGGCGCGCCGCGCGGCCGCCTGATCGCACTGAACGAACGAACAAGAAACCCGAACGGAGGAATTTCGAGATGACGCGCAGGACTTTCGAGGTCGACAAGGCAGAGGCCAAAGCGATGGGCGTCTGCGCCGGCCTCGCAGGCACGATGGGGATCGACCCGACGATCGTCAGGATCGCCTTCGTGGTGGCGACGATCGCCGGCGGCTGGCCGTGGACGCTGATCGCCTATCTGGTCCTGGCGATGGCGGGGCAGCCGAAGCGGGGGCGCGCGGGGCGCGGAGTCCCGGCGGCCTCGTCCGGCTACGAGAGCCTTGAGGAGCGCGGCGCGATCCGCGACATCGACCGCCGCCTCGCCGAAGTCGACCAATATGTCGCGAGCTCGAACGCACGGCTCGCCCGCGAGATCGAGGAGCTGCGCTGAGCGGCTTGCCGCCGCACGCGCCGACAAAAAGGGAGGAGAAAGACGATGACCGAACCGACGACGACGATGATCCTGGCGAGCTTCGGCCTGGCCGCGATCTCCATGGCCGTGTTCGCCTGCCTTCGCGGCTGGCAGGGCTGGCTGGACCTGAAGCGCATGGAGCTCGCCGGCCACGGCCGCAGCGGCCAGGCCGAGAGCGCCCGTGGCCCGGCCATGGAGCGCATCGAGATCGCGGACCTGAAGGAGCGCATCCGCAAACTCGAAGCGATCGCTTCGTGCGTGGATTTGTGAGGGGCAACCCCTCTCCCCTTGCGGGAGAGGGAGGGGCCCATTGCGAGAGCAATGGGAGGGTGAGGACATGGCGGCTCCGGATCGGGCTCGGCCCTGGGAGACTTCCTGCCGGCTTCGTGCCCTCACCCTCCCACGATGCTTTGCATCGCGGGCCTCTCCCTCTCCCGTAAAGGGAGAGGGGTTATAGAAACGGACCTGATTGTGCCGCGCGCTCAGCAGCCCGGCACCGTCATCGCCAGGGTGGCGCCGTTGCTCCTCGAGACGCGCCAGACGTCCGCGTAGCGGCTGTCGTCGATCGGGGCGGGGCGGGTGCCGCCGAGGCGCTCGACGATGTCGGGCACGGTGTTCGAATGGCCGACGATCAGCACCGAACCGGCTTCCGCCCGCGCCCGGGCGGCGACGCCCGCAATGTCCGCCGGAGCGTAGGTCTGCGCCGTGAGGCCGCGGGCGGCGGCGAGCGGGGCGGCCGTTTCCTGCGCCCGGCGCGTCGTGCTTGCATAGACGGCGCGGATATCCTGGTTGCCGAGGAAGCGGGCGAGCTGCCGGGCGCAGGCCTGGCCCTGCGGAGTCAAACCGGGGTCCTGCGCGTCCGCCGTCTTGTGGAGGTGGCGCATGACGAAGATGTGCGGCTCTTGCCGCGCCGTCGTCGATGCGCAGGCGGCGAGAATGGACGCGGTGACGGCGGCGGCGACGGCGATCGTCTTCATTTCACTCTCCCCACTTCGCCATGGCGACTGCTGGGCATTCGTGCACCCTTGCCCCCCGCTTCACAAGCCGCCCGTTCGCCGCTATCGGCCCACGCGGGGGCGACGAGAAAAAGGTAGAGGATGACGGACCAGATCGAGCGCCCGAACCGTCCGGCGCTCTCGCTCCATGTCCCGGAGCCGGAAGCGCGGCCCGGCGATGAGGTCGATTTCAGCCACTTTCATATTCCGGCCGCGGGCGAGCTGCGCCGGCCGGACATCTCCGCGTCCGCCGCCGACACGCGCGAACTCGTCTACAGCCTCGTGCGCGTCCTCGACGACGACGGCAATGCGGTCGGCCCCTGGGACCCGCGCCTCGACCCGGATACGCTGCGCCGCATGCTTCGCGACATGATGATGGTTCGCGCCTATGACGACCGCATGTACCGCGCCCAGCGGCAGGGGAAGACCAGCTTCTACATGAAGTGCACCGGCGAGGAGGCGGTCGCCGTCGCCGCCGCCCACGCCATGGACCGGGACGACATGTTCTTCCCGACCTACCGCCAGCAGGGGCTGCTGGTAGCGCGCGACTATCCGCTCGTGAAGATGATGTGCCAGGTCTATTCGAACCGCGGCGATCCGCTGAAGGGCCGCCAGCTCCCGATCATGTATTCGGACCGGGAGCACGGCTTCTTCTCCATCTCCGGCAACCTCGCCACGCAATATCCGCAGGCCGTGGGCTGGGCGATGGCCTCGGCGATCAAGGGCGACAGCCGCATCGCGGCCGCCTGGATCGGCGACGGCGCGACCGCTGAAGGGGACTTCCACAATGCCGTCACCTTTGCCGGCGTTTACCGGGCGCCGGTGATCCTCAACGTCGTCAACAACCAGTGGGCGATCTCGACGTTCAGCGGCATCGCGGGCGGGCAGCTCACCACCTTCGCCGCGCGCGCCGTCGGCTACGGCATTGCGGGTCTTCGCGTCGACGGCAACGATCCGCTCGCCGTCTATGCCGCCACGCGCTGGGCCGCCGACCGGGCGCGCTCGAACCTCGGGCCGACTTTGATCGAACTCTTCACCTACCGCGTCGAAGGCCATTCGACGTCAGACGATCCCACTGCCTATCGGCCGCAGAATGCCGGCGCGCATTGGCCGCTCGGCGATCCGGTGGCGCGGCTTCGGGCGCATCTCGTCGGCCTCGGCGAATGGGACCACGAGCGCGACGCGGCGCTCCAGGAGCAGCTTTCGGCCGAAGTGCGCGCGGCGCAGCGCGAGGCGGAGACGATGGGGACGTTGGGCTCCGGCCACTGGGACGACGTCGACTCGATGTTCTCCGACATCTTCGAGGAGCTGCCCTGGCATCTTCGCGAGCAGCGCGATCATGCCCGCGCCGAAGCGGAGGCGCGCCGCAAATGACCGTGCGCAACATGATCGAGGCGCTGAACGACGCCCACAAGGTGATGATGGAGCGCGACGAGAACATCGTCGTGCTCGGCGAGGACATCGGCTATTTCGGCGGCGTCTTCCGGGTGACCGCCGGCCTCCAGAAGACCTATGGCTCGAGCCGCGTCTTCGACACGCCGATCGCCGAACTCGGCATCGTCGCGACCGCCATCGGCATGGCCGCTTACGGCCTCAGACCGGTCGCCGAGATCCAGTTCGCCGACTATATCTATCCGGGCTTCGACCAGATCCTCTCCGAAGCGGGCCGCATGCGCTACCGCACCGCGGGCGAATGGCCGCTGCCGATGGTGATCCGCAGCCCTTATGGCGGCGGCATCTTCGGCGGCCAGACGCATTCGCAGTCACCCGAAGCCTTTTTCGCGCACATGCCGGGGATCAAGACGGTCATTCCGTCCAACCCCTATGACGCCAAGGGGCTGCTCATCGCCGCGATCGAGGACAACGATCCCGTCCTCTTCTTCGAGCCCAAGCGCATCTATAACGGCCCGTTCGAGGGCTATCACGACCGGCCCGTCGTGCCCTGGGCCCGGCACCCGGCGGCCGAAGTCCCGGACGGCCATTACACCGTCCCCATCGGCAAGGCCGCGGTCGCGCGGGAAGGGGAGGCGGTCACGATCCTGTGCTACGGGACGATGGTCCACGTCGCCCTCGCCACGGCGGAGGCCGAAGGGATCGACGCGGAAGTGATCGACCTTCGCACCATCGTCCCGGTCGATATCGAAGCGATCGAGGCTTCGGTGAAGAAGACGGGGCGCTGCGTCGTGCTTCACGAGGCGACGCGGACGGCGGGCTTCGGCGCGGAGCTTGCCGCTTTGGTGCAGGAGCGCTGCTTCTATCATCTGGAGGCGCCGGTGGTTCGCGTGACCGGCTACGACACGCCTTATCCCCATTCGATGGAATGGAATTATTTCCCGGGGCCGGCACGGCTCGGCCCGGCGCTCAGAAAAGCCCTGGAGGACTGACGTGGCGAAACTCTTCCCGTCATTGCGAGCGAAGCGAAGCAATCCAGCGGGCGGCGGTGCGGGTCTCCAGCGTCCACTGGATTGCTTCGTCGCTTCGCTCCTCGCAATGACGGCGAAGTCGAACCACTCAGATCGTATTTAGAGGAAGCTCATGGCCCGGTTCGAATTCAAGCTGCCCGATATCGGCGAAGGCATTGCCGAGGCGGAGATCGTCGCCTGGCACGTCAAAGTGGGCGACCGCGTCGAGGAGGACCAGCAGCTCGCCGACATGATGACCGACAAGGCGACGGTGGAGATGGAGAGCCCGGTCGCGGGCACGATCCTCGAAGTCGCGGGCGACGTGGGCGACCAGATCGCCATCGGCTCGGTGCTCGTCGTGATCGAGACTGAAGGCGCGGCCGGCACCGCGTCGGTGCAGGAGGGCGCGCAGACGGACGCTTCGGGCGGCCGCACCGACACGCAGCCGCTCGGCGACGGGATGGTCGATCCCACGCCCGGACTCGAAGCCGTCGTCCCCACCGCCGACGTCGACTCCGAAGATCGCCGCACCTCGGGCGAACGCCGCTCCGGCGACGACCGCCGCGACGAAGCGCGCGCGGAGGAGGACCGGCGGCAAGGCGAATGGCGCGCCGAGCCTCCCGCGGCCGCTCCGGCGCCTGCACCCGCGCCCGCTGAAAAGGCGCAGGTCCTCGCCTCACCCGCCGTGCGGCAGCGCGCACGCGATCTCGGCATCGACCTAGCCCAGGTGAAGACCTCAGGTGACCGCATCCGCCATTCGGACCTCGACGCCTACCTCCTCTACAATGGCGGCGGCGTCTCCCGCTCCGGCGCGCCGCGGCGACAGGACGAGACCGTCAAGGTCGTCGGCCTCAGGCGCAAGATCGCCGAGAACATGCAGGAGGCGAAGCGCCGCATCCCGCATTTCACGCTCGTGGAGGAGTTCGACGTCACCAACCTCGAGACGACGCGCGCGATGATGAACCAGGATCGCGGCGAGAATCCCAAGCTCACCATGCTCCCCTTCCTGATCGCCGCCATGTCGCGGACCCTCGGCGATTATCCGCAGCTCAACACCCGCTACGACGACGACGAGAACGTCCTCCACCGCTCCGGCGCCGTCCACATGGGCATGGCCACCCAGACGCCCAGCGGCCTCATGGTCCCCGTCATCCGCAACGCCGAGCGCCTCACCGTCTGGGACATCGCCCGCGAGATCCTCCGCCTCTCCGAAGCCGCCCGCACGGGGAAGGCGAGCCGGGAGGAACTGAGCGGCTCGACCATCACCATCTCGAGCCTCGGCCCGATGGGCGGCATCACATCCACGCCGGTCATCAACCGGCCCGAAGTCGCGATCATCGCGGTCAACAAGGTGGAAGAAAAGCCCGTGGTCGTGGGCGGCGAGCTGGAAATCCGCAAGCGGATGAACCTGTCGCTCTCCTGCGACCACCGAGTCGTCGACGGCTGGGACGCGGCGAACTTCCTTCAGGATCTGAAGAAGTACGTGGAGAACCCGCTGAAGCTGCTCTCAGCTTAAAAGCGCAAGGTCGGGCGCTCATCGAGAGCGTCATGCCGGACTTGATCCGGCATCCACCTTCTTCTGCACCGACGCCGCAGAAGAAGGTGGACCCCGGATCAAAGTCCGGGGTGACGCGGGTGGGGATGTCACGGCGCTGTCTCCTGAGCCGTCATGCCGGACTTGATCCGGCATCCACCTTTCCTTTCCCGCGGCTCCGGGCTAGCCTCCTCCCATGGAGCGCAACCCGGCGGTCTACATCGTGGCGAGCGGCTTCCACGGGACGATCTACACGGGCGTCACGTCCGATCTGATCAAGCGCATCTACCAGCACCGCGCGGCCCGGACACGCGGCTTCACCGCGCGCTACACCGTGAACCGCCTCGTCTGGTTCGAGATGCACGACGACATGGAGCATGCCATTCGCCGCGAGAAGCAGCTCAAGAACTGGCATCGCGACTGGAAGATCGCCCTCATCGAACGCGAGAATGCCGTCTGGCGCGACCTTGCCGAGGATTTCGGATTCGACCCGCTCATCAAGAAGGCGGACCCCGGATCGAGTCCGGGGTGACGCGGGTGGCGAGGCGGGGCGCCCTCTCCGAGCCGTCATGCCGGACTTGATCCGGCATCCACCTTCTTCTGCACCGACGTCGGAGAAGAAGGTGGACCCCGGATCAAGTCCGGGGTGACGTGGGTGGGAGGTCGGGGCGGCGCCGCCTTACCTTGTCGCCCTGAGGCTTGCCGTGCCGAGATCGAGTTCGCTGAGCGGGATCACTTCGACGTTCGGATGCTGCGCCCGGAGCGCCGCCAGGAACTCGCTGGCGCGGCCGACGATGACGATGCTGGCCTGGCGCGGATCGATCTCCGACGCGATCGAGGCGCCGATCTGCTGGAGCGTCACCGCTTCCAGGTTCGCGGTGTAGCGGGTGAATTCGCTCATCGGCAGGCCCTGGGCGGCGAGGCTGGCGAGGAAATCGCCGAGGCCCTGGGTCGTCTCGACCTGCCGACCGAAGGCGCCGAGGAGAAGCGTGCGGCGCTTGCCGAGCACGTCGTCGGTCAGCGGCTCGGCGGTGAGGCGCTGGATCTCGGCCAGCATCACCTGCGCGACTTCGGGCGCGGCGTCGTTGCGGGTCTGCGCCGACGCGATCAGCATGCCCTCGTCGCGGTAGGAGGGAAGGCCGCTGTTCGCGCCGTAGCTCAAGGCGCGCTTGACGCGGACCTCCTGGAACAGGCGCCCCGTCGACGAGCCGCCGAGCGCCGAATTGGCGAGCACCAGCGGATAATAATCGGGATCGGAGCGCGACACGCCGCGCATCACGATCGAGACCGCCGCCTGGTCGGCTTCGGGATGGTCGACGACGACGATGCGCGGCGCCGGAGTCTCGCCCGCGCGGTTGGCGGGAAGCGCCGGCATCGGTGCGGCGGGCGCCGCCCAGTCGCCGAACAGGCGCTCGGCGAGCGCGAACGCCTCGTCCGCGGTCATCCCGCCGGTGATGACGAGGGTCGCATTGTCGGGCCGCCACCAGCTCGCATGATAGGCCGCGATCTCGTCGCGAGTCAGCGCTGCGAGCGAGGCGGGGGTGCCCATGGCCGGAGCGCCGTAGGGCGCCGCGCCGTAGGCCGCGCGCGACGCGACGCGCTGCGCGACGAAGCCGGCGTCGCGCATGCTGACGCGGAGGCGGTCCAGCGCCCGCCGCCGCTCGCGCTCCAGCTCCTCCTGCGCGAAGGTGGGCTGGCGGACGATCTGGCGAAGCAGCGTTCCCGCCGCCTCGATGTTCGCCGACGGCGCGACGACGAAGGCGGTGGTGCTGTCGATCGAGGCGCCGGCGCCGACGATCGCGCCGAGGGATTCGCCCCGCGCCGCGATCTCCGGCGCGCTCATCCCCGCCGCGCCGTTGTCGGCGAGGTTCGCCATCATGGACGCGACTCCGGGCCGCGCCGCAGGATCGGCCGCGGTGCCGCCGCCGAAGACGAGATAGGCTGATGCGAGCGGAAGCTCGGTCGAGCGCGCGGCGACGACGCGCATGCCGTTCGAAAGCCGGCGCTCGGCGAATGCGGGCGGCGACATGGCGCGGGAGGCTCCCGGCGCGGGCGGCGCCTGGCGCTCGACTTCGGAGGCGGGCTGGAGCGGCGCGCGAGTCGCCGGCGGGAAGCTGCGCCCCAGCGACAGGTCGGTCGCGCGCGCGGACGGGTCGACCGCGGCTTCGCCGGTGCGCTGCGCCTGGTCGAGGTAGCGGATGGACAGGCGCCGGTCGTCGCGCAGATACTGACGGGCGACGCGCTGCACGTCGGCGGCGGTGACGCGCTGCACGGCGGCGAGGAAGCGGTCGCCCCAGCGCGGGTCGCCGGCGCTGGTCAGCGAGCTGCCGATCTCGTTCGCGCGGCCTTCCGGCGTTTCGCGCGAGCGGAGCATTTCAGAGACGAGTTCGGTCTGCGCTTCGGTGAGCTCCGCGGCCGTCACGGGCTGGTCGCGCAGCCGGGCGATTTCGGCGGCGAGCGCCGTCTCGGCCTCGCCGATGTTCTTGCCGCTGGCGACGATCGCCTGGAGGCCGAACATGCCCGCATCCTCGGCGCCGAAATCGATCGAGGTGGCGCTCTGGGCGAGCTGCCGCTCGTAGACGAGGGAGCGGTAGAGCCGCGACGACTGGCCGCCGGACAGCACCTGGCTCAGCACCGCGAGGGCCGCCGAGTCGGGATGGTTGAGCCTGGGCCGCTGCCAGGTCATCACCGCGGCGGGGAGGGGGACGTTCGGGCCGTAGATCGTCACCGACCGCGCGGCGGTGCGCGGCGCTTCGGCCATGCGGTGGCGCAGGATCGGGCGCGCCGGGCGGGCGATGGCGCCGAGGTGGCGGTCGATCATCCGGTTGAGCTCGGCGGGCTCGAAATTGCCCGAGACGATCAGGATCGCATTGTCGGGGCGATAGAAATTCTCGTGGAATGCGCGGGCATCGGCGAGCGTCGCAGCATCGAGATCGGCGACGGTGCCGATGCCCGAGCGGCGATAGGGGTGGGTGGTGAAGCTGTTGTCGAAGACATGGTAGCGCTGCAGCCGCCCGTAGGGCTGCGAGAGGACGCGCAGGCGCATCTCTTCCTTGACGATGCTGCGCTCCGCATCGAACACCGACTGGTCGAGCACCGAGCGCCCCATCCGCTCGGCATGAGTCCAAAGCATGGCTTCCAGGCGGTTGGCCGGGACCGTCTCGTAATAATTGGTGGTGTCGGGCCCGGTGGAGGCGTTGCGCGTCCCGCCCGCTTCCTCCTCGACGAGCCGGCTGATCATCCCGGGCGTCATGTTTCGCGTGACGCGGCTTAATATGTGCTCGAAGAGGTGGGCGAAGCCGGAGCGGCCGGCGGGGTCGTCCTTGGAGCCGACGTCGTACCACATCTGCACGGAGACATTCGCGGTGCGCGTGTCGCGAAGGGCGTAGACTCGAAGCCCGTTGGGCAGGGTGCGGGTCGTATAGGCGATCGGCGGCACCACGATGCGCTGCGCCGAAGCTCCTGCCGGTGCGGCCGCCGCCCTCGTCTGGGCCGAAGCCGGGACCGCCATTGCGGAGAGGAGGGCGAGCGCGGCAACGCCGCCACGGAAAAACGCTTTGGTCATAACGAACTACACCCCTGCTGATTTACCCTGACACTACGGTGCGCCGGGGTGCGGTCAAGGCGCGGGAGGTTGATCGTTCTTGCGAATCTTGCGTTGTGACGGAATGACCGGACGCAAGCCATGCGCTGCCGCTTCACCAGCCGTGTGGTTGCTCGCGCTGCTGGGACTCGCCGCCGGGTGCGACGAGCGTACGATCTCGAGGATCGGGACGAGCGATCCGTCGGAGCTCAGGACGCCGCTCGACGTGCCCGGCAACGGCTTCACCGTGCCGGGCTGCTGTTCCTTCGATTTGAAGGGCGGCAGCCCCGTACGGCTCTCTTCCGATTCGATCCTCCACGTCGTGCGCTTGAACGGGCGCGAAATCGGCATCGTGTTCGGCGCCCATGATCGGGTGGAGCCCGGACCCGGCTACCGCCCCGACGGACGCCGCAGCGTCGAGGGCGTCGAGCTGCGCCGCTGGCGAAGCGCCGCGGGTGTCCGGTGGACGGCCGAGGTGCCGCCCTCGGCCAAGGGCGTGGCGGCAAATCTCAGCCCCTATGTGCTGCGTATCACGGCTGAGTGCACCGGCGCCGACTGCGACTGGGCGCAGGCAGTGGCGGAGAGCGTCCGCTTCTGAGGCGGGTCGCGCCAAATGGACGTGCCGAAAGGCTCAACATCGCCGCCATTCGCAGCTAAGGCGCGGCCATGCTGAAGAAGACCTCCCCCGATCTCGATGCGCTGCGCCTCCTCGACGAGCGGCTGCGCTGGCTTTCCGCCTGGACGATCCACAATGCCAATCACCTGCGGGAAAGCCCGGACGGGCTGAAGGTCGGCGGGCACCAGGCGAGCTGCGCTTCGATGACGGCGATCATGGCAGCGCTCTACTTCCACGCGCTGGGGCCGAACGACCGCGTGGCGGTGAAGCCGCACGCGGGGCCGGTCCTGCATGCGATCCATTATCTGATGGGGTCGCAATCGCGCGAGCAGCTCGAGAATTTCCGCGGCTTCGGCGGGATGCAGAGCTATCCGAGCCGGACCAAGGACAGGATTCCGGTCGATTTCTCGACGGGCTCGGTGGGGCTCGGCGTGGCGGTCACGGCGTTCGCGAGCCTGGTGCAGGATTATCTCGTCGCCCACGGGATGCTCGATGCCGCCGATGCGGGGCGCTTCGTCGCATTGATGGGAGATGCCGAGCTCGACGAGGGCAATATCTACGAATGCCTGATCGAAGCCTATAAGCACGACATCCGCAATTGCTGGTGGATCGTCGACTACAACCGCCAGTCGCTCGACCATACGACCGCCGAGCGCATGTTCCGGCGCTTCGACGAGATCTTCGCGGCCTGCGGCTGGCGGGTCGTGACGCTGAAATACGGGAAAGCGATGGAGGCGGCGTTCGCGGAAGGCGGCGGCGAGGCTCTCAAGCGCTGGATCGACGACGTTTCGAACGCCGAATATGCGTCGCTTTCCTATCTCGGCGGCGCGGCGTGGCGCGAGCGATTGCTGAAGGACGCGCCCGAGACGGCGCCGATCCTGGAGGCGCGGGACGACGAGGCGCTTCACGCGCTGATGACCAATCTCGCCGGCCACGACATGGCCTCGCTCGTCGAAGCGTTCGATCGGGCTGAGGACGACGTGCCGACGCTCTTCATCGCCTACACGGTGAAGGGGCAGGGGCTGCCCTTCGCCGGCCACAAGGACAATCATGCGGGGCTGATGAACCCGACGCAGATCGCGGCGTTGCGCGAGCGCCTCGGCATCGCCGAGGGCGAGGAATGGGAGCCCTGGGCCGGGCTCGGCGGCAATGCCGCCGGCGCCGCGCAGGATCTCGTCGCGAAGAGCCGCGTCGCCCGCGAGAAAAGGCCGCGCGCCTGGAACCAGGCCGAGGTGCCGGCGATCGCGGCGCCGGGGGGCGAGGAGCAGTCGACCCAGGCCGCGTTCGGCCGCATCCTTCTCGATCTCGCGAAATCCGGCGCGCCGATCGCCGACCGGGTCGTCACGACCTCGCCGGACGTCACGGTGTCGACCAATCTCGGCGCGTTCGTGAACCAGCGCGGCCTGTTCCGCCGCCAGGAGCTGGCCGACGTCTTCGCCGCGGCCAAGATACCCTCGGCGCAGAAATGGGGGATGCGGCCGGCGGGCCAGCATATCGAGCTCGGCATCGCGGAGAACAATCTCTTCCTGATGCTCGCCGCGCTCGGGCTTTCGGGAGACCTGTTCGGCCAGCGGCTGCTCCCCATCGGCACGGTCTACGACCCGTTCATTGCCCGCGGCCTCGATGCGCTGAACTACGCCTGCTACCAGGATGCGCGCTTCATGCTGGTCGCGACGCCGTCTGGCCTGACGCTCGGGCCCGAGGGCGGCGCGCACCAGTCGATCAATCCGCCGCTCATCGCGCTCGGCCAGCCGGGCCTTCGCCACTACGAGCCCGCCTTCGCCGACGAGCTGGCGGTGATGATGGAGGAAGCGTTCCGCCTCCTGCAGGCGCCGGGTGGGGAGAGCGTGTACCTGCGCCTCACCACACGCACCGTGACGCAGGTCGAGCGGGCGGACGAGAGCTGGAAGGCGGGGGCGCTGGCCGGCGGCTATTGGCTGCGCGAGCCGGGCGCGGGCTCGGAAGCGGCTTTGGTCTACTCAGGCGCGATTGCCCCCGAAGCGCTCGCCGCCTGGGAGGCGTTGAAGGACGACGTCCCTGGCCTCGGGCTCCTTGCGGTCACTTCGCCCGGCCTCCTTCACCGCGGCTGGTCGGCGCGGCAGGCGGCGCGCTGGAAGGGCGGCGGCGGGGTGCCGTCGCACATCGAAAGCCTGCTTGCGCCGCTGTCGCCTACGGCGGGGCTCGTCACCCTGATCGACGCCGCCCCCGCCTCGCTGAGCTGGCTCGGCGGCGTCCTGGGCCACCGCGTCGCGCCGCTCGGTGTCGACCGCTTCGGCCAGACGGGGACGCTGCCGGACCTTTACGGAGAATATCGCCTCGATGCGGAGGCGGTCGTCCAAGCCGCCGCCGAGCTCTTTCTCAATTAAAGCGAGAGGAGGGGCTCAGCCCTTCTCGCCCGGCAGGTCCGTCGCGGT
The DNA here is from genome assembly GCA_035645215.1 of Allosphingosinicella sp. Taxonomy (GTDB): domain Bacteria; phylum Pseudomonadota; class Alphaproteobacteria; order Sphingomonadales; family Sphingomonadaceae; genus Allosphingosinicella. The sequence goes on from DASQND010000009.1 coordinate 23,914, forward strand.
GCCCAGCGCCTCGCGGACGTAGAGGCGCTTCACCAGCACGAAGAGCACCACGGTAAGCGGCGCGGCGAAGATGACGCCGGTGGGGCCGAACACCAGGGCGCCCGCGACGATCGCGAACAGGAGGAGCGCAGGCGGGAGATCGACGGCGCGCTGCTGGACGATGGGCTCGATGACATTGCCTTCGAGCTGCTGGATGCCGAGGTAGAGGAGGCCGACCCAGAGCGCCTTCACCGGATCGAAGGCGAGGGCGAGGACGAGGGCCGGCACCGCGGCGATGATCGGCCCGACGAAGGGCACGAATTCGAGGATGAAGGCGACGATGCCGAGCGCCAGCGCGCCCGGTATGCCGATCAGCCAGAGGCCAATGCCGGTCAAAAGGCCGATGAAGATCATCGAGACGAGGCGGCCGGCGAGCCAGAGGCGCAGCGCCTTCCAGCAATCGTCGAGTGCCTGGTCGAGCTTGTCGCGGGAGCTGGCGGGGAAGAGTTTGAGGAGCCCGCTGCGGTAGAGCTTGGGCTGGGCGGCGAGATAGATGCCGCCGACGATGACGAGCAGGGTGTCGGCGATGCCGCCGCCGACCGACATGACGAAGCGCCCGACATTGGTCAGGACGCCGCCGCCGCCGGACTGGGCGCCCGACAGGCCCTGGCGGAGCGGCTCGGCGAGGCCGATCGGCTCGAGCCGGCGCTGGATCGCTTCCCAGGCTTCAGGGATGGCGGCGCGCAGCGCGCTCGCCTGCCGCGCCGTTTCCGCCCCGAACAGCCAGAAGGCGAGCGCGAAGACGCCCACCACGAGCAGCACCCCGGCGAGGAGGGCCGCCCAGTCCGGAAAGCGGAAGCGGTTCTTGAGCGGATGGGCGATGAGGCTCAGGATCACGGCGACGAGCACCGCGCCGAAGACGAGGATGAGCACGCCGCGCAGCGCCCAGAGGAGGAGCGCGAGGCCGATGACGGCGATGCCGATCGCGAGCCGTTCGATGAAGATGCGGTGGCTCATCGCAGGCTCGCTCATCGCTCATCCTCCCCGCCCGGAACGGAACCTATGCGGCCGCTCGCGCGCTCAACGGGGCGCACAATAGACGCTTATCCCGGGAGACGAAGACATGATTCGCAGCCTCATCGGCGCCGCCATCGGCCGCCGCATCGCCGGCAACCGCAGCGGCGCCCGCGGCGCCATGCTCGGCGCCGCCGCCCCGTTCATCGCGCGCAAGGCGTTCGGGCCCTTGGGCTTCGCCGTCGCCGGCGCCTGGGGCGCGAAGAAGCTCTACGACCGCCGCCGCCGCACCCGCGGGACGACGACGGACGTCTGACGCGGTCCCCCACCGCCGATCGGCTCGGAGTGCTGTGCTTGTAGCGCAGCTCGAACGGAGAAGACCGCGTGAATGCGCGGTGCGGTCCAGAGCGAACCGGTCGGGACCTCGCATCCCCCTGCCCGACAGGATTCACAGGGAAAAGTGTGAATTTCGAACGGAGCGGCGCCCCGAGCGGCGGCAAAAACGGCGGCACTGTGCGCGGCCTCTTCCAAGTTCGCTAGTCGAGACAACAGGGAAGATAGAGAGCCTCAGCAGGAATGGCGCGCATATGAGCAGGGACCCCTTCGATGGGGCGGGAAGCCGCTACCACCCCACCGGTGCGACCTTGCAAAACCTAAACCCAGCAGTGTGGGGGCTGGTGATCATCACGTGATTCCGAAGATTTCTGCCCTGCTGTAAACGCCGATGTCGAACATCAATCGTTGGTCCTGCATTTGTGACACGAACGCTGATGCGCTTTCCCAAGACTTTGGAGTTGCCTCGTCCCATGGAAGAGCGGTGAGACTTGAGAAATCAGCAATTGCGCTCATCTCCGGTACTATGCCGCCGCTCACGCTCCTGAACCCTTCTAAATATAGGATTATGAGATCGGAGCTGCGACAAAAGTCTATGAATCTGCTCATGTCGGGAAGAGAAATCATGCACGAGCAGTGCGCCTCATAAGCACAACTGATGCCCGAAGCATGAGCAATATTCCGAACATCCATCAATCATTCCCAATTAGAGGCGTAGCGGGACCGGATGTTGTCGCCCGCGTCGTTCTCGGCGGCGATGTTGCCGCCGTCCCAGGCGAAGCGGGTCCAGCTCGCGCCGGTGACGAGGCAATGCAGTGATGCCTGGTTGTAATTGGTTGATTAATCGTGCTTCACCTAAGACCAACATCATCAAATATAATGCACTAACCATTGTTCAAAACTTCAGAACACGCGGGCTAGCCTGCGTAGCGGCGACCTAAGAAATGAAACTTAGATCGCTTGCGCATGAAGCAGCTTTCCAACGGCCGGTGCCCCCATTTTCGACGGGCGCTGCCCCCGAAATGCCCCCAACGTGCTTGGTATAGTTTGGTACAGCCTGATATCGCGCTCGTCACGAATTGGGGAGCCCGGCGAGGAGACAATTTCCTGCGCAGAATGACCCGCTACGACAGCAGCGGCACTGCCGTCGTAGAGGTCTATATCGGCGACCAGCGGCAGGTCTTCACCGGCCCCTCCGCGGCGTCGACCTTCGCCTCGCAGCAAGGCAATGGCGGCACCGTCACCAAGGTGAATGCGGCCGAATACCGGCTCACGCATGCGGATGGAGCGGAGACGACCTTCGGCGCGCCAGCCGAAGCCGGTTTCTGCGGGCCGAGCACCCCGACCGGCTGCCAGCTCGTTGCTCTGTCGATGATCGAGCCGAGCGGTAAGGAGCTCAATTACGACTGGCTCGTCGAGGAGCATTGCTCCCAACAGTTCGAGCTCGACCCGAACCAACCGGTCACGCATTGCGATATCAGGTATCGTCTCGCCCGCGTATACAACGACGCCCTCAACTCCATCGACTTCAACTATGCCGGGACGCCCAACGACTGGCACAAGCGGATCGGAGCGACCTTTCAGTCGGCTTCCAGCAATGAGACGAGAAGCTCGAGCTATGCCTTCCCCGCGTCCGGCGTGACCGAGGTCACCGATATGGCCGGACGCACCTGGCGTTTCGGCGCGGGCAGCATCCGCCGCCCCGGGTCCACGACCGACAACATCACCATCACCCGCAATTCGAGCGGTGTGGTCACCTCGCTCACCAACGACGGCGTCACCACGGGCTATGCGCGCACCGTCTCCGGCTCGACCGCCACGATGGTGGTGACCGACGCGCTCAACCACCAGACGATTGTGGTGTCCGATCTCAATGTCGGCCGGCCGATATCCGTGACGGATCCGCTCAACCGCACCACGAGCTTCAGCTATGACGCCTACGGCCGGCCGAGCCGGACGACGGCGCCGCTCGGCAATTATGTCGAGCACACATATGACGCGCGTGGAAATGTAATCCAGAGCGTGCAGGCCGCCCAGCCCGGATCGGGCGCGGGCAATATCGTGGTGTCGGCTACCTATGCCGCGAGCTGCAGCAACGCGGCCACCTGCAACAAGCCGCTGACGACCACCGACGCGCGCGGCAATGTCACCGAATATACCTACGCGGCACATGGCGGCCTGCTCAGCGTCACGGCGCCGGCTGGGGCGAACGGCGTCAGGCCGCAGACGCGCTACAGCTATTCCACGGTCGCGACGATGCAGGTGCCGACCGGCGTCTCCACCTGCCGGACCACGGCGAGCTGCGTGGGGACAGCAGACGAGACCAGGACGACGATCGCCTATAACGCGCAGCTGGCGCCGACCAGCGTTACGATAGCGACGGGCGACAACAGCCTCTCGGCGACGCAGGCCATGACCTATGACGGCTGGGGCAATGTCGAAACCGTCGACGGGCCGCTCGCCGGCAGCGCCGACACGGTTCGCTACCGCTATGATGCCGCGCGCCAGCGCGTCGGCACGATCTCGCCCGATCCCGACGGAACGGGCCCGCTGCCGCCCCGCGCGACCCGCGTCACCTACCGGCCGGACGGCCAGGTCAGCCGAACGGAGCAGGGCATCACGAACGGCCAGTCCGACGCCGACTGGGCGAACTTCATCATGCTCGAGCAGACGGACACCGGCTTCGACGCGAACGGCCGCCCTTTTTTGGCGAGCCACGCCGCCGGGGGCGCGATGCACAGCGTCTCGCAGACCAGCTACGACGCGCTCGGCCGCCCCGATTGCGTCGCCCGGCGCATGAACCCGGCGAGCTGGAGCAACCTTCCCGCCTCGGCCTGCACCCACGCGCCGCAAGGGAGCTTCGGGCCCGACCGGATCAGCCGCACCGTGCGCGACGCCGCGGGGCAGGCGATCCAGGTCCGCAGCGCCGTCGGAACGCCGCTCGAGGCAGCGGAGGTGACGACCACCTATTCCGCCAACGGGCAGGCGCTCACCGTCACCGATGCCGAGAGCAACCGGACGAGCTACGAACATGACGGCCACGGACGGCTGCGGCGCACCTATTTCCCGCTGGAGGCCCAGGACAATGCGAGCAACGCCGCCGACTATGAGGAGATCGGCTACGATGCGGGCGGCAACGTCGTCTCGCGCCGCAACCGAGCGGGCGAAACGGCCACCTACACGGTCGACGCGCTCGGCCGCACCATCTTCAAGGACCTGCCGGGCGCCGAGCCCGACGTCAGCTACGCCTACGACCTTGCCGGCCGAACGATTTCGGCGAGCCAGCCGGGCCACAGCGTCGGCTTCACCTATGACGCCTTTGGGCGCCAGCTGACCCCGAGCGGCCCGCGCGGCACCTATACGTCGCGCTACGATCTCGCCGGCCGCCGCACCCGCATCACCCATCCCGACGGCTTCTTCGTGCAGCAGGACTGGCTGGTCACGGGCGAGCTGAGCGCGATCCGCGAGAACGGCGCGGCGAGCGGCGCCGGAGTGCTGGCGAGCTTCGGCTATGATATTCTCGGACGGCGCACCTCGCTCACCCGCGGCAACGGGACGACGACGAGCTACGCCTACGATCCCGCGTCGCGGCTCAGCCAGATGATTCAGGACGCCGCCGGCGGCGCGCACGACCTCACGCTCGGCTTCACCTACAATCCGGCGGGTCAGATCACGCAGAACACGCGCTCCAACGGCCTCTTCTCGGTGACGCCCGCGGCGGGCGTCCAGGACTCGTCGGTCAACGGCCTCAACCAGGTCACCGCCTTGAACAGCACCGCCACGGCGCATGACGCGCGCGGCAACATGACGAGCGACGGGACGAGCGCCTTCACCTACACGTCGGAAAATCTGATGACGGGCGGCGCGGGCGCGGCGCTTTCCTACGATCCGCTCGGGAGGCTGGCGCAGGTCTCGGCAGCGTCCGTCACCCGCTTCGGCCGCGACGGCGGGAACCTCGTCGCCGAACATGACGGATCGGACGCCCTGCAGCGCCGCTACGTCCACGCCGGCGGCGAGCTCCTCGTGGAGTATGACGGCTCCGGCACCGCGAGCCGCCGCTACCTCCACGCCGACGAGCGCGGCAGCATCGTCGCGGCGAGCGACGGCAGCGGCGCCGTCGTCGCGGTCAACCGCGACGACGAATACGGTCAGCCGGCGAGCGGCAATTCCGGGCGTTTCCAGTATACCGGGCAGGCCTGGATCCCGGAGATCGGCCTCTATTATTACCGCGCTCGCATCTACAACCCGCGCCTCGGCCGCTTCATGCAGACCGACCCGATCGGCTATGGCGATGGCATGAACATGTACGCGTATGTCGGTGGTGAGCCAGTCAACCGGACGGATCCGAGTGGCACCAGCGCCTGCGTCACCGCCGGAACTATGCTTATGTGTTTCGGTGAAGACGGTTCGTTACAGCCGGTCGCTAACGGGTTCTCGGGTGATTTCATCCAGGTCGGGGGTTTGCTAGACGGCGGTGGGGGAGGGCCCACGAGGAGCGGCCGGCCGGGGATGGGACATAACGGCCCTCCGGAAGAACGACCGCCGCTTTGGTTTAGACTCCTCAGGCTCACCCCTCTCGGATTAATTCTTTAACTTGAAGGCGATAGTTGCCGCACATGTACGCCGATCAGACCAAACGGAGTTCCTTCGGATTGGCAGTACAGCGGTCCAAATCGACAGGGGAGCTATAAATGGACAGATCCAACAAACACACATAACTACGTTCGGCTTCGTCCAGACGGCACCATCACACAAGTTCGCAACGGAAGGGCTCTGAATCAACATGGGCAACCTGTGGCCCAAAATTCACCTGAAGCTCACTATCCCCGAAGTGATTTTGTTTTTAGGGATTGACATGATAGACTTACAAGAAGTCTGGCTTCCAGCGATCCTTAGCTACGCGCATCTTGTTGCGGATGAATCAGCACTTCGTGACGCTTGGATTAAGCAGGATCGGAGCAAAACCTCGGTCTACTATCCAGGCGAATTGATCGACCAGATATTTGAGGATCTGGACTCTAATACTGTTCGCAAACAGCTGAACGCTCAACGTTCCGGCCAAGCTCCACTTGCAACAGCAATCGCGCGCTTTTTAGACGCTCTTACAATCATGTACGACGTTGAAAGCGCCAAGCTCGACATGCTGTCATGGGGACAGGGACGGCCACCGCCAAATGCCGACCGCATTTTTGACTCGCCCAGTTGGGCTGAAGCGCGCAGACGTGCACGGGAACTTTTGTTGTTAACAGAAGAACAGTAAAATGTGCCCTCGCCCTACCAAGACCTCGGGTGATCTATGGTTGGGCTTGCTCTTGTGCGCCTTGATACGGCCGTGATCTGTGATGGTGACGTTACCGTAATGCAGAGCCAATTAATCCGTGAGTTATTCGATAATGTTACGCAAAGCACATGTGATACTGGCGCGGACTTCTTCGGTCGCGATTGCCATTGCTGCACTGTTCGCGTGCATTGAAGGGCGGCATCCCTTCATCATGGTGCAGCTTTGTCTCGGAGACGCCGAGAACCTAGCGCTCTTTCGCAGCGAGATGGCCGCAGCGGCCAAGGCGGAAGGCATGAGTTTCAATGACGATGAGGAGGCGACGAAGCGGGACCTTGCCATTATTGACGAGAAGGAACTTGCCCACAACCGCGCCGGGCCAACGATTCAGATGCGCATGAGGGCCGAGGATGGGCTCGGGGCAACCGCCACGAATTTGGGGCTGCGCGGCTATCAGGTGGCCATCGGTTTCGGAGAGGGGCGGCGGGAGCCGAACGCAGCACGCGCCTTCTCAAGCAGGGTCATCGCCCGCCTTGCGCGACATTGGCAGGTGACGACGGTACCGGCCGGATCAGGTGCGCAGCCGCTGCCAAACTGCACGTCGCGGTAGCTAACCTGCATCTGACACTCTGATGCCTATGAATAGCGCCACGCTCCCGTCATTGCGGTCAACCGCCAGCACGAATGGACAGCCCGCGAGCGGCAAATCGGGGTTTCCGGTATACAGGCCTAGCCTGGATTCCGGAGATCGGCCTCTATTGTTACCGCGCCCGCAATTACAATCGGCGCCTCGGGGAAGACCGACTCGCCGGCGAACGGGCTCAATCAGCTGACCGCCGCCGGCGGAGCGGGCCTGCCATAATTCATCATGGTGTTGGATGCTGATACCATAGCCGGTATTTTGGCTTGACGCCCGGAGCCGAGGCGTACCTTTCGTCTTGAGCTCGGGGGGGACGCGTCAGAGCTTATGCCTTCCCACCGGACTATGGGCTGATCAGGTATGACGATCCCTCGCGGAGCGATGCTGAAGCTCTACGGGAGGTGCTAGGGTAGGCGCCGCACTGTTAAGCGAGGAGCCAGGTGGCGACGTGGGCGGCGGGAGCAGCTGACCCCGGAGGTGTGCGAAGCGCCAGAAAGATCGACTCTGCTGTGACAGGCTTCGCGTTGGAGCGGCGCAGACGTGGCCACCATTGGTCCCGCGAGAAAAAGCCAGCCAAAACAAGCTCTTTCCGACACGCTCCGAGTCTCTGTTTCCGATTCAGCGAAGGCTCCGGGCCGCAAGCGCCCGTAGACGCAAGATAACTTTCAGTGCGTCTGGAGAGACTAAGGTATTGAAGAATAAGGCAAGACTGTGTGGTGCCGGGTGTCGGACTCGAACCGACGACCTACCGCTTACAAGGCGGTTGCTCTACCAGCTGAGCTAACCCGGCCGACGAGGCTCCAGATGCGTCAAACGACGCCGAAGGTCCAGCCTTCGCTTTTCGCGATGCGGCCGGTGAGCTGGGGCGGGGACCAGTAGGCGGCGTCGTCGGCGATCTTGCGCAGGCCGGCGGCGGAGACGAGGACGTCGGTTTCGTGGTCATTGGGCGCGTGCGGGAGGCGCATCGGGGCGCTGCCCAGCGCAGCGAGGGCCTGGTTGAGCTGGGCGAGGGTGCGGATCTTGCGGCCGCTCTGGCCCGCCATCAGGATGAAGACGCGGGTGTAGATTTCGACGATCGCGCTGCCGGCGGGCGGGAGTTCGTCCATCGGCCAGACGGGGAGCGACGGGTTGAGCCGGGCGAGGAGGCGCATTCCGGCATAGCTTGCCTTGGCGACCTGGGCGGCGCCGATCGCGTCGTAGAGGGTGGAGGCCTTGCCGCCGCCGATCGCGTTGAAGGCGTGCTCGCAGACGCGGTGGTGTAGGAAGTCGCGCTTCGTGCCGTCGGCCGCGCCCATGTAGAAGTGGCGGCGGTGGCGCTGCCCGAGGAAGCTCGCGGCGCCGAGGTCCTCGTCGTCGCAGGACGCTTCGACATAGGCCCAGAAGCTCTTGGCGTCTTCAGGGACGCCTTCGTCTCCGGGGAAGTAGGCGCCGCGCTCGATTATGGGCGGGGCGTAGCTGAAGTCGAAGCCGTAGAGGGTGGGGGCTTCGGCTGAGGTCTCGAGCACCCAGTCCATGACTTCGGTCCGGGACCAGGCGGAGCCGGGCGGATCGACCAGGAAAGGCGGATCGCCGCCGGCCCTGCACAGGCCGACGGCGATCCCCTTGTGCTTCCTTCCCTTCGCGCCGGACCAGTCGATCGCGGCGAAGCGGGAGAAGCGTTTCGTCACACCAGCGGCGGCTGGCTGTCGTCCGTGCCGCCGAAGCCGCCGGTGCTGCCGGTGCCGCCGGTGGTGCCGCCGGTGGTGGGCGCCGGGGCCGGGCGCGGAGCGCGCGGCGGGACCGGAGCGGCGGGGGCGGACGGCGGCGCCGGGATGGCGTTGCCGGACGTCCACTGCTCGAGCAGCTTGTGCGCGGTCGGACGGCCGCCGAGGCCGAAGGCGAGCGCGGATGCGATCGCCGCCGAGCCGATGATCGCGGTGAAGCCGATGATCACGATCTCGTTGGCAAGGCCCATGAAGCGCAGGCCAATGGCGACGGAGAGGGCGATGATCGCCCAGCGCACCATGGTCGCGACCCAGCCCTCTCCGGCGGCGCCCCCGACGAGGCCCGAGACGATCCGGGCGATGATCACGCCCGCGACGATGATCACCGTGCCGAACAGCACCTGGCCGCCAAGCTCGAGGATCTGCGCCACCATGGCGGCGAGGATCGGCGAGTTGAGCAGTTCGGCCGCCTTGATCGCGAAGAAGAGCATGATCGCGATCATCACCGCGGTGCCGACAGTGCGCGACGGGCTCGCCGAGCCCGACGGAACGCCGAGCGCGGAGACCGAGCGGTCGAAGCCCATCGAGGGCAGAAGCTGCTCGATCACGCCCTTGGCGAGCTTGCCGATGACGTAACCGATGCCGAGCAGGATCACGGCGCCGAGCACGTTGGGAATGGCCGCCGTGATGGTGTGCAGCATCTGGGTGGCCGGACCCGAAATCGCCGCGATCCTGAGCGCGTCGAGCGCCGCGATCGTGACCGGGATCATGATCAGGTAGAAGACGAGGGTCGCGACCGATTTCGAGATCGAGGTGCGCGGCGCGGCCGTGCTGATCTCGGCCGGAGCGCCCGCAGGCGAAGCGGCGGCGGTCGTCCCGGTATCGGCGATGCCGGACTTGCGCATCCAGCCGTCGGCATTGGCGGCCATCAGCGCGCCTTCGACGAGGCGGCGGACGATCTTCGCGACGACCAGGCCGACGATGAAGATGAGCGCGGCGCCGATGATGTTCGGGATGAAGGAGAAGGCGTTGTTGGTGAGCTGCCGGACCGGCTCCATCACCTGGGTCAGGCGCAGCGGCTGGAGGGCGAGCATGATGCCGATGAGGAGAATGAGCCAGAAGACCACGTCGCCGATCAGGCTGCCGAGCGTCTTGCCGGGCTCCTGCTCGTAGTGGCGCTTCAGCGCCGGCACGCGGTCGACGATCTTGGCGATCGTCCATTTGGCGGCGCGGGCGATGATCCAGGCGACCACGAGGATCGCGATCGCGCCGAGGATCCTGGGCAGCCATTCGGAGAGCTCGCCCTGGAAATTGAGGCCGTCGCCGCGGTGGCCGGCCGGGGGAAGTCGTTCGTACATCTGGAGAACACCCCTGTTTGGTGGGACTGGGTAACCCGTCTGGAGTTACGGCCCCAAAATGATCCGGAGGCGAGGCTTGTTCCCCTCCCTCCTCAGCGCAGCGCGGCCAGAACGTCTCGCGTGAAGGCGTCGATGTCGAAATTGGCGCCGGTGCCGTCATAGCCGCGGCGCACGATCACGAGATTGCGGGACGGAATGACGGCGAGATACTGGCCGCGATTGCCCTGCGCCACGATCGCGTCGCGGGGCAGGCCGCTGCCTTCGGGGAAGGTCCACCAGGTCGCGCCGTAGCCGTCGCCGCCGGCGGGAGGTTGGGCGGGGCCGTGGCGCCCGACATAGTCGCGCCAGCCTTCGGGAAGGATGCGCTCGCCGTTCCAGACGCCGTCATTCTGATAAAGGAGGCCGAGGCGGGCGAGATCGCGCGCCGTGGTCCAGACCTGCGAGGACATGATGAAATGGCCGCGCCAGTCCGTCTCCGGCACGGTGCGGGTCATGCCGATCTTCCAGAACAGGGCGCGGAAGGGGAAGAGCCGCGCTTCGTCGCCGTCGCCCAACCGGTGCTGGAGGGCGCGGATGGCGGCGAGCGTGTCGTTGTTGGCGTAGCGGAAGCGGGAGCCCGGCGGCAGGACGAGCGGCCAGGCGGCGATCTGGTCGGCAACGGCGACGCCGCCGAAATAGAGATCGTCCGTGCGGTTGCCGGCGAAGTCGCTGTGGAGGCCGCTCGCCATCCGGAGGAGATGGTCGAAGGTGATAGAACGGCGCGGATCGCCTTCGCTCTGCCATTCGGGGACGGGCGCGGGATCGCTCGTGCGGATGAGGCCCTGCTGGACGGCGGCGCCGACGACGCTCCCCGCGATGCTCTTCGCGACGGACCAGGTGCGCTGGGAGCGGTGCATGTCGAAGTCGGCGCGGTAGCGCTCGGAGACGATGCGGCCGTTCTGGAGGACGAGGACCGCCGTCGTCTCGCTCCCCTGCGCATAGGTGCGCCGGTCGAAGGCATCGGCGACAGCGCGTTCGAGGGCGCGGGCGTCGCCCTGCGGGCGGGCGGCGGCGCGCCGGTCCCCCATCGGCCAGGGACGTTCGTCCCAGCCGGCGGCGAAATTGTCCGGGTTCCCCGCGAGCTGCGGAACCCGCGCCGCATCCTCGGGCCGCGCGCCGATCGGGAGCAGCGAACAGCCGAGATAGACGCGCCAGACGGCGATGCGCGGCGGCATGTCCTCGGCATAGGGGACGGTGACGCGCAGGTTCGTCCGGTCGATCGCGGCCGGGAGCTGGGCGAAAAGGGGATTGAGCTCGGCGTAGGTGCCGCGAAGGTCGTCGGCCGCCGTCTGCTCCGCGGTCATGCGGGCGTTGAACCAGTTGGAGCAGGTGAAGCTCGCCTTGTAGCCCGCAGCGATCGCGCGGACGTGCTCGGGACGGCCCACCTGCGCCGAGGCGGGCGCGAGCGCGGCGGCGAGCGCGGCGGCGGCGGCGAGGATGCGCTTCATTGTCCGTCTCCAGTGCAGCCGGGGCGATCGTTCGACGCCGTCATGTCGATCCCGCCGTCCTGTATTTCGAGGCTGTAATGCGTGCGCGGCGCGGCCCGGGCGGCGGCTTCGGGGTCGGCGCCCGGCGGGGCTCCCCAGCCCGCGCCGATGGCGCTCACCGAGACGCAGCGCGGGCGCACCCACCGGTCGACGCGCCATTCGGAGCCGTAAGGGAGGGCATCGGTGTAGAAGCGCCGGAACGTGCCCTCGCGCCGCACTTCCCAGAGCGCGACCCCGTGGAGATTGCCGAAGCCGGCGTCGCTCATCTCGGCCGCGGCGAACCAGCGCCCGTCGGGGGAGAAGGTTGGCCTGGCGCCGGTGTGGTGCACCGCGTCGCCCGCGGCCGCGGCGCGGTCGACGAGAATGTAGCCATAGGCTTCGTGACCGGTCACGGCGAAGCCGAGGAAACGCCCGCCTTGGAGCTGCTCGAACCCTTCGACCTCGTACCAGTCGATCTCGACGGAAATGTCCCTGCCGCCGAGGCCGCGGACGAGCAGCAGGTCGGGCGAGGCGGCGCGGACGAACCCGGAAAATGCGCGCGGGATGGCGGGGAGCGGCTTGGGCCGGCCGGTCACCTCCTCATATTCGGTGCGCGGCACGACCTGCGCGGCGGCCGGCGCGGCGCCGAGGAGGGCGGCGAGGAGGGCGGCGCGCGGAACGATGTCGCGATAAAACGCTGCCGCGGATCCCGCACCGCCGTTCGCCCTGAGCCCGAACGGTGTGGGGAGCGGGTTGGCCCTTATGTCCGAAGGCGACTTTACGAGCATGCTAGCCCTCGTTCTTCTTCGCACGCTGTTCCTCCCACCAGGCCATGCGCTCGGAAACGCGCTTCTCGAAGCCGCGGTCCGTCGGCTTGTAGAAGTCCTGCGGCTCCATCTCCTCGGGCCAGTAATCGTCGCCGGAGAAGCCGCCTTCCGCGTCGTGGTCGTA
>DASQND010000010.1:0-23901 GCA_035645215.1 Allosphingosinicella sp.
GAGCGAACTCCAAACCGACAGCTCAGTGGAACGGCTTATATTTAACCGATCGCGCGGCACCCAGAGGCTGCCGCAGACCGGAGCCGCCGCCCACATGTCCCTTCATCTAAACCAACAATGTCAAAGAGCCGACGCGTTTCCATCCCCCTTTTGAGGGGCAACCGGGTTACCGATCTTAAGAGACGCAAGCGAACCGACACGAGGCCGTGTCCGCCGGTGAGGGGGCCGTATATGTCCGCTTGGCGCGGCCGTCAACGGCTTTTTTCGCGCTTTTCCGCCATTGCCGGGAGCCGCCGGGCACAAGCCCTGCCGTTCCGCGGCCATCCCGCCGCCGGAAAGAGCCATGCCCTTTCGGCCGCCGGATCGGCGCCGCGCGAAGTGCCCGGACCGCGTCGCTTCGGCAAAGAAGCGGCGGATCCGGCGCCCCGGGAGTCGGCAAAGCCGGCCGCCCGGGCCCTCGTCTTACTCGATTTTCAAAGAGTGACCGGAAACGCCGTGGCCGCTGGGGCCTTGCTCGCTTCCGATGCAACCTAGGTAAGCGACGCAAAATCGCTTTGCAAGGCGGCCCGGAATAATTTTCCGAACCTTGCCAAACAGTTAAGAGCGAAAGGGCTCCATCGCCGTCCGGGAGGGCGCATGTCGTCGCTCGGCCGCGATTCGTCAAGGGCTTTGCAGACGCCCGCGGAATCGCAGCTTATTTCGCCGTCCGCAGCAGCGTGCCTAAGCCGACCTTAACGTCTCTCCCCTATGGCCTTCCCCAAGAGGCATGACGCGGGACCGGCCATTTGAAGTGGGTGCAGAGCTGAACATCGAGGCCCAAGAGGCGAAGCCGACTACGGGCGCCGCCCCTGCGGCTATGGGGGAGCGGGTGAAGAAGGCTGTGATGTGGCGGTCGGGGAGCCAGATCGTCGCGCAGCTTCTGACCTGGGCGTCGACCTTCATGGTCATCCGGCTGCTGGACCCTTCGGATTACGGCCTGTTCGCGATGACGCAGGTCGTGCTCGTGCTCCTCAACCTGATGAACGGCTGGGGCTTCGCCGGGGCGCTCATACAGCGCGAGACGGTGAGCCGGCAGGAGGTGCGGCAGGTTTTCGGGCTGCTGATCCTGTTGAACTCGAGCCTTGCGATCCTCCAGTTCGTCGCGGCGCCTTACGCGGCGGCTTATTACCGGCAGCCGATGGTCGAGGACCTGCTGCGGGTTCAGGCACTGCTGTATTTCACGACGCCGCTCATCTCGCTGCCGAGCGCGCTCCTTGGCCGCGAGATCGACTTTCGCAAGCAGGGGATCGTCAACCTCGTCTCGGCCATTGCGGGCGCGGTGACGGCGCTCGCCTGCGCGCTGGCGGGGCTCGGCGTCTGGACTTTGGTCTGGGCACCGCTCGTGCTTGCCTGGACGCGGGCGATCGGGCTGACGGTCGCGGCGCGGGCGCTGGTCTGGCCGAGCTTCCGCTTCAAGGGCGCGGGGACGATCATCCGCTATGGCGGCGCGCTGGTCGTCATCCAGTTCTTCTGGTTCATCCAGAGCCAGGCGGACGTGTTCATGGGCGCCCGGGTGCTGAGCCCGCACGATCTCGGCCTCTACACGACGGCGCTTTTCCTGACGCAGATCCTGGCGGCCAAGTTCGTGCCGCCGATCAACGACGTCGCTTTCGCCGCTTATTCGCGGATGCAGGACCGGCCGGATACGCTCGCGCCCGCATTCCTGTGCTCGGTGCGGCTGGTCCTGCTCGTCGCCTGCCCTTTCTATTTCGGGCTCGCCGTCACCGCGGAGCCGGTGGTGCAGACGGTGCTCGGGCCAAAGTGGCTGGAAACGGTGACGGTCGTGCCGGTGCTCGCGCTCGCCATGCCGTTCATGACGCTGCAGATCCTGTTCGCGCCGGCGACCAACGCGATGGGCCGGCCGGGGCTGGCGCTCAGGACCGGGATCGCCGGGGCGATCATCCTGCCGGTGGCGTTCGTGGTGGGGCTGGGCTGGGGGATCGAGGGCCTTTCCTTCGCCTGGCTGGGCGGGATGATCCTGCTCCTCGGCGTCACGGTCTTCATGTCGCTGCCGGCGATCGGGGTGGCGCGGGCCGAACTCGCGGAGGCGGCGATGCCGGGCGTCGCGGCTTCGGCGGCGATGGCGGCGCTGGTGGCCGGGCTCGACGCGCTTATGCCGCCAATGCCGCCGCCGGCGCACCTCGCCTTGCTCGTCCTGTTCGGGGTGGCGGCTTATGGCGGCCTGCTCTTCGTCTTCGCGCGCGGCGCGGTGGACGAAGCGGTGGCGATCCTCCGGAAGAAGCCGGTGGGCGCCGTCTGAATTCAGGCCGTCTGAATGTAATTGCGCAGCGCCGCGGCTTCGGCCTCTATCCGGTCCATCCGGAATTTCACGAGATCGCCGATCGAGACGAGGCCGACGAGCCGCTTGCCGTCCAGCACGGGAAGGTGGCGGATGCGGCGCTCGGTCATGAGGCCGAGGGCGGCGAGGACGGGCATTTTGGGCTCGGCCGAGATGACGGGCGCGGTCATCGTCTTTTCGACCGGCCAGTCGAGCATTCCGGCGCCGTCGCGCGCGAGGCAATAGATGACGTCGCGCTCCGACATGATGCCGACGACCTCCTCGTCCTTCAGCACCGGAAGCGCGCCGATCTTGCGCCCGGCGAGGAGGGCGACGGCGTCGCGCACCGGCGTGTCGCAGCGGACGGTGACGACCTCGCCGCCCTTGTTCTGGAGGATGGCTTCGATGTTCATCCCGCGGCTCCTATCTTTCCTGCCGACGACGACTCGCCCGCGCGGCTTTTCTCACCAAGTGCGGCGGAATGGAAGCGCCGCCGAGCGCGGAAAGGCCGCAAAAGCGCCCTTGATGCAGGGACCCCTGCCCGCCACATGGGCGCCATGCCCCGACACGATCCCATCCCGCCGCGCCGCACGCCGGCGGATTACGAGCGCGCCGCTTCCGCCTGGTCGCGCTACAAGGCGATGATGCGCTGGATGGCGCTCGCCTCCTTCGTCTCGGTGCTGCTCTCGCTCGTCTACCTGAAAAGCTCGGGCGGGCCGGTGCCGATCCACATGGTGATCGCGACGATCGCCGGCGTGGGCCTCAGCGTGCTTCTCGGCACCGCGCTGATGGGGCTCGTTTTTCTTTCAAATAACAGCGGCCACGACGAAGCCGCGAATGGAGACGTCGATGACCGCCGGTGACAAGCGCGAGCCGATCCTTCGCATCGTGCCCCGGCCTGGCGACATCAATGCCAACGGCCACATCTTCGGCGGCTGGGTCCTTTCGCAGATGGACATCGCGGCGGGCACCGTCGCCAGCCGCGAAGCCAGCGGCCCGGTCGCCACCGTCGCGATCGACAAGATGGAGTTCATCGCCCCCGTCCTCCTCCACGACCTCATCTCGGTCTACGCCGCGGTGGAGCGGATCGGCCGCACGTCGATGGCGATCCGGATCGAAGTCGTGGCGACGCGGCGCATGGGGCTGGAGGACGTCAAGGTGACGGAAGGGCTCTTCACCTTCGTGGCGCTGGACGAGAACAACAGGCCGCGGCCGGTCAAGGCCGGCGCTTAATCCTCTTCGTCGCCGTCGTCTTCGTCGTCGTCTTCCTCCTCCACCTCGATCTCGCGGACCCTGTAGCGCAGGCTCGCCTCACCATTGGCGGGCACCGTCACCGACCAGAGCGCCTTGCCGTTCCGCCGGCCGAGACGGGTGCGGGAACGAAGCCGTTCGTTGCTGTCGACGGTGAGCTCGGCCTCGTACTGGATGGGGTAGGGCCGGTCGTTCGAGACGGTGAGGACGTAGTGGGTCACGTCCTCCTTATAGTCGGCATCCTCCGGCTCCTCGACGCGGGCGACGATGCCGGGCGCCTCGTCGAGCTCGATTTCGACATCCTCTCCCACCGCCCGGTCGCGCAGCGAGCCTTCTCCGAGGAGGATGGGGCGGGCATGGCCTTCGCCGAACATGACGACGCGGCCGGCGGGGAGCGGCATGCCCAGCCCCTCCTGGGTGCGGTTCCGGGTGACGAGCATGCGCGTCGCCTCGATACGGCCGTCTTCGTCGTTCGCATAGACTCGCGCGCGGTAGAGGGTGCGCACCCGCACGTTCGGCTGCTGGAGGAGTGCGACCTGCTTCTGGCTGTTCGAGGCCACGGTGACACGCTCGGGAAGCCGGTACAGCTTGACGTCGCCGAGCTCCTCCTGCCGGACGATCCGCGAGCCCGTCACCATGATGTCCTGACCTTCGTCGGCATAGACCGCGGGGAGCCCGTTTATGACCTGCCCGACGTTGACACGGCCCGAGAGACGGAAGTCCTCGTCCTGGACCACCGCGGGAGGGACGTCGCTGGTGCGGCCGGAAGGCCAGCAGTTGAGGCGAAGCTGCGCTGCCTCCTCCGCATCCTCGTCGTCATAATCGTCGTCGTCCTCATCCTCTTCGCGGTTGAGGCGGCCGGCGACCGCCTGCGTTTGCGCATCGACGAAGCTGGTCTCGTCGCCGCTCGCCAGCGTCAGCCAGGCGAACAGGTCGACCTGCTGCCCGTCGGCCGAAAGGTTCAGGACGTAATTCGCCTGCCAGTCGAATCCGGTCGCGAGATAGGACAGCGTCACCGTCGCGCTCACCGGCCGGCTGCTGCGCGCGCGCACAGACAAAGTGGGGCGCGAGGCGAGTCCCGCCGGCACTTCGGAATAGTTGAGCGTCTCGGCAAGGCCGGTGCAACGCAGCGTCTCGAAGCCCTCCGGCGTCTCGAGGACGACCGCGCCGCCGGCGCCGCTCCGGATCACCGCTTCCTGCTCCACCACCCGGCCGGTCTCCCGGGAGGTGCGGCGCAGATGGACTCGACGGCCGAGCGAGCGATCGAGCAGGCTGGCGGGCGACAGCAGATACGCGTCGTGGTTCTTTTCAATGACGCCGTCGGGCAGGCCCGTCACGATCGCGCTTTGCGGAACGATGCCGCCCGCCACCCCTTCGAAACGCAGTTCCGTCTCGCCGGCGGGGATGGAGATCGTGCGGGTCTCGCTAATCAGGGCGTAGCCGTCGAGCCATTCCAGATCCAGCTCGCGGCCGGGGCTCTGGTTCGGCGCGCGGTATACGGTGACGGCGACCCGGTCCGGCCGCGGCGAGGTGGCGACGGTTGGCGCCGGGCCTTGCGCGGCCGTGGCGGCAGCGGCGGGCGCAAGCGCCGACAGCGCGATGGCGGGCGCAAGCGCCGACAGGGCGATGGCGGCCGCAAGCAGCGCCGATCCTGCGCGCCCGCCGCGCATCGTATCAATACCGCGTGTCGAAGGTGACGGTCACGACCTGCTCGCCGTTCGCGGGCACGGCGACGCGCCAGACCGCTTCCTCGGCCGAGCGGCGCTCGCTACGCTGGCTTTCCTCGGCGATGCGGGTGTCGCCGCTCAGGCCGGACTGGACGAGATCGACGGTGACCGGCGCCGGCCGGGCGTTGGTGAGCGTGTACCGCATGGTGGTGCGGTAGCGGCCACCGGTCAGCCGCTCCCGCTTCTCGACCACCGGGTGGACCTTGACGTCGAACGCTTCGCCGGTGACGAGCCCGAGGCTGGACCCCATCGGCGTGTGGCCGATCCGGCTTTCTCCGACGAACTGCGGGTTGCCGCGCGCGTCGCGCTGATAGACCCGCACGATGCCGGCCGGGAGGGCGTCGCCGAGGCCCTGGTCGCGCGAACTGGAGAAGCGAAGCACGGTGGACGCGCTTCGCGCCTGCTCCGCGGTACCGAGCCATCCGTTGCGGAACTCGTAGCCGCGCTCGGCCGGCGCGCCCGACACGTCGAGGAAGCTGACCTGCTTGGTCTGGCGGTTGGCGATCGTCGTCCGCTCGGCGAGCGGATAAAGATAGAAGTCGCCGAGCCGCTCGCGGGCGGAGGTCTCGGTGCCGGCACGGCGCAGGGCGGCGGGGTCCTCGTCGTCCGGATAGCCGCGGCGGCGATTCGCGTCCTGACCCTGCCCGACGGCGCCTGCCACCAGCATCGTGTTGGCGTTCGAGAAGGTGGTGCCGGTCGTGTTGCTGAGGGTGATCCAGCCCTGGACGTCGATCCGCCCGGCCGCTTCGTCGAACAGGGTGACGTAATCGGCGCGCCAGCCGAGCCCGGGCGTCAGGTAGCTCAAGGTGACCGGGCGGGCCCCGGCGCGGGCGCTTTCCATCGTCACCGAAAGGGTCGGCCGGGCGCGCAGGTTCGCCGGCACGCGATCGAAGATGACGCGCACGGGAAGGCCGTCGTCGCGAAGCACCTCGATGCGCTCGCCGATCTGGAGAACGACGCCGCCGTTCACGGCAAGGACTCGCGCGCGCTCGCGAAGCTCGGCGCCGGTGCCGGGATTGGTGCGCACGAGCGTGATCGTCTCGCCGACGGCGGCGGTCATCAGCGCCTGGGGCGAGAGCAGGTCGTAATCGAAATTCTGCTCGACGATCTCGATCCCGTCGGCGGCGACGCTCACCGTTTCGGCGCGGATCTGCGCGGACACGTCCGGAAATTCCTGGCGCGTCCGGCCGGCGGGAAGCGCGATGGTGCGCCGGTCCTGCACCAGGCCGAGATCGTTATTGTAGATGGTGACGGCGACCTCGCCCTGCGCGGTCTGCGTTTCCGACGGGAGCTGGGCCTTGCCCTGAGAGGGCGGCGCCGAGGGCGGCTGGCTTTGCGCGAAAGCGGGAAGAGCGACGGCTGCGGCTGCGAATATGACAATGGCGCGCATGTGGGCGGCTCCTCCCCGTGGTGAAAGGAGACGATGTTACGCACGCGTCGCGAGTGTCAAGCTGCCCAGATGGAAAGGGCGGCCGCCCCGGGATGGAGCGGCCGCCCTGTTCGTAACCGCGCAGGCCGGTCAGGCCGCCGGAGCGATGTCCGTGTCGCCCTCGTCCCGGGGGCGCCGGACGCGTCGGCGGGTCGCCTTGGCCGGCGCGTCGTCGTCGGTCCTGAGCGCTTCGGGCTGCGAGACGGGAGAGATTGCGGGCGGGAGGACGTCGAGCGAGATGCGCTCCCCGCCTTCCTCGTTCGCGGCCTCGAGCCGGTCGCGGCGGGGACGGGCGCGGCGCGGGGCCAGGCCTTCGCTGCCGTTGCGGGGTTCGGGACGCTGCTCGGCACGGGGCTGGCGCTCGCCGGCCTCGTCGCGCTGCTGACGGTCGGGACGCTCGGCGCGTTCCTCGCGCGGACGCTCGTCGCGGCGCGGACGCTCCGGGCGATCGCCCCTGTCGTCGCGCGACTGGCGTTCGGGCCGGTCGTTACGATCCTGACGATCCCCCCGCTCGGGGCGATCCCCCCGCTCCTGCCGATCGCCGCGCTCCTGACGGTCGCCGCGATCGTCGCGGGCATAGCGTTCGGCGCGCTCGGGCCGCTCTTCGCGATACGGGCGCTCGTCCCGGTCGCCCTGGCGATCGTCGCGGTCGTCGCCGTCGTCATTGCCGTCGGCGGACGCGTTCTCGTCCTCGCCTTCGTCGTCGTCGTAGAAATCGTCGCGGCCGCGGCGCTGCGGCTGCTGCTGCTCCTCGAAGCGCGGCCGGTTCTCGTTGAGCACGCGGAAATAATGTTCGGCGTACTGGAGATAATATTCGGTCTGGACTCGGTCGCCCGCCATCTGGGCGTCGCGCGCCATCGACTTGTATTTTTCGAGCAGCTGGGCGGCATTGCCGCGCTGCCTGTTGTCCTGGCGATTGCCGGCTCCCGACGCGCCGCCGTGACGGGGACCGCCACCGCCGCTGCCGCCACCGCTGCCACCGCCGCGGCCGCGTCTGCGGCCGCCCTGACGATTGTTGATCAAACGAAGTTCCTCGCCAAAAGTGGGTCTACTTCCGCCACGTTCACGGCCCGGGCCATTCCCGGCCGTTTAGCTTGTGCAACCGCCCGGGGAGGAAAACCGCAATGCGGCTTCCGCCTCCTCACGCTGAAATCGCCGGCCCATGGCGATGTGAGCAATCGGGGGTCGGCCCGGGGAGCCTCACGCGTTCGCAGCTGTGAGTGGTCCCCGTCCCTGTTCCACTATGTAGCTGGCGAATGTGACAAATCCAAGAGGAAAGTCGATCACGCAGGTTAGTGGCGAAGGACGAGGCAGCGGTCGCGGGCCGCGAGGTCGCGGCGGACCGCGACCTGGAGCCTCTCAGCTTCGAACAGTGCGCCGGCCGATGCGGCCTGCGTCGCGCCGATTTCGATGCAGGCGATCCCGCCCGGGGCAAGCAGGCGGGCGATTTGCGGCGCGAGGCGGCGATAGTCATGGAGGCCGTCCGCGCCGGCGTAGAGGGCGCGGTGCGGCTCCCAATCGCGCACGCCGCGCGGGAGGCCCGCGTCCGCTTCGACATAGGGCGGGTTGCAGAGGATGAGATCGAATGGGCCGTCCAGCCCTTCGCCCCAGTCGCCGAGGCTGAAGGCGGCGCGCGCGGCAAGGCCGAGGCGGGCGGCGTTGCGTTCGGCGATGGCGAGCGCTTCGGGAGAGACGTCGCGGCCGTGTCCCGCGGCGCCCGGCCACTGGTCGAGCGCGGCGAGGAGAAGGGCGCCGGAGCCGGTGCCGAGATCGAGGACCGTTCGCGGGCCCGCTTTGCCGAAATGAGCGACGGCCGCATCGAGCAGGGTTTCGGTGTCCGGGCGCGGGATGAGCACGCCGGGGCCGACTTCGAGCTCGATCGTCCAGAAGCCGCGGGTGCCTGTGATGTAGGCAATCGGCTCGTGGGCGAGGCGGCGGAGGACGAGCGGCTCGAAGACGTCCGGCGCCGGGTCGTCGAGGCGGGAGAGGAGGAGCGCCTCGCGGGCGACGCCGAGCGCGTGGGCCATCAGCAGCTCCGCATCCAGCCGCGGCGTGTCGCTGACTACGCCGAGCCGGGCCGCCGCGGCGGCGAGGGCTTCACGCACCGTCATCGATCTGCGCCAGCCGCTCCGCTTCGTCTTCCGAGATCAAGGCGGAGACAAGCTCCTCCAGCCCGGGTCCTTCCAGGATTTCCTCCAGCCGGTGGAGGGTGAGGTTGATCCGGTGGTCGGTCACCCGGCCTTGCGGGAAATTGTAGGTGCGGATGCGTTCGGAGCGGTCGCCGGAGCCGACCATCGATTTGCGCGCGCCGGCCCGGGCCGAAGCGAGGCGGTCCCGCTCCTGCTCGTAGAGGCGGGTGCGGAGCACCTTCAAAGCCTTTGCCTTGTTCTTGTGCTGCGACTTCTCGTCCTGCTGGATGACGACGAGGCCGGAGGGAAGGTGGGTGATCCGGACCGCGCTGTCCGTGGTGTTGACCGACTGGCCGCCGGGGCCGGACGAGCGGTAGACGTCGATCCTGAGGTCCCGCGCTTCGTCGATCTGGACGTCCACGTCCTCGGCTTCGGGGAGCACCGCGACCGTTGCCGCGGAGGTATGGATGCGTCCGCCGCTTTCCGTCACCGGCACGCGCTGGACGCGGTGGACTCCGCTTTCGAACTTCAGCTTCGCGAACACGCCCTGGCCGCTGACCGAGGCGACGACTTCCTTGAAGCCGCCAAGCTCCGCCGCGCTCGCCGAGATGGTCTCCACGCGCCAGCCCTGGCTTTCGGCATAGCGGCCGTACATACGGAACAGATCGCCCGCGAAGAGCGCCGCCTCGTCGCCGCCGGTGCCGGCGCGGATTTCGAGCATCGCCGAACGTTCGTCGGCGGCGTCGCGCGGCAGGAGCTTGAGCGCCAGCGCCCGCTCCGCCTCGGGGAGCCGCCGCTCGACCTCGCGGATTTCCTCCTCGGCCATCGCCCGCATTTCGGGATCGGAGCGCATTTCCTCGAGCGAGGCGAGCTCGCCGCGCAGCCCCTTCACCTCCGCGGCGGCGACCGCGACGGGCTCGATCTCGGCATATTCCTTGGAGAGCTTCACGAAAGCATCGGCGGCAAGATCGCGCGCCGACATCGCCGCCTGCAACTCGTCCCTGCGCGCAAGGATTTGCACGATCCTGTCAGCGGAGATGCTCGTCATTCCGCTTCGGGCATCCCGGCAGCGGTGTAGAATGGATCGTCCTCGGCAGGGGCAATGCCCTCGGCGGAACGCCCAATCTCAAATTCCAGGAGCCGGTCCTCGATAAATTCCCCGAGCATTTCGAACGCGACGCTGGTCTGGGTTCCGGTGACGAGATTCTTCACCGCCGCTTCCCTGCGCGCGAGCTCGTCGTCTCCGATGATCACGGCGAAAGCAGCGCCGCTGGTATTGGCACGCTGCATGCGCTTCTTCATGTTTCCGCGATAGGCCATGTCGCAGGAAATGCCCGAGCGCCGCAGCCCGGCGATCAGTCCGACCGCCGCGTCCTCTGCCGCCTCGCCCAGGGGGACGATGGCGGCATGGATGCTCGCCGCAGGGGGCGCATCGATCATCATTGCCAGCCGCTCGATGCCGGCGGCCCAGCCGACGGCGGGCGTGTGCGGGCCGCCGAGCGCTTCCATGAGGCCATCGTAGCGGCCGCCGGCGAGGACGGTGCCTTGCGCGCCGAGGCGGTCGGTGACGAACTCGAAGGCGGTGTGGCGGTAATAATCGAGGCCGCGGACAAGGCGCGCGTTGCGGGTCCAGGCGACGCCGGCAGCGTCGAGGCCGGCGGTGACCTTTTCGAAAAAGGCGCGGGCGTCGTCCGTCAGATAGGCGTCGATGTCGGGCGCGCTGTCGGCGGCCGGGCGGTCGCGCGGGTCCTTGCTGTCGAGAATGCGCAGCGGGTTCTTGGCGAGGCGGGCGAGGCTGTCCTCGCTGAGCTCGGCGCGATGCGCTTTGAAGTGGGCGACGAGGGCCGCGCGCCACGCGTCGCGAGTCTCTGCGTCGCCGAGCGTGTTGAGCTGCAGCGTCACGCCGTCGGCGATGCCGAGCTCCTTGAGGAGCTGGTCGGCGAGGACGAGCAGCTCGACGTCGGCGAGGGGCGAGTCCGAGCCGATGATCTCGGCGTCGAGCTGGTGGAACTGGCGGAAGCGGCCCTTTTGCGGGCGCTCGTAGCGGAAGACCGGGCCGTGGGTCGCGACCTTGATCGGGGCGTGCTGCTGCCAGCCTTCGGACAGGTAGGCGCGGCAGATGCCGGCGGTGAATTCCGGGCGAAGCGTCAGCCCGTCGCCGCCGCGGTCCTCGAAGCTGTACATTTCCTTGGAGACGATGTCGGTCGTTTCGCCGATCGAGCGGGCGAAGACTTCGGTCGCTTCGAAGACGGGGATTTCGATGCGCTGGAAGCCGTAGAGCCGGCGCACGCGGTCGAACGCCGCGGTCACCGCGTGGAAACGGTCCGCGTCCTCGCCCCAGATGTCCTGGGTGCCTCTGATCCTCTGGGGGCCTTTTGCCATGGCCGCGCCAATAGCAGCTTTGCGGCGAGGGGGAAGCGTGGTGCACCTATCCTCCCCGTGGGCGAAGCCCGTGGGGAGGGGGACCGCCGAAGGACGGTGGAGCGGTAGGTGGCGAGGCCTCGTCACATACCCCTCCACCATGCTTCGCATGGTCCCCCTCCCCATCGCCTGCGGCGACAGGGAGGATGAGTTGCTGGACCGAATCACGCCGCTGCGTCATGGGCTTGGCATGACCATTCGCCCGCTCCTTTTCGCCTCGGCGCTCGCCCTCGCGGCCTGCGCCCCCACGCAAACCGCGCAGCGCGTCCAGAGCGTCCCCGCCGCGCCCGCTTACGCCGAGACGGAAAGCGCCGCCGCGCGCACCGCCGCTTCGCTGGCGCGGATACAGCTCCTCAACCCGCGGCTGCGGGCGGTGATCGCGGCCGATCCGACCGCAATGGACCAGGCGCGGCGGCTCGACGCGACGGGGACGCCGCGCGGCGCGCTGTTCGGAATGCCGATCCTGATCAAGGACAATATCGAAGCCGCCGGCCCGCTGCCGACCACGGCCGGCAGTCTGGCGCTGCGCGGCAACGTCACCAATCGCGATGCGCCGCTGGTCGCGCGGCTGCGCGGCGCGGGGGCGGTGATCGTCGGCAAGGCGAACCTTTCGGAATGGGCGAACTTCCGTTCCAACGATTCGATCTCCGGTTGGAGCGCGATGGGCGGGCAGACGCGCAACGCCTACGCGCTCGACCGCAACGCCTGCGGCTCCTCGACTGGGAGCGCCGTCGCGGTGGCGGCGGGCATGGTGCCTGCGGCGATCGGGACGGAGACCAACGGCTCGATCACCTGCCCCGCGGCGGTGAACGGCGTCGTCGGCTTCAAGCCCACGGTCGGCCTCGTCAGCCGCACCCACGTCATCCCGATCAGCGAAACGCAGGACACGCCCGGCCCGATCGCGCGTACCGTGCGCGAAACGGCGATGGTGCTCGATGCCATCGCCGGTTCCGACCCAGCCGACGCCGCGACCGCCGAGGCCGACCGCCGCCGCCAGCCTTATGCGGCACAGCTCAACGCCCAGTCGCTGCAGGGCCGCCGCATCGGCGTGATGCGCTACGCCAGCGGCTTCGGCACCAACGTGCCGTTCGAGGAAGCGCTCGCCACCTTGCGGGCGCAGGGCGCGGTGCTCGTCGACATCGCCGAGCTGCCGAACCGGGCGCAGATGGGCGCGGCCTCCTTCCAGGTGCTGCTCCACGAGTTCAAGGACGGTTTGAACCGCTATCTCGCGACCACGCCGGCGACGGTCAGGACCCGCACGCTCGCCCTGCTCATCGAATTCAACCGCGCCAACGCAGCGGCGGAAATGCCGCTCTTCGGCCAGGAGCTGTTCGAGCAGGCGGAGGCGACGACCGGCCTCAACGCCGAATATCGCCGCAACCGCGAAACCATGCAGCGCCTCGCCGGCGCCGAAGGCATCGACCGGCTGATGCGCACGCACAATATCGACGCGCTGGTCGGCCCGACCATGCCGGCCGCCTGGTTCATAGACGCGGTCCACGGCGACGTCATCTCCGGCGGCGGCGGCGGCGGGCTTGCGGCCATGGCGGGCTACCCGCACCTCACCGTGCCGATGGGCAATCTGCGCGGCCTCCCGGTGGGCCTGAGCTTCATTGGGCCGAAATGGTCGGACGGGCTCATCCTCTCGATCGGCTATGCCTATGAGCAGGCGTCGCGCAAGCGGATGGAGCCGAGGTTCCTGCATTCGATCGAGGAGCAGCCGGAGTGGCAGCGGGCGTTCGAGCCGCAGGTTCTCGCGCAGTAAGCGCGGGAGCCCACCTACCAACACCGTTCGGGCTGAGCTTGTCGAAGCCCTGCCCTTTTTACGGCCTCTGAGAGAAGAGAAGGGCAGCCCTTCGACAAGCTCAGGGCGAGCGGAGTGGGGGGCTCAGGCGGTGTTTTTCCGCTCGCGCTTCGGCTTCTTCTTCGCCGCGGCCCTCAGCCCCGCTTCCAGCGCCAGCGCGGCCCAGCGCTGCATCGCTTCCGGGTCGTCGTAGACGTCGAGCGGGGCGCGGCGGTAGTTCATGGTGCCGGTGCGGCCCTCGCCCATGTCGAAGGTGAAGCGGTCGCAGCCTTGCGCGTCCCAGGCGGCGTCGGTCTCCGCGTCCGCCTTGAACCAGAGCTCGCCTTCGTCCTGGATCGCGAAGACCGTGCCGCCGAGGTAGAGCGTCGCGGCGCCCATCATCCGGCGCATGGTGACGGGCCCCAAGGGCTCCAGCGCCTCGCCCACCCAGGCGAGCAGCCCCTCGTCGACGCTCATGCGGTGAGCCGCAGGCCGGCGATCGCGGCGACGATCACGAAGATGAGGAGGATGCGGATCGTCGTCGCCGGCTCGCCGAACCAGAGCATGCCGACCGCCACCGTGCCGATCGCCCCGATGCCGCCCCAGACCGCATAGGCCGTGCCCATCGGGATCGTCCGCGCGGCATATTCGAGGAGGCCCATCGAGATCGTCACCGAGACGAGAAAGGCGATCGTCCAGGGGACGTTGCGGAAGCCGTCCACAAAGCGGAGCGTGGTGGTGAAGCCCACTTCGAAGAAGCCGCCAAGGATCAGCCAGAACCAGGCCATCAGGCATGCACTCCCGAATCCACGTCCGGGTCCGGGGGCGGACGACGGGTCGCGGCGATGAGGCAGGCGGCGACGATCAGCGCCGCGCCCGCGAACGTGAAGGGCTGCACCGCTTCGCCGAAGACCAGCCAGCCCAAGATCGCCGCCCAGACGAAGCTCGTATATTCGACCGGCGCGAGATGCTGCGCCTCGGCCCGCGCATAGGCCCAAGACAGGAGGAGCAGGGAGGCGAAGGCGAGCACGGCGGCGCCGAAGATGGCGGGAAGCTGATCCGCCGGCGGCGGCACCGCGTAAAGCGGCGCGGCGAGGAGGAAGGAAAGCCCCATGATCCCGCTGGTGAAGAAGGCGACTTCGGTCGGCTTTGCGAGAAGGGCCTGACGGCGCATCAGGATGATGTTGTAGGCATAAAGGCCGGCCGAGGCGAGAATGGCGAGCGCGCCGCGAAACGCGTCCGGCCCGAGCTCCGCCTCGCGCTGTCCCCAGAAGATGACGAGAATGCCGCCGAAGCCGAGCAGGGAGGCGAGGAGCGAGCGCCGCTCGATCCGTTCCCCGAGAAGGAAGGCGGCGAGATAGAGCGCGATGAGCGGCGCTGCGAAGGCGAGCGCGATCGCCTGCGCCATCGGCACGCGCGCCAGTCCCCAGAAGAAGAGCACAGCCATCGGGACGCTGATCAGCCCCCGCGTCGCATGCACCCTGAGCGCCGCCTTGCCCGGCCACGGGGTGCGCGAGGCGAGAAAGACGGCGGCGGCGAGCAGCGAGCCGGCCAGCGTGCGCCAGAGCAGCGCATTGTAGGTGCCGATCGAAAGGCTGAGGACCTTCATCAGCGCGTCCATGCCTGAAAAGAAAGCGATGCCGAGCGTCGCCACGCCGAAGGCGAGGGCGGTCGAGGTGGTGGCTGGCGCGCTCCTGGGCATGGCCGCGGCTGATAGCGCCGGCCGCGGCCCCCGTCACCCGGTGCGTCCGCTCAGCGGACGATCAGGCGCTCGCTGGTCATTTCAAGCGTCCCGAGCTGCGTCAGCACGGACTGGCCGAGAAGCGACACTTCGAGCCCTTCCAGCACCATCGCATGCGCATTGCTGACGACGCGCCCGCCGACCGACACGCGATCGAGCATCAGCACCTGCCCCCGAACCGGCCCGCCGGCGCCCTGCGCGACATAATCGAATGCGTCGGGATTGACGGCAAGGCCGATCTGCTTCGCGTCCTCGACGGTGAGCGCGACATGGGTTGCGCCCGTGTCGACCAGGAAGCGGGTCTCCTCGCCGTTTACGAGGCCGTCGACGTAGAAATGCCCGTCGAGCCGCCGCTCGATCCGAAGCTCGGTGAGCGGCGCGGTCGGCGACACGGTCCCCGGGTTCGGCCTGGCCGGCGCCGCCCTGTCCGCGGCCGCGACGTCGCCGCCCGACGGCATCATCAGCCCGACGGCCGCCCCGATCGCGATCACGACGACAAAGAGTTTCATCATGGGCGCAAGGCTAGACGCAGGAGCATGAAGGATTGGTTGAAGCGGCGGCTTCGATCGGTCCCGAGCCTCTGCACCCGCACCGTTCGGGCTGAGCTCGTCGAAGCCCTGCCCTTCTTACAGCCTCCGAAAAAGAGAAGGACAGCCCTTCGACAAGCTCAGGGCGAACGGTGTTTCCGGTATGCGTATTTCCAGCGCCCGCAGCCTTACTCCGCCGCCACGGCCGCCACTTCGGCGCTCGCTTCGATCTCCGCGGCCTTGGCTTCGACGAGGCGGACGATGTGGTCGACCATGTCTTCGTCGCGGACATGGTGGTCGGTGACGCCCGACAGATAGACCATGTGCTTGCCGTTGCCGCCGCCGGTGATGCCGATGTCGGTCTCGCGCGCTTCGCCGGGGCCGTTCACCACGCAGCCGAGGACGGACAAGGACATGGGCGTGCGGATATGGCTCAACCGGTCCTCGAGCTTCTGGACGGTGCGGATGACGTCGAAGCCCTGGCGCGCGCAGGAGGGGCAGGAAACGACGCGCACGCCGCGGTTGCGGATGCCGAGCGCCTTTAAAATCTCAAAGCCGGCGCGGACTTCCTCCTCAGGCTCGGCCGAGAGCGAGACCCGGATCGTGTCGCCGATGCCGAACCAGAGGAGCGAGCCGATGCCGATCGCCGACTTGACCGTGCCGCCGCGAAGGCCGCCCGCTTCGGTGATGCCGAGATGGAGCGGGCAATCGACCGCTTCGGCGAGCTGCTGGTAGGCGGCGACAGCGAGGAACAGGTCCGACGCCTTCACCGCGACCTTGTAGTTGCGGAAGTCGTGCTCCTCGAGGATGCGGATATGGTCGAGCGCGCTTTCGACCAGGGCCTCCGGGCAGGGCTCGCCATATTTTTCGAGCAGATCCTTTTCGAGGCTGCCGGCATTGACGCCGATCCGGATCGCGCAGCCGTTCGCCTTGGCGGCGTTCACCACTTCGCGGACCCGGTCCGCCGAGCCGATATTGCCGGGATTGATCCTGAGGCACGCGGCGCCCGCGTCGGCGGCTTCGAGCGCGCGCTTGTAGTGGAAGTGGATGTCGGCGACGATCGGCACCCGCGCGGCGCGCACGATCTGGCGCAGCGCCGCCGTCGATTCGACGTCGGGGCAGGAGACGCGGATGATGTCCGCGCCCGCTTCCTCGCAGCGCCTGATCTGGTCGATCGTCGCGCGCGCGTCGGACGTCGGCGTGTTGGTCATCGTCTGGACGGTGACCGGCGCGTCGCCGCCGACCGGCACATTGCCGACCATGATCTGGCGCGAGGGGCGGCGCGCAATGTCGCGCCAGGGGCGGATGGACATGTCGCTCATATAGAGGCTTGCTCCCGCAAGTGAAAGCGGGCCCCGGCCGAGCGCGCCTCAAACGAGCATGAGGACCAATCCGGCGGTCAGGTGGGCGAAACCGTGCGCGATCATCGCCGCCTCGAGCCCGCGCCGCCAGTAAAGCCAGCCGAACAGCAGGCCCGGAACCGTGTTGCCGACGAGAATTGCCGCGACGAGCCAGCCGGGCGGATCGGCCACGAGCAGGCTGAGCATGGGAAGGTGCCCTGCCGCGAACAGCAGGGCAGCGGCAAGCCCGCCCGCCCAGTAGCACCATGCGGCAACCGCGGCCCCCCGCCCCGCCAGGCGCCATGCACTCCAGACGAAGAGCGACATGAGGCCCCAGCGTGTCAGCACCTCCTCCGTCACTCCGCCGTAGAGGAGGCGCGTGACGAGCGGCACCTCCATGCGCGCCATTTGCTGACCTAGCCCCTGGACGCGCAAAAGCTCGCCGAATCCGAGTATCATGACGCCGGCCAAAGCTCCGACTGCCAAAGCCATCGCAAGTCGGCCGCGCAGCACCGGCAGCACCGGCCGCCCCTCCGCCCAGGCGCGAACGGCAGGCGCGTCGAGGCCGACCTTCGGTGCGGCCCAGGCGCCCAGCGCCGCCGCCGCGACGGTCAGCAGCGCGGGCTGAACCGCTGAAATCAGCCGCAGCAACATCGGATCGATCGGGACCGCGACAAGCCGCTCCAGCGGCATCAGAAGGAGCGAGGCGACGCCGGCCAGTCCAAGCAGGGAAAGCCGCCACCAGATGGTCTTCATCTCATTCTTCCTTGGCCGGTCTTCCCCTCTTCCTTTGCTCGGGCGGGGCGACCTTGATGCCGCGGCGTTGGAGGGCGTCGCGCAGGAGCACTTCGATCTCGGCGTTGACGCTTCGGAAGTCGGCCGCCGCCGCCCGCTCGAGCGCGTCCCAGAGAGACGGCTCGATGCGGAGCGGAAATGCCTTTTTGGGCGGCGGCGTGTCGGGCACGTGAGGGCGGCGCCTACTGGTAGAGCGTGCCGGCGTTGACCACGGGCTGGGTGTCCCGCTCCGAGCAGAGCACCACCATCAGGTTCGAGACCATCGCGGCGCGCCTTTCGTCGTCGAGCTCCACCACCTGCTTTTCCGAAAGCATCTGGAGCGCGCTTTCGACCATGGTGACGGCGCCGGTGACGAGCTTCTGCCGCGCCGCGATCACCGCTTCGGCCTGCTGGCGGCGAAGCATCGCCTGGGCGATCTCCTGGGCGTAGGCGAGGTGGGTGAGGCGGCATTCGTCGACCGTGATGCCGGCGACGCCGACCCGGTCCTGAAGCTCCTTCCTGAGCTCCTCGCTCACCACGTCGGCGTCGCCGCGAAGCGTCGTTTCCTGATGCTCGATGTCGTCATAGGGGTAGCGGGCGCCGATCGCGCGAACGGCGCTCTCGATCTGGATTTCGAGGAATTCGAGATAATTGTCGACGTCGTAGAGCGCCTGCGCGGTGTCGGTGACGCGCCACACGACATTGGCCGCGATCTCGATCGGATTGCCGCGCAGGTCGTTCACCTTGAGCCGCTCGGACGTGATGTTGTGGACCCGGGTCGAGATCTTCGTGCGGCTGAGCCACGGCCAGCGCCAGCGAAGGCCGTTCTGCCGGTCGGTGCCGCGATAGTCGCCGAAGAGCAGGATCGCGGCGGCCTGGTTGGGCTGGAGCAGGTAGAAACCGGCCGAGACGAAGAGGAGCACGAGGATGCCGGCGGCGGTGAACGGTATGCCGTATTCCGGCTGCGTCGCCGCGCCGAGGAAGAGGCCGCCCACGGCCGCCGCCAGAGCCGCGAGCATCAGGACCAGCATGAGATAGCCGCTGAAGGTGGATGCCGTGCGCTCGCGCGACAGGGTGAGCGCATTCAAATCGGTACGCGTGTCGATCGCAATCATGTTCTGCCTCCCGTTTATTGCGATATCATATTTATATCGCATCGATTCGCGCAAGCGAAATCGAACGGGACGCGAAACGAAATCGCGCCGGAGGTGCGAACACTCCCGGCGCGACGTTCCTGCCTTCGAAAAAGAAACGCGGACTGCGCTTATTGCTGCGGCTGAACCGGAGCCGGCTCCGAAGCGGCAACGGCCGGAACGACGAGGCCGGCCGGGCGGACGTCGCCCGTGAAGTGAACCGGAAGGTCCGCTTCGAGATAGCCGACCGTGTCGGTGCCCGGCGCGATCACGGCGCTGGTGCCGGTGACGAAGAAGCCGGCGATCGGCATCGCCACGACGGCGGCGACGACGCCCGCGGTGCCGGCGCGGCCGCGGTCGCCCGCCTGGCCGGTGATGCGGATGTTCTGGTCGCCGACGCGGACGTGCAGAAGCCGCGTTTCGAGGATGCCGCTGCGGCCCCACATGCCCTTGCCGCGGCGCCGCGTGACTTCGCCGGTGGCGGCGCTGCCGGCCGGGATCACGACCTGGCCGTTCATCGTCACGTCTTCCGACACTTCGAGCTCGAAGCGCTCGCCGACGCGGCTGCGGCGCGAGTTGAGTTCGCCGCGAGTCACCATCTTGATCTCGGTGCCCGCGCGCAGGACGTTGGCGGAGGCAGGCGCCGCGCCGACGACAAGCGGCGCCGCCGACTGCTGCGCCGAAGCCGGAACGGCTGAAAGAGCGAGCGCTGCCCCGCAGACGAGCAGAATCCTTGCGTTGATTATCATTTTGGTAGTCCCCCTTGGAAGCCCGCGAAGTTCGCCCCCTGGCTGCCCGCGCGCAAGTCCATGGGTCGCACAGACACATCCGTAATGGAACCGGAAATGGACCTATCTCGGTTAAGCCCTGCGCGGCTGGCGAGCGCCGCTCCTTGCCGCTAAGGCGCCCGCCTGAGGAGACCGAGAAGACGATGAGCGACGCGAACCCGAAGCAAGGCTGGAAGCTGCTCGTCCACGGCGGCGCCGGCGTCATCGAGCGGGACCTGCTCTCGCCCGAAACCGACCGGGCGATTCGCGCCGCGCTCGACCATGCGCT
Organism: Allosphingosinicella sp.; assembly: GCA_035645215.1. Classification (GTDB taxonomy): domain Bacteria; phylum Pseudomonadota; class Alphaproteobacteria; order Sphingomonadales; family Sphingomonadaceae; genus Allosphingosinicella. Next base: position 19,629 of record DASQND010000010.1, read on the forward strand.
GGCGACCGGCTCCCGGATTCTCGCCGACGGCGGCAGCGCGCTGGAGGCGGTCGAAGCGGCCGCCCGCGAGCTGGAGGACGACCCCCATTTCAACGCCGGCCGCGGCGCCGTCTTCACCTATCAGGCGACCAACGAAATGGACGCCGCGATCATGGACGGCCGTGAGCGCAAGGCGGGTTCGGTGACCGGAGTGACGGCAACGAAGAACCCGGTGAGCCTGGCGCGTGCCGTGATGGAGCAAAGCCCGCACGTCATGCTGAGCCGCGAGGGCGCCGACCAATTCTCCCGCGAAAAGGATCTGGAGCAGGTGCCGCCCGAATATTTCATCACCGAGGAGCGCCGGCGCCAGCTCGAGGAAATCCAGGCCATGCCGGACGGCTGGTTCGACGAGGAGATGAAATACGGCACGGTCGGCGCGGTGGCGCTCGACGCGCACGGCCACCTCGCCGCCGCGACCTCGACCGGCGGGATCACCGGCAAACGCTGGGGCCGGATCGGGGATTCGCCGATCATCGGCGCGGGCACCTGGGCCGACGACCGGACCTGCGCCGTCTCCGCGACCGGCACCGGCGAATATTTCATCCGCACCGCCGTCGCCCATGAGATCGCGGCGCGGGTGCGCCATGGCGGCGAGCGCCTCGAGGACGCGGCGGCCGCGGCCATCGCGGAGATGGGCGCGCTCGGCGGCACGGGCGGCGTGATCGCCGTCTCCGCGGCGGGCGAGGTCGCCTTCCCGTTCAATTCGGCCGGAATGTACCGCGGTCTCGCGACGCCGGACGGCCGCAGCGTCGCGATCTACGGGGACGAACAGTGCTGAAATTCGCTTATCCGTTCCTGGCGGCCCTGTTGTTCGCCCCCGCGCCCGCCGCTGCCTGGTGGGAGTACGGCCACGAGACGGTGGCGACCATCGCCGACATGAACCTGCCGCCCTCGTCCAGGCGCGAAGTGCGGCGCCTGCTCGGCCAGTCGCGGCTTCTCGAGACGCCGGAATGCTCGGCGCGGACGCTCGAGGATGCGTCGGTCTGGCCAGACTGCATCAAGCAATATCGCGACCGCTTCAGCTACGCCTCGTCCTGGCATTACCAGAATGTCGACGTCTGCCGCCCGTTCGATCTGGAAGTGCCCTGCCGCGACGGCAATTGCGTCTCGGCGCAGATCGAGCGCCACGCGCGCCTGCTCGGCGACAAGGCGCTGCCGACTCGCGAGCGGATCATGGCGCTGGCCTTTCTCGCCCATTTCGTCGGCGACATGCACCAGCCGCTCCACGCCGGCGACCGCGGGGACCTGGGCGGCAACCGCTTCGCCGTCTCGTATGGCGTCATCGCGGGGCGGACGAACCTCCACGGCGTCTGGGACGGCTTCTTCGCCGACCGCGGCATTTCGAACCCGACCGGCGGCCCGGCGGGCATCCTCGCCGAACTCACCCCCGCCGACCGGGAGGCGATGCGGGCGGGAAGCGTCACCGACTGGGCGCGCGAAAGCTGGCAGGCGAGCCGCGACTTCGCCTACGGCCTCGTCATGGCCGATCCGTGCGGGCCGGTGCCGGCGGAGCGGCCGGTCATCGGCGAGGAAACGACGCGGCGCGTCATCCCGATCGTCCGGCGCCAGGTCGCCCGCGGGGGGCTTAGGCTCGCGCGCATGATCGAGGAGGCGTTCAATCCGCCGCCTAGGGCGGCGGAACAGCCGGGCGGGTGAGAATCCTCCCCTGCATTGCAGGGGAGGGGGACCGCGCGAAGCGCGGTGGAGGGGCGGCGCGAAGCGCCTCTTGTTTTGTTTGGAGAAGAAGAGAGGCTCGCTTCGCTCGAACCCCTCCACCACCCTTCGGGTGGTCCCCCTCCCCTCGAAATCGAGGGGAGGATTTAGTTCGGAAGCACCGTCACCGCGCGGCGGTTCTGGGACCAGGCCTGATCGCTCGAGCCTTCCACCGCCGGGCGTTCCTTGCCCCAGCTGATCGTCGTCATCCGGTTGGCGCCGACGCCGCGCGATTCGAGATAGTTGCGGACGCTGTTCGCGCGGCGCTCGCCCAAAGCGAGATTGTATTCGCGGGTGCCGCGCTCGTCGGCATGGCCTTCGATCGTCACCGAGACCGAAGGATATTGGGCGAGATAGCGCGCCTGGGCATCGAGGGTGGCGCGGTCGTCGCCGGACAGGCCGAATTCGTCCGTGTCGAAGAAGACGCGGTCGGACGGAACGGCCATCAGAAAGTGGCGCTGGCTGCCCGGGATCGCCGCGCCCTCGACGCCGCCCTGGTCGAAGCCGCCGCCGTCCGGATTTCCGCTGCCGTCGGTTTCGGAGGGCGGCGCCGGCGGAAGCTGGGCCGGGCGCTTGGACGAGCAGGCCGCGGTCAGCGCGAGCAGCGCGGCCAGGGCGGTGATGCTGGATGTCTTCATGGTCGTTCTCCGTACTGCGAGACTTATGGGTTGATGGCGGACCAGGCGGGGTCGGAGCCGTCGAGGGGGGTGACGATGCGGCGTTCGTTGCCGCCGGCGGCGTCGATCGCCCAGATGGAGCCGCGGCCCGACCCTTGCGCGCTCCGGAAGAAGATGAGGACGCGTCCGTTCGGCGCCCAGCTCGGGCCTTCGTCGTGCCAGCCGTTGGTCAGCAGGCGCTCGCCGCCGCCGGTGGGCGACATGACGCCGATCCGGAAATTGCCGGCGATCTTGGTGAACGCGATAAGGTCGCCGCGCGGGCTCCACACGGGCGTCGCATAGCGCCCGCCGCCGAAGCTGATCCGCCGCTGGCCGGAGCCGTCGGCGCTCATGACGTAGATCTGCTGCCCGCCCGAACGGTCGCTTTCGAAGACGATGCGGCTGCCGTCCGGCGAGAAGCTGCCGCCCGTGTCGATGCCGGGCGCTGTGGTGAGGCGGATGGGGGCGCCGCCCGCCGTCGAGACGCGGTAGACGTCGGTATTGCCGTTCACCGCCATCGAAAAGACGATCTGCTTCCCGTCGGGCGAGAAGCGCGGCGCGAAGGTCATGTGCCGGGCATCGACCAGCGGGCGCGAGCGGCCGGAGGCGATGTCGTAGACGAAGACCCGCGGCTGCTCCTCGGTGTAGGTCATGTAGGTGATGGTGCGGTTGTCGGGCGACAGGCGCGGCGTGAGCGCCGTGAACTGGCCGTTGGTGAGGAAGCGGTGGTTCGCCCCGTCCTGGTCCATGATCGCGAGCCGCTTCACCCGCCGCCCCGGAGGGCCGCTTTCGGCGACATAGACGACGCGGCTGTCGAACAGGCCGCTTTCGCCGGTCAACCGCCCGTAGATCATGTCGGCGCAGCGGTGCGCGGCGCGGCGCCACTGGGCGGGCTGCACGGTGAAGCCTTCGGAGGCGAGCGCGCGCTGGGCGGAGACGTCGTAGAGATAGCAGCCGATCGTCAGCGAGCCGTTGGCATTGGCCTGGACGTAGCCCTGGACGAGCGTCTGCGCGGCGCCGGCGAAGGCGCCGTAATTGGGCGAGGTCACCTGCGGATAGGAGACCGCGGGGAGGCCGTCCGGACCCGAGGCGGTGAAAAGGCCGCTGTTCCGGAGGTTCGTCGCGACGATCTGCGCCACCTGCCGGCCGAGCGCGCCGGTCTCGCCGGCGGGCGTCGCGGCGGAGGCGGGTGTCGGCATGGCCGGCACGGCGATGGAGACGGACGTGAAGACGCCTTCGCCGACGCGCAGCTCGATGACGTCGTCGTCGGCGGGATCCCCCTGGGCGGCGGCAGGCGGCGCGGTCTGCGCGGCCGCGGCGCCCGGAAGGATCGCGGCGGCGGCGGCGGCGAGAAGGAAGTTACGCAAACTCAACTGTTTCATTGGCTCGGGCCTCATTCGGGGAAGACGTAGCGGAAGGTCCGCCAGCCTCTGGCTACATTGTAATATTCGGCCGGAAGGCCGCGGATCGGCGCGCATTGCTCGATTACGTTGGTGGCGAGATCGCGCATCCGTTGTTCGTAGATTGCGAGGTTGCCGGTGGCGCCCGCGACGGAAAGGACCCGCGCGCTGGCGAGCCCGCCGTTCGGGTTCAGCGTCACTTCGACGCGCACCCGGATCGAGCCCGCTTCGGGCGCGGGCAGCGCCTGGCGGCGGCAGGGCTGGAGCGCGCGCAGGATGGCCGCGTCCATGCTCGCTTTGGCTTCGGCGCTGACGACGGCGCCGGCGCTCCGCTGTGAGGCCGAAGCCGGATCGGAGCCGATGCCCTTCAGGAAATCGGGCCCGAGACGCGAGCCGCGCTGCGCCGGGGCGGCTCCGGAGCCGCCCCGGGGCTGGGCGGCCTTGGGCTGCGGGTTCGCCCGCGCC
>DASQND010000011.1:0-86572 GCA_035645215.1 Allosphingosinicella sp.
GCTTCGCACCTACAACGTCTCGGGCGACCTCTGGCGCGTCGAAGGCGACGTCAACGGCGACGGCATCGCCGACCTCGTCATCGACGTCCACGTCGAAGCCGGCCAGCCGCTGACGGCGGGCGACTTCATCGTCTAGGCGCCGGAGCGCGAACCGGGCTTCGACAGGCTCAACCCTGGCGGTCGTGGGAAGCGCTCCGTAAATTCTCAGCCGCTGGTCTCGAGCCTGTCGAAGGGCGGATTTGCGGTGCGCCGCCGCCCGGCACGCCGCACGAAGCCGCTTCGCTTCGCCGCGAGAGGGAACCGGCTGGCCGGTCGGAGCGTCTAGGAAACGATCCCGCGCCACAAACGGCAGGGGCAGTCATCCAGGAGTATAGCCCATGAACATCATCATCGCATTGATCATCGGGGGCATCATCGGCTGGCTCGCGAGCATCGTCATGCGCACCAACGGCCAGCAGGGCATCCTGCTCAACATCGTCGTCGGCATCGTCGGCTCGCTTCTCGGCAGCTTCCTGCTCGGTCGTTTCTTCGGCGCGGACGGCAACATCCTGAACAGCCCGCTCGACGGCGGCACGCTGATCGCCGCCTTCATCGGCGCGCTGCTTCTCCTCGCAATCGTCAACCTCTTCACCCGCCGGTCGGTGCGCTAAGCGCCCGCGACGCGGCTGAACAACGAAGAGCCCGCGGGAGCGCATCCCGCGGGTTTTTTCGTGCGCTTCGAAGGCGATGCAGCCGCGATTCGCCGCAGCTTAGGTCCCGCTCGCCCGGCGCGAAGGGGCGGCGAAAGAGCAGGAGCGGGCCCGGGCTGCGTTAAACTGAATCAATTCCATCCCCGATATCCCCGTTATCCACAGGCTTGGGCCTATGGCGCGAATCGAATCGGGGGCGCATTGTTCAAGGGCGGCGGAAGAGAAGCCTCCCCGGAAACGGGAAAGCGGATCGGACGCAGCGGCCGACAGCGGCGGAAAAGCGGCAAACCTTCGGGGATGCCGAGCGAAACCGAAGGAGGCCGGGCGCGGACGGGAAGAAGCGCGAGGCAAGGGCGAAAGCCGGAGCCGACCCCACTTTTCCGAACCGGTCCAGCGGACCCACGAAGTCTTCGGGCGGAGTGGAAACCGCGAAAGGTCCGGGATCACGAAGTTCGCTTCGTTTTTCCCGAACCGGTCGGACCCGACATGAGGAGCTTGCTCCTTGCGGAAGGTCCGGAAGGGAAGGGCAGCCGAAGTTCGCTTCGGAAAGGCCGTCCCGGGAAACCGAGGGAGCTTGCTTCCGAGGGGACCCGCAAGGGACCGGGCGAAGTTCGCTTTGCCAGGCAGCCCTGGGATCTTTCGGAAAGGCGCTTTACGCGCCCGGACGAAGAACCCGAAAGGGAACCGACCGGGGCCGAAAGGCCTCGGCCGGAACCCTCTCCAAAGCAAGGTGTCAGGTTTCGGCCGGGCACCATGCCACGGAAGAGTGGGGGCCGGCAGCAATGCCGGCCCCCATTTCGCGTCTGGGGCTGTGTGAGGCGGGGGCGGCGGCGCAGCACCGGCGGCGCGCACGGACCGAGGATCGCGGTGCGCTGCAAACCGCCCTTCGACAGGCTCAGGGCCAGCGGAATCAATCCAGCTCGCCGCCTGCTGATCCCGCGCGGAGGCGTGCCGGCGCCGGGATTGCAGCATGTCACCTGGCCTGGCCCACTCTTGCGTTCTACCCGAGGGTAAGTCGCACGGCATCCGCCGGCGACGATCGGCCGAAGGACCGGAAATGCGCCCGTGTGCTCAACGTGCAGCAACCGAGCTTCTACAGCGTCAGCCCTGCGGTACCGGTAAGGCAGCATTCCACGAACCCCGCGAGCCCCGAGCCTGTCGAAGGGCGGGTTGCAGCACGCCGGCGGCTCCTTTTACCTGCCGGGCGTCTGCCCAGAACCGCAGCGCTCTTCACCCGCTGAGATCCCGGCCTGCGCGGGGATGACGCGTTGGGGACGAGCCCCGCAAGACTCAGATGGAACGGGGCGTCCAGGATCGTCATCCGGCCCTTCGACTGCCTGCAAGGCAGGCGCTCAGAGTAAACTTCAACCGAAGGTTGAAGGCCGGGACCTCTGGGGGTGAAAGGCGCAGGCGGCCGCGGAGCGCTTCCCGCTGCCCCCGGCTCACGCCGCCCCGCAGCTCACGCCGCGAGCGGCTCTCCCGTTTCGCGGCACGCCCGCATCGCATCGCCGAGCCAGGCGCGCGGCGCCTTGCCGTAGTGGCGGCGGAAGGCGTGGCAGAGCGAGACCGAATCGGAATAGCCGGCAATCTCCGCCGCTTCCGCGATCGTCCCCTCGTCATGCGTCAGGAATTCGGCGGCACGCGCGAGGCGGAGCGCGCGGTGATAGGCGATCGGCGGGCGGCCGAAGGCGAGGCGGAAATAGCGGGCGAGGTGGAATTGCGACAGGTTCGCCACCGTCGCCAGCTCGCCCAAGGTCACCGCGCGGCTGTCGTTCGCATGGAGGAAGCCGCGCGCCCGCTCCAGCCGCTGGAAGAGCGCCTGGCGGGTCGAAGCCTTCACGACCTTGAGCGCCTCGATCGCGATTCGGCTGTCGGCGAGCGGCTCGCGCACCGCGGCCCCGGCGCGGGCGACGATCTCGGTCGCGAGCGCCGCGCCCTTGGAAACGTCGCGCGCGATCTCGCGTCCGTAATGTTCGAGCGTGCGGCCGATCGCGCTGGTCCGCGCCGACAGGACGAGGGCGCGGCCGAGCACCGGATCGTGGCCTTCCGCCGCGCCGGGGCCCCGCCAGCCGTCCGGAAGGCTGAGGCAGATGCCGACCGTGTCGACCTTGTTGGTGCCGAGGCACGCGGCGCCCGAATCGAGGTACAGGAACTGGCCGGGCTCGACGCGCAGGGTCCGCCCGTCGATCTGGTAGAGCTCCTCGCCCTGCAGCACCATCTTGATTGACGGCGCCCCCGCGCCGAGCACCGACCGCCCCGGCGCCAGCCTCGACAGGACCAGCCGCCCCTGCGGAACGCCGGCTCGCGGCGCCTCCAGATGCTGGTCGAGGACCGAAAATGCGGTGCTCACGTCCCTTACTCCCCTCGTTACGGAGGCAAGTTACACATGTCGCACCTGAACGGCGGCTGACAGAATCCGCTCGCACCGTGTTATATACGTAAAACACGCAAGAACGATCAATCTTCTTCGCAAGAACGGACACTGCGCCCGGGCGAAAGCCGGCCCAACATGAGCGGCACAGGGGAATTTACGGGGTTGGGAGAAGAAACATGAAGACGTTCGCAACGATCGCCGCGGCCGCGGTCGCCGCACTCGCCTTTGCCGCGCCGGCCGCGGCGCGCGACCAGGTCGCCGCACAGGAAGTCGATATTCACGACCTCGACCGGCAGCAGGACGCCGACGAGATCGAGAGGCGGATCGCCCAGGCGGCGCGCCGCGTCTGCGGATCGGGCGGAAGCCGCACCCTCACCGCCTATATCCACGTCCGGACCTGCCGCGCCGAAGCGATCGAGCGCGCCCGCGCCCGCTGAGCGAAAGGGCCGCCGGAGCTTCAAGTCTCTCCGGCGGCCGTCGCGTTTAAAAAAAGGCGCCGCCCGAAGGCGACGCCGAAGCTTCGAAACCTGGTTGAGCCGGAAGGGCTCAGCAGTTGTTGGCCTTGCCGTCGACGCAGTCCGTCGTCGATTCGACGTCGTCGGCAGCGCCGCGGACGGTGTTGCAGGCGGTGAGGACCAGCCCGGAGGTCACGGCGGCGATCACGAGAAGCTTCTTCATCTGGCGTCTCCCAAAAAGCTCCGGGGCGGAAACTGGCGCCGGAGCCGATGAAGGGTAAATGCCCGGCTCGCCGCGGTTGTTCCGCGTCCGTCCCGTCGAGCCCGCGCCGGACAGGCGATTTGTCCGGCCGTCCTGCCTTCCCGGCCTGCCGCTGGGCGCATGCAAACGGCCGGCGCCGAACGCGGCAGCGCTCGGGCGAGGATGGCGGGGGATTTGGTGGATCGGCCCGTGGCCGAAAAAGTTGAGCCCGGAGGCGCTACCGGGGGGGGGGAGGTTAGCGCGTCCGGGCTCATGTTCTGGATAGCGAGAGCGGGGGGGCAAAAGGTCACTATCCGAACAGCATAACGACGCACCGGCAGGTGGGTTCCCGCAGCTTTCGAAAAAAATGCGCGGGGCGTGATTTTTTTCGGGAGGGCCCCACGAGCTTCCGTCCAGAGCCGTCATCCCGGCGAAGGCCGGGATCTCAGCGGGTGAAAGGTGCCGGCGCGAGTGGCAGGCGCAGGGAGATGCCCTGCACATGCGCCCGCGGCTTCTTGTCCTGAGATCCCGGCCTTCGCCGGGATGACGTGTTTGGCACCGCCACTCGCCGTCAGCCGCCTTATCGCTCCGCCCGGTCCACCACCGCGATCCTGAGCGCATATCGCCCGCGCACGCTGTCGCGGTCGAGCACGGAGCGAAGCTGGCGGGACAGGCCGGTGACGATGCGGTCGAAGCGCTCGAACAATTTCGGGTCGCAGGTCATCTCGCCCGCCAGGGCGTCGGATTCGATGGAAAGCGCGGCGTGCGTCGGCCTGTCGCCCTCGCCGTCGCCTTCCAGCGTGACCGACATCCAGGTCGCGCCGCAGAACATTCCGAACTCGACCATTTCGGTGACCAGGAAGGCGACCGAGACGGCCACGTCTTGCGTGCCGTAGAAAGGCTCGACGTCGAGCCGGATCTGCATGTGCGCGGCCGACGCGGGGGCGGTGGCGCGCAGGTTGGCGGCGAGCTCGGAGATGAGCGAGCGCAGCGCCACGCCGCGATTTTCCTCGAGCTCGGCATAATGGTTGCGGTGGACGACGGCGAGCGCGTCGACCCGGCGCTGGATCGATGCATAGGCGGCGGCCACATCCTCGCTGGTCGCGCCGCGGGCGTGGAGGTTGAGGAGCGAGGCGACGACCTGGAGGTTGTTCTTCACCCGGTGGTGGACTTCGCGCACCAGGCGGGTCTGCCGCTCGACGGCGGCTTCGAGCTCCGCCTCGTGCCGCGCGACGGTGCGCGTCACGTCGTCGAACGCGTCGCCGAGTTCGCCTATCTCGCGGGCGGGCGAGCGCAGGTCCGGAAGATCGAGCCCGCGGTCGCCCGGCCGGTAGCCGGCGACGGCGCGCTGCATCCGGACGAGAGGCCGGAGCAGCAGCCGCTCGGCGATGTACCAGCCGATGGCGGCGGCGAAGAGCAGCATCAGGATGGGGAGCAGGATCATCAGCAGCTCCGCCCCGGTGATCGACGTCATTCCCGCGCGGACCCGGAGGACGATGCCGCCGGCGATCGGCCGCTCGACGGTCCGCTCCTGCTGCAGGCGTCCCGCCTTGCCGCCTTCCTGCAGCGCCATGGTCCGGCCGTTCTGCAGGAGATCGATGTTGAATGACATGCCGGAGCGCTGCGGATCGACGAGGCGGGCGAGATCCTCCTGCGCGAATTCGCCCGCGCCTTCGAGATTGCCGGCCTCGTCGACCAGCACGAAGCGAAGCAGGCGCCCGTCCGGGCTGATTTCGATCTGGGAGCGGCGGAGCGCGGCGAGCCCCGCCGGCGGCGTAAAGCCCGGCGTCGCGCACAGCAGGCGGTCGCCGGAGCCGAAGATGGCGTAGCGCGCCGGGAGGAGCTGCAGCGGCTCCAGCCGCTCGATCGTGCGGCGGCAGAGGCCGGAATTGTCGGAGACCTGGGACAAGGCCGGCGCGGCGGCGCGGATGACGACGGCGCTGCGCATCACGGCGACATGGAGCTGCTGCGCGCTTTGCGACACGACCGCGCGCATCTCCACTTCGTCGCGCGACCAGTTCTCGCGGGCGCTGTAGATGGAGGCGGTCACCGCCACGATGCCGAGCGGCAGCAGGCCGGCGGCAAGGATGAGGAGCATCTTGAGCCCGGTCGACAGGCGGCCGTAGCGCGCCCGGACCCAGCCTCTCTCGGCCGCCCTCTCGGCCGCGCCTTCGGCCCCCCTTTCGGCGGCGCCTCTTTCGCTGGCGATATTCCGGTCGTCGGTCACGCCGCTTGGAACGTCCTCGGGCGCGGTCCTATCCAAGCTTGCCAAGCAAATCCATCATTTCGGGCGGAATATCCTCGTCGAGCGTGCGCTGGTACGCGGAACGCAGGGCGTTCCCGACCTCGGGAACGGCCGGTTTCTTCTTCTGCTTCCTCGCCGCCGCGCTGCCGCCGTCGGCATTCCCATCGGCCTTACGCCGGCGGTCGCCGTCTTTCTCGTCCGCAAAGCTCAACTGGCTTACCCCTCACACGGCACCGCCGTGCCCGCGTCTTTTCTTCGCTCGAGGCCTGCCGGACCGGCTTCAGCGCCGCCGTCCCCGCCGGACAGACCCCATGGTTCGCCGGCGAAATAATCCCCAAGCGCGGCCATGGAAACAAAAAAGTCGGCCATTGGTTCCATGCATCGGCGCGCCCACTTTGCGGGACCTTTCCATCGGGCAGCGCTCCCGCTCCGGCGTCGCACCGGCGGGCTTGCAATGCGGGGGATGGCCACTCCATAGGCACCCTTAACGGACACAGGAGTCGCAACGAACATGTCGCTTGGCCAGGATCTCGCGCCGCATCTTCCATTCCTTCGCCGCTACGCGCGTGCGCTGACGGGGAGCCAGGGTCACGGCGACGCCTTCGTGCGCGCGACTCTGGAAGCGATCGTCGCCTCGCCGGGCGATTTCCCGCGCGACGTCGACCCGCGCCTCGGACTTTACCGCACATTCCACGCCATCTGGTCCTCGGCCAATATCGAGGAGGATCCGAACAACACGGACGGTGACGATCCCGAATCGATCGCCAAGGCGCGCCTCGCGCAGATCACGCCGCTGTCGCGCCAGGCCCTGCTGCTCACCGCCATGGAAGGCTTTACGTCCGAGGACGCCGGCTATCTGATCGGCGGCACGCCCGAAGAGGTCGAGTCGCTGGTCACCGAAGCCCTCGCCGAGATCGAGCGCCAGACCCGCGCCGAAGTCCTCATCATCGAGGACGAGCCGATCATCGCCATGGACATCGAAACGATCGTGCGCGATCTCGGCCACACGGTGACGGGCGTCGCCGTCACCCGGGACGAAGCGGTGGCGCAGGCGAAGGCGCGGCGGCCGGGCCTCGTCCTCGCCGACATCCAGCTCGCCGACGACAGTTCGGGCATCGATGCGGTCAAGGACATTCTTGCGGAGTTCCAGGTGCCTGTGATCTTCATCACGGCTTTCCCGGAGCGTCTTCTCACGGGCGAGCGGCCGGAGCCGACCTTCCTCATCACCAAGCCGTTCCAGCGCTCCACGGTGAAGGCGGCGATCGCCCAGGCCCTGTTCTTCGACACGGCGACGATCCCGGCCTGAGGAGAGGGGGCAGGGAACCGCCGCCACGAGCGGGCGTTCCCCGCTCGTAACGACTGGAACTCCCCAGGGGATTTTTGCGCGCATGAACGACGGGCCCGAACATATCACCGCGACCGAAGCCCGGGGCGGCACGACTCCCAAGATGACGCGCTACGTCCTCGGCTGGGGGCTCGGGCTCGTCCTGATCGCCTTCGCCCTCATCTTGTTCATCTGGTCCTGAGCCTCTACCTGTGACGGAAGAAACGGCGCGGTTCCCGCGCCGGCACGCGCATGACCATCTTCTTGTTTGCGTAGGATCGGGGGCCTGATGGCGGTGGACCAACCGGCGGATTTCGACGAGGCGGAGACCGGGAACCTCCCGGCGGCCGAGCCCGTCCCGCTGCCCGACAACGAGTTCAAGGACCAGCTCGCGCAGGTCATCCCGCACCTGCGCGCCTTCGGCCGCTCGCTTTCGGGAAGCCGCGACCTCGCCGACGACCTCGTCCAGGAGACGCTTCTCAAGGCCTGGGCCGCCCGCAAGCGCTTTCAGGCCGGCACCAACATGCGCGCCTGGACCTTCATCATCCTCAGGAACCTGTTCCTCAGCCAGATGCGCCGCGCCCGCTTCAAGGGCGACTGGGACGAATTGACGGCGTCGAAGCTGCTCGCCGCGCCGGCCAGCCAGGACCGGCACGTCGAATTGTCGGACATGCAGCGCGCGCTCCTTCACCTGCCGCAGCCCCAGCGCGAGGCCTTGATCCTCGTCGGGGCCGGCGGCTTCGCTTATGAGGAAGCGGCCGAGATTTGCGGCTGCGCCGTCGGCACGATCAAGAGCCGAGTCGCCCGCGGTCGCGTCGCCCTCGAGAACCTTCTCGCCGAAGGCAAGCTCCCGAGCCGCCGCGAGCACGAGACCAACCCGAACCAGAGCGCCCTCCAGTCGATCATGAGCGAAGTCGACGACCTCTCGAAGGACCGCGACCCGAGGGGCGGCCACTTCGACGATTGAGGACGCACATCCTCCCTGTCGCCGCAGGCGATGGGGAGGGGGACCGCTCGAAGAGCGGTGGAGGGGTAGGTGACGAGGCCTCGCCTTCTACCCCTCCACCATGCTTCGCATGGTCCCCCTCCCCATGCGCTCCGCGCACCGGGAGGATGAGCGTAGGCGCCTCCACCCCCGTAATGCCGGACTTGATCCGGCATCCACCTTCTTCTGCAAGCCGCGCCCGCAAGAAGGTGGACCCCGGATCAAGTCCGGGGTGACGGCTTCTGGAATCTTCGATGTTTTCGCGGCGGTCCGCGCAGCCCCAGCTCAGTCGAGCCGTGCGAGCAGGTCCTCGAACGCCTTCAACGAACGGACTTCGCCGTCCATCTGGAACGCCTGACGCAGCGCGTTCCCGACGCCGGCGTGAACGGTGGGCGGGGCCACCTTCACGAACCGCCTTGCCGGTGCATTGGTCATCGCTTCCCGTTTCGAGTTCAGTGTATCCACGAAAGCAATAACTCACATTAGCCGGCGGAGTTGCACTCGTTGCGCCTCCCGAACGGAACATCGAATGGTTGTTGTATGAAGGAAACACAAAGTAAACGGGAGGTTAACCGGGCGCTGGACCGCGCCCGCCTTCATTCCCCCTATTTACGCCAGCAGCTCGCCGCCCGCACCGCCGTCGCCGCCGCGCTGGAGGCGGGGTCGCTCGATGACGCCTTCGCCGCCGCGCGGCGCGAAGGCGACGACACGCCCGATCCGATGGCCGCGCTCCGGCGGGAGCGGAACGGCCTGTCCCTTGCGCTAGGTATCGGCGATCTCTCGGGAATCCTTTCGCTCAGCGACGTCGTCGAGCGTCTCTCCGCCCTCGCCGACCGCGCGCTGGACCGCGCCGTCCGCACCGCCATCGCGGAGCGCACACCGGGTGAGGAACCGCGCGGTTTCGCCGTCATCGCCATGGGCAAGCTCGGCTCGTGCGAGCTCAACTATTCCTCGGACGTCGACGTCATCCTGCTCTTCAATCCCGCGACGCTGCCGCGCCGGCCGCGCGAGGATGTCGCCGAAGCGGCGGTCCGGATCGGCAAGCGCGTCGCCGACCTGCTCCAAAAGAAGACGGAAGACGGCTTCGCCTTTCGCGTCGATCTTCGCCTCCGCCCCTCCCCCGAAGTCACGCCCATCGTCCTCCCGGTCGAAGCGGCGATCGGCTATTATGAAAGCTCGGCCCTTCCCTGGGAGCGCGCCGCCTTCATCCGCGCCCGCTTCGTGGCCGGCGACCCGGTGGTCGGCCGCTACTTCCTCGACGCCGTCCACCCCTTCGTCTGGCGCCGCAGCCTCGATTTCGGAGCGATCGGCGAAATCCAGTCGATCACGCGCCGCATCCGCGACCATTATGCGCAGGGCCAAGCGTTCGGCCCCGGCTACGATTTGAAGCGCGGGCGGGGCGGCATTCGCGAGATCGAATTCTTCGCCCAGATCCACCAGCTCATCCACGGCGGCCGTGACCCGGCGCTGCGCGTCCCCGATACGCTGGGCGCCCTGAAGGCGCTGGGCGACGCCGGCCGCATCGACGCCGCCGAAGCGGAGGCTCTGGCGGAGAGCTACACGCTCCTGCGCACGATCGAGCACCGCCTCCAGATGGTCGAGGACCGCCAGACGCACGAGCTGCCGAAGAGCGCCGAGGAGATGGACAACGTCGCCCGGCTCCACGGCCTCGAGGACGGCGCCGCTTTGATCGAACGCGTCCGCCCCGCCGTCACCCAGGTCGCCCGCGCCTACGATGCGCTGGACGCGGGGGAGGGCGATCTCCTGCCCGAAGGCGCCGAACCGCTCGAAGCCCGCCTCGCCGCCGCCGGCTTCACCGATCCCGTCGCCGCGCGGCTCCGCGTCGAAGGCTGGCGCTCGGGCAAGGTCCGCGCGCTGCGGAGCCCGCCCGCCCGCGCCGCCTTCGAAGCGATGCTCCCCGTCCTCGTTGAAGCCTTCGGCAAGGCGCCCGATGCGATGCGCGCGGTCAACCGCTTCGACCAGCTCGTCGAGCGGCTGCCGAGCGGCATCAACTTCTTCCGCCTCCTGGAAGCGCAGCCCGAGCTCACCCGCATCCTCGCCACGGTGCTGAGCCACGCCCCCGTCCTCGCCGAACAGCTCGGCCGCCGCGCCGAACTCCTCGACACTTTGATCGACTCCAGCGCCTTCGCGCCGGTCCCGCCCGTCGAGACCCTGATCGAGGATTTCCGCCGCTCCGACCGCGCGGGAGAGGATTACCAGCTCGTCCTCGACCGCGTCCGCCGCCTGGTCAACGAGCGCCGCTTCGCGCTGGGCGTCCAGCTCGTCGCGGCGGCAAGCGATCCGATCGAAGTCGCCGAAGGCTATTCGCGCATCGCCGAAGCCGCGATCAACGTCCTCGCCGATGCGACCGTCGCCGAATTCGAGAAGCGCCACGGCAAGGTGCCCGGCTCCGAGCTCCTCATCCTCGGCCTCGGCCGGCTGGGCGGCGAAGCGCTGACCCACGCCTCCGATCTCGACCTCGTCTATCTCTTCAGCGGCACCCACGACAATCAGAGCGACGGCCCCAAGCCCCTGCGCGCCACCGATTATTTCAACCGCCTCGGCCCCCGAGTCACCGCCGCGCTCAGCGTCGCCACCGCGGCCGGCCCGCTCTACGACGTCGACACGCGCCTCCGCCCCTCCGGCACCGACGGGATGCACGCCATCTCGGTCGAGACCTTCGCCCGCTACTATATCGAACAGGCCTGGACCTGGGAGCATATGGCGCTCACCCGCGCTCGCCCGGTCTACGGCTCGTCCGAAGCCCGCGCGGCCCTTCGCGAGGAAATTCTCGCCGTCCTCAGCCGCCCGCGCGACGCGGCGAAGCTCACCGAAGACACGCGCTCGATGCGCGCCGAGATCGCCCGCAACAAGCCGCCCTCGGGCCCGCTCGACGTCAAGCTGATGCCAGGTGGCCTCGTCGATCTCGAATTCGCCGTCCACACGCTCCAGCTGCGCCGCGGCATCGGCCTCGATCCCCATCTCGAAGTCGCCCTCGCCGCGCTCGCCAAGGCCGGCCTCGTCTCCCCCGACATCGATCCCGCCTTGCGCCTTCTCGTGCGCATGCTGGTCATGATCCGCCTCGTCGCCCCCGCCGGCGAGCCGCCGCCCGAGGCCACCCGCCCGCTCGTCGCCGCGGCCTGCGGGCAGAAGGACTGGGACTCGCTCCTTGAAGCCTGCGCCGATGCGCGGCAGAGGATCGCTGCGCTCTGGCGCGACGTGTCTTCGTCCGCCTCCTGATCGTCATTCCCGCGAAAGCGGGAATCCAGGCAGCGGCCGAGGCGAGCGGTGCGGGTGGAGAGTCCCGCTGGATCCCCGCTTTCGCGGGGATGACGTGAAAGGAAGGATGACGATGTCGAACGTGGCCCTGAACGAAGGCGATCCGGTTCCGGACGTGACGCTGGAAGCGATGGACGGCAAGAGGATCAGCCCCGCCGATTTCGGCGGCAACAAGCTCGTCCTCTATTTCTACCCAAAGGACGACACGTCCGGCTGCACCCGCGAAGCGCAGGATTTCAGCGCCCTCGCCGGGGAATTCGAGAAAGCCGGCGTCTGGATCCTCGGCGTCTCCAAGGACGCGGCCAAGGCCCACGCCAAGTTCACGGAGAAATACGGCCTCAAGGTCCCGCTCGCCTCCGATACGGACGGAACGGTGTGCGAAGCCTTCGGCACCTGGGTCGAGAAGAGCATGTACGGCCGCAAGTACATGGGCATCGACCGCGCCACCTTCCTCATCGACCGCGACGGCGTGGTGAAGCGCGTCTGGCGCAAGGTGAAGGTGCCGGGCCATGCGGCGGAAGTGCTGAAGGCGGCGCAGGAGCTGGCGTGAGGTTCTGAGGTCCTGAGGGTGGAGGGGTGAGCGCGGAAAACCGCTGACGCAGCCACGAACACAGCCGTCATTGCGAGGAGCGAAGCGACGAAGCAATCCAGGGGGCGTCCGAGTTCCACTGGATTGCTTCGCTACGCTCGCAATGACGGAGTGCGGGCGGCGGCGACACCGCCAGCCGGACCCAGCGAGGCGGAGCGACGTTCCCTCCGCGTGACCGACCTCCACATCCCCGACGACTGGCGCGCCGCGATCGACCGCATCCTCGCCACACCTCACACCCGCGTCGCCATCATCGGCCCGACCGACACCGGCAAGAGCAGCTTCGCCCGCGCCCTCCTGACCGCGGCGCCCGCTTATGAGCTGATCGACGCCGACCCGGGCCAGAAGCTCGTCGGCCCGCCCGGCATGATATCCCTAGGGCGACCCGGTCCGGGCGGCCTCGAACTTGGCGGCTTCGTGTTCATCGGCTCGACCAGCGCATCCAACGTCTTCCTCATCAGCCGCGCCTGCCAGGCTCTCGCCGCCGCGAGCCCGCGCTTCGTCGCCAACACGTCCGGCTTCGTCCAGAAGCTCGGCGCCCGCCTCCAGGCGGCGACCATCTCCGCGCTCGACGCCGACCTCATCGTCGCCCTCGGCGAGGAAGCGGCCGTCGCCCCGATCCTCGACAAGCACCCGCACCGCGCCGTGATCCGCCTGAAGTCCAGCCCCAGCGCCGCCCGCAAGACACCCTCCGCCCGCGCCGCGCTCCGCCAGCAATCCTTCGCCTCCGCCCTCGCCGGCGCCGAAAGCCTGACGTTCACGGACCCAGCCTTCGAACCCGCCCCGCCCATCGCCATCGAACTCGGCGGCCGCCACCCGATCTGCTCCTTGGCCGACGCGGACGGCACCGACATGAGCCTCGGCATCGTCGAAGCCGCCGAGGAGGGGCGGGTGCGCATCCTGGCCTGGCCGCCCGCCCGCCCAGCAACGACGATCCGCCTCGGAAGGATGTGGGCCGAGCACAAAGAAGGCGCCTGGACCCTCCTCGACACCCTCCACCCGAGCTGGATCCACGACGAGCCGGAGGGCTGAGCAACAACCCCTCTCCCATTTCGGGAGAGGGAGGGGCCCGCCGCCGCAGGCGGTGGGAGGGTGAGGGCACGAACCCTTCGCGATAAACCGGAACGCGCCGCCCGCCCCCTCGTTGAACCTCCCGTAACCGCGTGTTGAGTGGAGTGGGTGATGGACAGGAAGCTGGTTTACTCCGCCTACGGCGCCCTGATCCTCGCCGCCGGAGCCTTCGGCGTCCACATCGGCGAAAGCGCCATCGGCCAGATCAACCCGCTTTATTACCAGGGCGCCGCCGTCCACCCCCGCGACCGCGGCGCGGCCATCGATGCCGGCGCGCTCGCCGAGCAAAGCCCGCGCTTCGCGGAACTCTACGGCTGGGACGAAGGCGCCGCCGCCCGCAGCGCCGATTGCGTGAACTGCGAGGCCCTCGCCGCCCGCGATGCCTATGCCTCGCCGAACCGCGCCGTCCTCGAAACCGGCTGGCGCGCCGAACCGCGGACCGCATCCGCCTGGGCGCCCGATCCGCGGGACCGGCTCACCCCCGTCGAGGAAGAGCCGAGCGCCTTCGAAGCGCAGCGCGCCGAAGTCGGCCGCTACGCCGCCTATCAGATCGAGGAAGCACCGGAAGGCGAGCCGGTCGAAGCGAAGGCCGAAGCCGAGACGACGGACGTCGCCGGCCTTTAATAAACGATCCGGACCTTCGCCGCCGCGTCCACCGCGATCCGCCGCGCCTCTTCAACCGTTTCCGCCGAGGCGAGCGCCACGCCCATGCGCCGGTTCCTGCGCGTCGCCGGCTTGCCGAAGATGCGCACGTCCACGCCGTCGGCTCCCAGCGCCTCGGCGAGCCCTTCGAAGCGGAACGCCTCCGCCTCCCGGTCCGCCAGGATCACTGCCGAAGCGGACGGGGCCCTGAGCCGTACCGCCGGGATCGGCAGGCCCATGATCGCCCGCGCGTGGAGGTCGAACTCCGACAGGTCCTGCGAGACGAGCGTCACCATGCCCGTGTCGTGCGGCCTCGGACTGAGCTCGGAGAAGATCGCTTCGTCGCCCTTCACGAAGAATTCGACGCCGTAGAGCCCGAAGCCGCCGAGATCCTCGACCACCTTCGCCGCCATCGCCTCCGCCGAAGCCAGCGTTGCGGGCGACATCGCCATCGGCTGGCAGCTTTCCCGGTAGTCGCCATGCTCCTGCCGGTGCCCGATCGGCGGGCAGAAGAGGATGCCGTCCTTCGTCCTCACCGTCAGCAGCGTTATCTCATAGTCGAAGTCGATCCATTCCTCGACGATCACCCGCGGCCGGTCGCCGCGCATGTTCGCCACCGCATAGGTCCACGCCGCCTCCAGCTCGCCCTCGGCGCGCACCGTGCTCTGCCCCTTCCCCGAGGAGGACATGACCGGCTTCACCACGCAGGGCAGCCCGGTATGCGCCGCCGCCGCGCGCACTTCGTCGAAGCTCTCCGCGAAGCGGTAGCGCGAGGTCCGGAGCCCCAAAGTCTCCGCCGCGAGCGCCCGGATCGCGTCCCGGTTCATCGTCATCTGCGTCGCCCGCGCGGTCGGCACCACCTTGTGCCCCTCCGCCTCCAGCGCGACCAGCATCTCAGTGCGGATCGCCTCCACTTCCGGCACGATGAAGTCCGGCCGGTGCCTCTCCACCGCCGCGCGCAGCCGCTCGCCGTCGAGCATCGAAAAGACTTCGCACGAGTCCGCCACCTGCATCGCCGGCGCGCCTTCGTAGCTGTCGCAGGCGACGACATGCGCCCCCAGCCGCTTGGCCGAGATGGCGAATTCCTTGCCCAGCTCCCCCGAGCCGAGCAGCAAGATGCGCGCGGTGAACGTCATGGCTTCCTCCCTTGGGCGCCGGTACAGCCCGGCGGACCATGACGGAAGAGACCACAACGATCGCCAAGGCCTGCCGCGCCGTGCTGCTCGCCGCCGAGCCTTATGACAAGGTGCGCAAAGCCCGCGCCGCCGCCCGTGCCTGGCGCCGCGGCAGGCTCGCCTTCGCCTTCGACGTCGCCATGCCGGAGCGTCCCGCCCGCCCCGAAAAGCCGGAGCTCGTGCCGCCGAACCGGATGCCCAAGCGCGGCCGCGGCGGCTCGGAGCGGGGCCGCATCGCCATGCTCCACGCGCTCGCCCATATCGAATTCGGCGCCATCGACCTCGCCTTCGACATGGCCGGCCGCTTCGGGGCCGACTTCCCGCCGAAGTTCGTCACCGACTGGCTCTCCGTCGGCGCCGACGAAGCGATCCACTTCGCCCTTCTCGACCGGCGCCTCCGCGCGCTGGGCTCCGGCTACGGCGCCCTCCCGGCCCATGACGGCCTCTGGGAAGCCGCCGAGGAAACCCGCGCCGACGTGCTCGCCCGCCTGGCCCTCGTCCCGATGGTCCTCGAAGCCCGCGGCCTCGACGTCACGCCGGCCACCGTCGCACGCTTCGAAGCGGCCGGAGACGCCGGTTCCGCGGCCATCCTGAACCGCATCTACCGTGACGAAATCCGCCATGTTTCGGTGGGCACGAACTGGTTCAAACAGGCGTGCGAATCACGCAATTTGGCCGTCGTTGCGGAGTGGCAACGATTGGTCCGCACCCACTTCCGAGGTTCCGTTAAGCCGCCGTTCAACGCTTCGGCGCGCGACGAAGCCGGTCTATCCCGGGATTTCTACGAGGGGGTTGCCGCGGAAGGGTTTGCTTAACAGTCTGCAGCCACACGTCGCGGGGTGGGCACTTCCGACGGGAAATTTGGGCAAAAAGCCCTGAAATTCAAAGGGTCGCATTGCGCGCTCATTCGAGACGCAAGCGCCGGCCGGGGAAGATGATGACGAATCTGGTTCATGCTGCAAACGCCGGCCTCCCGGCCAAGTTCCGCGACCTGTTCAAACCGCGCGACGTCTTCTTCCACGACGGCAAGAGCCTTCGCCGCTTCTCGATCGGCACGCAGCTCCAGGTCGCCGTCGTTTCCTTCGCTTTCCTCCTCCTCGCCTGGTCCGCCTTCGCGACCGTGCAGATCGCCACCGCCGCCAATGCCGTCGAGGGCGACGTCGCCTCGATGGAGCGCCAGGTCGAAGAGATGCAGCGCACCGTCGCCCAGATCCGCGCCGCCGCCGAGCAGCGCGCCAACGTCCTGGAGCAGCGCCAGCAGTTCCTCGCCGCCCGCCTCCAGGGCGAGCGCGACCCGGCCCGCCTCGCCGCCATGCTCCCCAGGGAAACCGCTTCGGCCGAAGCCGCCGCCGTTTCCGCGCCCTACGCCGAAGTGGAAGGCATGCAGCAGGCCTTCGTCGCCGAAGCGCAGGACGCCGCCCGCGACCGCTTCGTCGCCACCAGCCGCGAAATCCGCCGCCTTGGCCTCAACCCGACCCGCTTCTTGGGTCGCGGCGGTCCGCTCGAGGATGCCGGCGCTTCCGCCGCCGCCGCGCCTGCCGGCGCCGATCCGCGCTTCCGCCAGCTCTTCGTCGCCTGGCGCCAGCTCGACCAGCTCGAAGCCGGCATCATCGCCATTCCCTCCGGCCGCCCGATCGCCAGCAACGTCAACTTCACCTCGGGCTACGGCACGCGCTCCGATCCGTTCCGCGGCACCCGCGCCATGCACGCCGGGATCGACCTCGCCGGCCCGCTCGGCACGCCGATCTACGCCACGGCGGACGGCATCATCGGCCGTTCCGAGTATTCCGGCGCTTACGGCAACCTCGTCGAGATCAACCACGGCCAGGGCATCCAGACCCGCTACGGCCACCTGTCGCGCCTCATCGCCCGCCCGGGCCAGCGCGTCCGCCGCGGCGAGCTGATCGGCCTCATGGGTTCGACGGGCCGCTCGACCGGCAGCCACCTCCACTACGAAGTCCGGATCGACGGCCGCGCCGTGAACCCGGTCCCCTTCATCCAGAGCGCCGACAGCTTCGGCGGCCAGCGCATCGCTTCGGCCCCCAGCACCGTCGCCCAGGGCGGCCCCGGCACCGGCGACCGCTGAGCGGCGCACCGATTTAAAAGAATAACAGGAGAGGGGAGGGCCTCGCCGGAAACGGCGGGGCCCTCACTTCATGCGCGGGGCTCGTGTGCTCGGCGCCGGTCGGAAGGACTGAGCCCCAGAGACCACATTGCCGTCATTGCGAGCGAAGCGAAGCAATCCATCGGGCGGCTGTGCTGGGTTCCAAGGCCGCTGGATTGCTTCGTCGCTCCGCTCCTCGCAATGACGGCTCCACAGGGGGCAGGCCTCAGCGCGCCCCCTAATGCCCGTGCCCGTCCAGCCCGCAATCGCCATCCCCGGCGACCTCGATCTGCAGCGTGGAATGCGTGATCCCGAAGCGATGCTCGATGTCGTGCGCGCACTTGCGAAG
The DNA here is from genome assembly GCA_035645215.1 of Allosphingosinicella sp. Taxonomy (GTDB): domain Bacteria; phylum Pseudomonadota; class Alphaproteobacteria; order Sphingomonadales; family Sphingomonadaceae; genus Allosphingosinicella. The sequence goes on from DASQND010000011.1 coordinate 17,523, forward strand.
GAACGCGTCGCCCGGAAACCCTCCCGGCATCACCAGATGCGCGGTCAGTGCATATTCCGTCGTGCTCATCGACCAGATGTGGAGGTCGTGCACCCGCTCGACGCCCGGCAGCCCGCCGAGCTGCGCTTCCACCGCGTCCGGATCGATGCTCCGTGGGACGCCGCCAAGCGCCATCGTCCCCGATTCCCGAAGCATGTCCGCCGTCCCGATGAAGATCAAAGCCGCGACGATCAGGCTCGTCATCGGATCGAGCCACAGCCAGCCGGTGAACGCGATCCCGAGCCCCGCGAGCACCACGCCCGCCGACACCAAAGCGTCGGCCAGCATGTGGAGGTAGGCGCCGCGAATGTTGAGGTCGCCCTTGCTCCCGCGCGCGAACATGTAGGCGGTGGCGCCGTTGATCGCGATGCCGATCGCCGCGACGATCACCACCGCCTCGCCGTCGACGAGGTCCGGAATGATCAGCCGGACCACCGCATGATAGACGATGAACGCCACCGCCCCGAGCAGGATCAACGCGTTGGCGAGCGCCGCCAGGATGGTGACGCTCCGCAGCCCGTAGCTGAACCGCCGGCTCGGCGGCCGCTTGGCGAGCGTCGCCGCGCCCCAGGCGATGGCGAGCCCGAGCACGTCCGACAGATTGTGCCCGGCGTCCGCGAGCAAAGCCATCGAGTTGGCGAGAAAGCCGTAGGTCGCCTCGACGATCACGAAGCCGAGGTTGAGGAAGATCCCGATCGCGAATGCGCGGCCGAAATCCTTCGGCGCGTGGTGGTGGTGCCCGTGCCCGTGGCCGTGCGAATGCCCGTGCCCGTGCGAGTGTCCATGTCCGTGGGAATGCAGATGGACCAACGCAGCGCTCCGCCCGCGGCCGATTGCCGCACGGTGCGGAGCTAAGCGGTAAACAGCGAGGTCCGCAACTGCCTCGCTTGCACCGTCCCCCGCCGACTGTGTGCTGCTCCGCAACCCGTTCGGTCCGAGCGAAGTCGAGGACCGCCTTCGAGCGAAGCGAGAAACGACGTCAGAAAGAAAGAAGAAGCCTCGACTTCGCTTGGCAGCACCCCTCGACTTCGCTCGGGGTGAACGGTGCAGGTGAGTCGCGCCTGGGCTTTATCGAAGCCGCCGACGCTAAAGCGTCACTTGCCCCGTTTCTTCCGGTGCGTCTCCATGTCGAGGACCATGTTCGCGTCGCCCTCGGGCAGCAGCCCCAGCCGCCGCGCCACTTCCTGGTAAGCCTCGGCCTCGCCGCCCAGATCGCGCCGGAACCGGTCCTTGTCGAGCTTTTCGCCCGAAACCATGTCCCACAGGCGGCAGCCGTCCGGGCTGATCTCGTCGGCGAGGATCACGCGGGCATAATCGTTTTCCCAGATCCGTCCGAACTCCAGCTTGAAGTCGACGAGGCGAATGCCGATCCCCGCGAAGAGGCCGCACATGAAGTCGTTCACGCGCACCGCCATGTCGGCGATGTCGTTCATCTCCTCCTGGCTCGCCCAGCCGAAGCAGGCGATATGCTCGTCGGCGATCATCGGATCGCCCAGCGCGTCGTCCTTGTAATAATATTCGATGATCGTGCGGGGGAGCTGCGTCCCTTCCTCGATGCCGAGCCGGGTCGAGAGCGTCCCCGCCGCGACGTTCCGCACCACCACCTCGATCGGAATGATCTCGACCTGGCGGATGAGCTGCTCGCGCATGTTCAAACGGCGGATGAAGTGGTGCGGCACGCCGATATGGCCGAGCATGGTGAAGATGTGCTCGGAAATGCGGTTGTTGAGGACGCCCTTGCCGGAGATGGTGCCGCGCTTCTGCGCGTTGAATGCCGTGGCGTCGTCCTTGAAATACTGGATGAGCGTGCCGGGCTCGGGACCCTCGTAGAGGATCTTGGCCTTGCCTTCGTAGATCTGGCGGCGGCGGGACATAAGAGGGTGGCCTCCGGCTCAAACGGTCGCGCCCCGGGAGCCCGCGATTGAAAACGGCCGCCCGGGGCAGAGGGAGGGCCTATAGTGAAGCGGCGAGGGAAGGGCAACGTAGCCGCCGCGACCGCCCCTCCGCCGTCATTGCGAGGAGCAAAGCGACGAAGCAATCCAGCGGGCGGCGGAGACCGGCACCGCCGCCCACTGGATTGCTTCGCTGCCGCGAAGCGGCAGTTTATCCTGAGCGCCGCCGCAGGCGGCGTCGAAGGGCTCGCAATGGCGGCGGGTTCAAGTCACCTTGCCCCGCACCGCGAAGCGCGCCTCGCGCCAGCGGCCGGTGCTCACGATCTCGCCGCAGATCTCGGCCGCGCGCCACATGTCCTCGTAGCGCAGGTAGAGCGGCGTGATGCCGAGGCGCAGGACATCGGGCGCGCGGAAGTCGCCGATCACGCCGGCTTCGATCAGCGCCTGGCAGATTTCGAAGGCGTTGGGGTGGCGGAAGCTGATATGGCTCCCCCGCGCCGCAGGCTCGGCGGGGGAGATGCGTTCCAGTTCCGGGCAACGCTCCGCCATCGCCGCGGCGAAATAGTCCCAGAGCGCGACTGACTTCGCCCAGAGGGCGTCCATCCCCGCGCCTTCGAAAGAATCGACGCCGCTCTCCAGCGCGGACAGGCTGAGGATCGGCGGCGTCCCGGCGAGAAAGCGGGCGATGCCCGGCGCGGGCACGTAATCGTCTGTGAAGTCGAACGGCGCGGCATGGCCCATCCAGCCGCGCAGGGGGCTGACCAGCCGCTCCTGGAGATGCTCGGCGACGTAGAGGAAGGCGGGCGCCCCTGGGCCGCCGTTCAGATATTTGTAGCCGCAGCCGACCGCGAGCTCCGCCCCGTCTTCGTTCAGCCTGAGCGGCACCGCGCCGGCGCTGTGGCTGAGATCCCAAAGGGTGAGCGCGCCCGCTTGCCTGGCGTGCGCCGTCACCGCCGCCATGTCGAAGCGGTCGGCGGTCTTGTAGTGGACGTGGGTCAGGAGGAGGAGGTTGGTCTCCGCCCCGACCCGCCCCTCGATCTCGGCGCGCGGCGCGATGTCGAGCCGGAGGCCGGTCAGCTCCGCCGCCCCGCTCGCGATATGGAGGTCGGTGTGGAAGTTGCCCGCTTCGGTGAGGAGCGCCGGGCGGTCCGACAGGGCCGCCGCGGCGACGAGCAGTTTGTAGAGGTTCACCGAAGTTGAATCGGCGACGATCACTTCGTGCGGCTTGGCGCCGATCAGCCTCGCGATCTTCGCCCCGATCCGCGCCGGCGCCTCGATCCAGCCCGATTGGTTCCAGCTCCGGATCAGCCGCTCGCCCCATTCAAGCGCCACCACCTCCGCCTGCCGCGCCGCGGTGGCGCGCGGCAGCACGCCCAGCGAATTGCCGTCGAGATAGATGACGCCCTCGGGCAGAACGAAGCGATCTCGAAACCCCCGCAGCGGATCGGCGGCGTCGCAAGCTCGTGCTTCGTCAAGCGTCATAGCTCCTCCCCGGCACGGGGAGGGGGACCGCACGAAGTGCGGTGGAGGGGTGCGAGCGAAGCGAGCCCTGCACGAACGTGGGCCCCCTCCACCATGCTTCGCATGGTCCCCCTCCCCGTCGCGGGGAGGAGCCTAGCGGCGGAGCGCATTCTGAATCTCTTCCACCGTCGCAAGCCACGCCGCCGTGCCGGGCGCCACCAGCTCGACATGCCCGGTGCGGTCGATCATCCGCACCCGCACATCGTCGCCGGCCGCGCGCATCGGCCGGGCATAGCCCTCCGCATAGGCCGTCGGGATGATCCGGTCCTGCATGCCGTTCACCAGCACCTGGCGGACGCCGAGCGGCGCGAGGCGCGGCACCGACGTGTCTTCGAACCGCCCGCCGGTCAGCCGGCCGATCACCTCCGTCCCGCAGCCGCTCCCCGGCTCGCGCGCCGCTTCCTCGAGGTCGGGAAGGCCGCCGAGGCTCACCACGGTGCGGATCGGGATCGGATTGGCCGTCCTGAGCGGCGAGCCCGCCGGAAGCTTCGGCCGGGCGGCGAGCCAGAGCGCGAGATGCCCGCCCGCGCTGTGCCCGACAGCGACGAGGCGCCTGAGGTTCAGCCGGTAGCGCGCGGCATGCTCCCGAAGCGCGTCCGCGGCCGCCGCCGCGTCGAGGAAGGTGCCGGGATAGCCGCCGCCTTCGCGGTCGACGCCGCGATAGTCGATGTTCCAGACGGCGATGCCGCGGTCCCTGAGGTCGCCTGCGATCCAGTCCATCAGCCGCCGGTCGGCGATCTCGGTCTGCCAGCAGCCGCCATGGACCATCAGCACCGTCGGGTGCGGCCCGCGCCCCTCAGGCAGCCACAGGTCCACGACTTGCATCGAGTCCGCCCCGTAGCGGACCTCGGTCGCGCCCGTCGGGCGGGGCCGGCCGGTGAGGTCCGCCCAGCTCAGGAGCCCGTTTGGGCCGGTGCCGGGCGGCGGCGGGGCGGCGGGCGCCGCGGGGGCGGGGGGAGGGGCGTCGCTCGGCATCGCGCATCCGGTTAAAGCGGCGGCGCCGAGCGCGGCAAGGACCAATGTCGAAATGCGCATGCCCCGCTGTAGTGCGGCCGGGCCGCCCTGTCAGCAGCGGCGGGCGCCAACGCCCGCGCTTTCGAGCCTCCGCGCGCACGCTAGGCGGCCGGCCCTACCGCCGCCGCGCCTTGCCGCTCCCACCGCCGCCGCACGCCGCGGTAGGCAAGCCAGCCGAGCAGCGCCACCGCGAGCCAGGGCAGCAACGTCACCAGGATCACCAGAAGCACCGCGATCCCGCCGAGGAGATTCTTCCCCGCCTGGTCGAGCGCGTCGCCGATCGGCCGGTCCTCCGCGAAACCGGGGACGAGGTCGCCCGATCCGTAGACGAAGCTCATCGGAGTCGTCGCCAGCGTCTCCGCGGCATCCTCCCGCGTCTGCCGCGCCGCGCGGATCGTCTGGCGAAGCTGCTGCGCTTCATGTTCGATCCGCTCGCGATCGCCTCGGCTGAGCCCGGTCGCGCCGAGCCGCTGCTCGACCCGCGCCAGATCCCCCTCCAGGTCGGCGATGCTCCGCCCCACCCGGCGAACCTGGCCGCCCGCGTCCGTTCCCGTGATCTGGCTTTCCACGAGCATGCCCCCGTTCTCGGAGACCACGCCCACGCTGTGGCGCCCGAAGGCGCGGGCGACCGCCGGATCGAGCGCGAACTGCAGCCGCGCTTCGATGTCGGTTTCGCTGCGCACGCGGTAAAGCATGCCGGTGATCCGGCAGCGGCTGATCCCGAGCTGCTCGCATGCCGCCGCATGCCGCTCCTGCACCGCCGCGATCCGCGCCGCGTCCAGCCGGAAGGCGTAGCCGTAGTTGAAGGCGACGCCCGGGGCGGCGGTGGGGTTGACGTTCGGCCCAGCCGGCCGCTCCGCCGCGTCGAACGTCTGCATGCGCCCGGGCTGCGGCGGCGCCGGGGCGGCGGTGGGTTCCGAGACATGGCCGACGGACATGGACTGCGAGGCCTGGCCCCGACGCTGGTCGCCGCTGTCCCCGCAGGAAGCGAGGACGAATGCAAGGGCGAGAATTGCGAGCGGCTTGCGCATGGGCAGTCTCCTGTCGGACAGCGACTCCTGCTCTGTCTGTGACATTATCTCATATCATTAGAACCACGCAATAGGTTCTCGCGCGCTGCCCAAGCGCTTGCTATCGCTCCTCCATGTCCCAGGAACACGACCATGTCCTCGAAGCGCCCTTCGAGGATGCCCTTTCCGAGCGTTATCTTGTCTACGCCCTGTCCACGATCACGGCGCGCTCGCTGCCGGACGTGCGCGACGGGCTGAAGCCGGTCCACCGCCGCCTGCTTTGGGCGATGCGCCTGCTCAAGCTCGATCCCGCCTCCGCCTACAAGAAATGCGCCCGCGTCGTCGGCGACGTGATCGGCAAATATCATCCGCACGGCGATCAGTCGGTCTACGACGCCATGGTCCGCCTCGCGCAGACCTTCTCGCTGCGCTATCCGCTCGTCGACGGTCAGGGCAACTTTGGCAACGTTGACGGCGATAATGCCGCCGCCATGCGCTACACCGAAGCGCGCCTCACCGCCGCCGCGGGAGAGCTCATGGCCGGCCTCGACGAGGGCACCGTCGCCTACCGTGCTACCTACAATGGCGAGGAGGAAGAGCCCGAAGTCTTTCCCGGCCTCTTCCCCAATCTCCTCGCCAACGGCGCGAGCGGAATCGCGGTCGGCATGGCGACCTCCATCCCGCCCCACAATGTCGCCGAGCTGATCGAGGCCGCGGTCCAGCTCATCGACAATCCGGCGACCGAAGACCGGGCGCTGATGGATTTCGTCAGCGGACCCGATTTCCCGACCGGCGGCGTCATCGTCGACAATGCCGAAAGCATCGCCCACGCTTATGCCACCGGCCGCGGCTCATTCCGGGTGCGCGCCCGCTGGTCGATCGAGGACCAGGGCCGCGGCACCTGGCACGCGATCATCCACGAAATCCCGTACCAGGTGCCCAAATCCAAGCTGATCGAGCAGATCGCCGCGCTCGTTTCCGAAAAGCGCCTCCCGATCCTCGCCGACATCCGCGACGAATCCGACGAGCAGATCAGGATCGTCCTCGAACCGCGCAGCCGCACGGTCGAGCCGCAGATGCTGATGGACAGCCTCTTCCGCCTGACCGACCTCGAAGTGCGCGTGCCGCTGAACTTGAACGTCCTCGACGCGAACCGCACGCCGCGCGTCATGAGCCTTCGCGAGGCGCTGAAGGCCTGGCTCGATTTCCAGTTCGAAGTTCTGGTCAAGCGCTCGCAGCACCGGATCGACAAGATCGTCGACCGGCTGGAGCTGCTCGAAGGCTTCCTGATCGCCTATCTCAATCTCGACCGCGTGATCGTGATCATCCGCACCGAGGACGAGCCCAAGCCCGTTCTGATGGCCGAATTCGCGCTCAGCGACCGGCAGGCCGAAGCCATCCTCAACATGCGCCTGCGCTCGCTTCGCAAGCTCGAGGAAATGCAGATCCGCAAGGAGCGCGACACCCTTACCCGGGAGCGCGAAGAGCTCCAGAAGCTGATCGATTCGCCCACCCGCCAGCGCACCCGCCTCAAGAAGGATCTCGCCGGCCTCGCCGTGCGCTACGGCCCCGAGACGGCGCTCGGCCGCCGCCGCACCCTGATCGAGGAAGCCGGCCCGGCGCGCGAAATTCCGCTGGAAGCGATGATCGAGCGCGAGCCGATCACCGTCATCATGTCGCAGCGCGGCTGGATCCGGGCGATGAAGGGCCATGTCGATCTCGCCAATCCGGAAGCGATGAAGTTCAAGGAAGGCGACGGCCCCCGCTATTTCTTCCACGCCCAGACGACCGACAAATTGCTCCTCGCCGCCGCCAACGGCCGCTTCTACACGCTCGCCGCCGACCGGCTGCCGGGCGGCCGCGGCTTCGGCGAGCCGGTGCGGCTCATGATCGACGTCGAAGGGGAGGGGAGCTTCGTCGCCCTGATGCCCGCCGCCTCCGGCTCGAAACTCCTCCTCGCCACCGACGACGGACGCGGCTTCATCACCGCGGCGGCCGGCGCCATCGCCGAGACCCGCAAGGGCAAGCAGGTCGCGAACGTCCGCCCCGGCGCCCGCCTCACCGTGGTCCACCAGATCGACGCCGCCCACGATTACGTGATTGCGCTCGGCGAGAACCGGAAGATGGTCGTCTTCCCCTTGACCGAACTTCCCGAAATGGGCCGCGGCGCCGGAGTCCAGCTCCAGCGCTACCGTGACGGCGGCCTGGCGGTCGCGTCCACCTTCCGGATCGCGGCGGGGATCGCCTGGTCGATGGGCGGCGAGAGCGGCCGCACCCGCACCGAGGCCGATCTCACCCCCTGGCGCACCGCCCGCGGCGCAGCCGGCCGCATGCCCCCCAACGGGTTCCCCCGCGACAACAAGTTCACGGCGGCGTGATGCAGGCCGCGGCCTTGTTCGCGGCGATCGCCGCCGTCCAGGCGCCCGCGCCGGCGTTCGACGCCTGGGCGCTGCGCACCGCCCGGCCCGCGGCTTTCGCGGCCGAGCTGGCGCGCCTCCGGGCCGAGTGGACCGACAGCACGGCCTTTGCCGGGCACGAGCGGTTCGCCCTTATGGTGCTCGCCGACAAGGCGGGCTCGGCGGCCGAATATCGCCGCCGAGTCGCCGAACTCACCGCCTATCGCAACCGCGTCCGGGCGGAGGCCGCCGAAATCCTCGCCGGCCGCTTCCGCACCGAGTGGCTGAACGGCCATTGGGCGAACAACGCCGTCCGCGCCCGCGAGCCCGAAGTCCGCGCGCTCTTCCGCCGCGTCTTCGCCGACCAGCATCAGCTGATGAGCGAGGCGCCGCCGACGCTCGGCGAGGCCGGCAGCGCCGTCGTTGCGGGAGACGTCCGGACGCTCGCCCGCTCGAACGCCGCCTGGCTCAAGACCGTACTCGCCCGCATCGGCTGGTTCGACATTCCGCGCTTCGGCCGCAACGCGTCCCAGGCCGCCTGGCTGATCGTCCAGCATTCGGATCACGACCCCGCCTGGCAGGCCGAGATCCTGGAAATGCTCCGGTCCCGCCAGGCGCGGGGGGATGTGGAGGCGAGACATGTCGCCTACCTCGTCGACCGGGTCGCCGTGAACGGGGTTCGCCCGCAGACCTACGGCACCCAGGGCCGTTGCATGCCGTCCGGCGAATGGCAGCCGCGCGCGGTGATCGATCCCGAAAATCTCGACCGCCGCCGCGCCGAAGTGGAGCTCGAGCCCATCGCCGCCTATCGCGCCCGCTTCACCTGCCCGGCGGCCTGACCTCATGGAACGCATCGTCTACGACCGCATGGCGGAACTCGACAGCCGTCACTGGTGGTACCGCGCGCGCCGCGAAATCCTCGCCCGCGTCGTCGAGCAATATGCGAAGCCGCCCGACGGCGCGCGCATCCTCGAAATCGGCTGCGGCACGGGGCACAATCTCGACATGCTCGGCCGCTTCGGCATTGTCGATGCCGTCGAGATGGACGAAGCCGCCCGCGAAGTCGCGAGCGCGCGCCTCGGCCGCCCCGCCAGGATGGCGATGCTGCCCGCGCTCGACGGGGTGGAGACCGGCGCCTACCATCTCGTGGCCCTGCTCGACGTCCTCGAACATGTCGACGAGGACAAGGCCTCCCTCGTCAGCATTGCGAGGCGCCTCAAGCCCGGCGGGCGGATCCTCCTCACCGTCCCGGCGCATCCCTGGATGTGGAGCGCGCACGACGTCGTCAACCACCACAAGCGCCGCTACACCAAGAAGGGTTTTCGACGTGTCATCGAGGAGGCCGGCCTGGAGGTGGAGCTGCTCTCATACTTCAACAGCCTGCTCTTCCCGGTCGCGGCCGCGGCGCGGCTGGCCGGGCGAGTCACCGGCAAGGAGGACAGCGACGACAAGTTGCCGCCCGCGCCCATCAACAAGGCCTTCGAATTCCTGTTTGGCCTCGAACGCTATGCGATCGGGAGGATGCCTTTCTCGCCCGGCGTGTCGCTGGTCGCCGTCGCCTCGGTCCCGGACTCAACCGCTTCGGCGTCCTGAGCGATGTGGCCGAGATGCGGGTTCCCGCCCGCATGGCCGGCAATCTCCTGGACGATGTAGAGCGGCCGCCGCTTCGCCTCGATGTAGAGCCGCCCAAGATACTCGCCGATCATGCCGAGCACGAACATCTGCACCGCGCCCAATGCGACCACGACCAGCATCAGCGACGTCCAGCCTTCCGCCACGTTGCCGGAAAGCCAGCCCCAGGCGATGTAGAGCAGGAGCAGGAACGAGCCGAGCACCAGCCACAGCCCCGCATGGCTCGCAAAGCGCAGCGGCGCCGTCGAAAATCCGGTCACCGCGTCGAGCGCGAAGCGCACCATCTTGGAGATCGGGTACTTGCTCTCACCCGCATGGCGCTCCGCCCGGTCGTAGACGAGCGGCACCTGCCGGAAGCCGACCCAGGCGACCATGCCGCGGATGAACCGCGCCTGCTCGGGGAGGCTCAGCAAAGCGTCCAGCGCCCGCCGGCTCATCAGCCGGAAGTCGCCCGTGTCGCGCGGAATGTCGATCTCGGCGAGCCGCGAAAGCCCGCGGTAGAAGAGCTTGGCGGTCGAGCGCTTGAACGCCGTCTCCCCGGCGCGCGCCCGGCGCAGGCCATAGACCACGTCCGCCTTCTGCCGCTCCATTTCCGAATAGAATAAGGGAAGCAGCTCCGGCGGGTCCTGGAGGTCCGCGTCGATGATCAGGATGCGCTCGCCCGAGCACAGGTCGAGCCCTGCGGTGAGCGCGAGCTGGTGCCCGTGGTTGCGCGAAAGGTTGATGCCGAGCACGCGCTCGTCGCGCGCCGCGAGTTCCTGGATGATCTCCCAGGTCCGGTCGCGCGAGCCGTCGTTCACCAGCACGATCTCGAACGATCGCCCGGCGACGCTTTCCGCCGCCGCCGCCGCGCGCCGGTACAGCGTCTCCAGCGAGCCTTCCTCATTGTAGCAGGGCGCGACGATCGAAAGCGAAACGGTCATTCTTGTTCTCGGCTCAAAAGGCGCCGCGTCTCTACCTCGTGGGCGGGCCGGGCGCCAGCCACGCGCAGCGCACAAGCGCCGAGGGCGGAGCGCCGAAACGCCCCGCCCTCAACTCTGGTCCCGCTCGCGCGAAACGGCTTAGTAGGTGACGGTCACCGCGACCGTGTCCGAATAGCTGCCGGCGGGAACGCCGGTCTGGCTGCCGGGGATCTGGCCGTAGACGGTGATGTTCTGGGTCGATCCGGTGCCGGTGCTGGTGATGACGCCAGTCGAATTGGTCCCGTTGCCCCACACGGTGGTGTGGCCCGCGTCGGTGAACAGCGAATAAGCGAGCGTGTTCGTGCCCGAGGTCATGCGGCGGCTGGCGAAGGTCGCGCCGGCGCCGGCTCCGACGTCGGCGGTCGCGGTCCAGGTCGATCCGTTGGTGCAGGCGATGGCGACGCCGCCGGTGCCGGTCACCGCGCTCGCCGAAAGGCTGTCGATGCTGCCGAAGGCGAGGGCGGTCGTCGAAATCGTGCACTTCGCCGCGACCGTGGCGCTGACGCCCAGGTTGGCATTTTGCGATCCGGCCGCGGCCGGAGTCGCGAACAAAGCGGCGGCGGTGCCGACGCCGGCGGCGATCGCAGTCTTGAGGCGGATGGAATTGAGCACGGTAATTCACTCCTTGCGGTGACGAATAAAGGCGGCCTTTGCCTTCTGATTGCGGGCTGTACGGCATGGGGAGTTAAGGAATTGCTAGCGCTGTTTAGGAATAAGGGGCCCCATCGCGGATCGGCAAAGGGCCGCCGCTCATGGGGGCGACATGGCGTCAGCGCAGCCGAAGACCGAAGCCGGGGCCGTCTATGAAGCCGTCTCCGACGACTTCGCCCTACTGTTCGAAAAGGCGGGAACGGCGATCGGCAAGCTCGCGCCCGACGGCCGCTTCCTCCTCGTCAACCAGGCCTATTGCGACCTCACCGGCTATTCGCGCGATGAGCTCGTTTCCGGCGCCTTCCAGCAGATCACCCACCCGGACGATCTCGCCGCCGACATCGACGCCCTCGAAGCCCTCCTCGCCGGCGAGGCCGAGCGCTATTCGCGCGACAAGCGCTATATAAGGAAGAACGGCCGCGAAGTCTGGGTCCGCCTCAGCGTCTCCCTGGTCCGCGACGCGGCGGGGGAGCCCGATTTCTTCATCAAGGTCGCGCAGAATATCGACGCGCAAAAGATCGCCGAGCAAGTCCTCGCCGCCCGCGAAGCGCAGCTCAGAACCATCGTCGAGACGGTCCCCGTCGGCCTTGTCATGGCCGAGCTCCCCTCCGGCCGCGTCGTCGGCGGCAATGCCTATGTCGAGCAGCTCCTGCGCCACCCGGTCCATTATTCCCAAGACATCCACAGCTACGACGAATGGGTCTCCTTCCACGCCGACGGCACGCGCGTCCAGAGCGCCGAATATCCAATGGCCCGCATGGTCCTGGGCGGCGAGGAGAACCCCTCCATCGACGTCAATTACCGCCGCGGCGACGGCACCTTCGCCTGGACGCGGATCAGCGGCCGCCCGGTCCGCAACGCCGAGGGCGCGCTCGCCGGCGGCGTCGTCGCGCTCGTCGACATCGACGAGGAGCGCAAGGCCCGCGACCGTTCGGCCGAGCAGCTCGAATCGGTCAAGAGCCAGCTCATCCACGCCAGCCGCGTCAGCGCCATGGGCACCATGGCCTCCACCATCGCCCACGAGATCAACCAGCCGTTGACTGCCGTCGCCTCCTGCCTTCGCGGCACGATCAACCGCCTGAAGAAGGGCGGCGAAAAGTCGATCGACGAAGCGGTGCACTGGCTGACCCGCGCCGAGCAGATCACCCTCCAGGCCGGCGAAACCATCCAGCGCCTTCGCGCCATGCTCGCCAAGAGCGAGCCCAAGCGCCAGAAGGTGCCCCTCCTCGGCCTGATCGAGGATGCGAACGCCATTGCTTTGGTCGGCGCCGCCGCCGCCGGAGTCCAGTACAGCCAGGACGTCGAGCCCGGCCTCACCGTCGATGCCGATCCCATCCAGATGCAGCAGGTGCTGATCAACCTCGTGCGCAACGCCGTCGAAGCCGTCGAGGGCCGCGGTGAGCGGCGCGTCTCGGTCTCCGCGCGCCTCGACGCCGGCTTCATTCACCTGTGCGTCGAAGACACCGGCACCGGTATCGACGATCGCACGCGCGACACCCTGTTCGACCCCTTCGTGTCGACCAAGGCGGACGGCATGGGCGTCGGCCTCTCCATCTGCCGCACCATCGTCGAAGCCCATGGCGGCCGCATCTCGGCGAGCAACCGCGAACAAGGCGGCGCGGCCCTCTGCTTCACCGTCCCCGCGGCTTAGCCTGGGGCCGCGATGCCACACACGTCATCCCGGCGAAGGCCGGGATCTCAGGGGGTGAAGAGCACGACCGTCCAATGCAGCGCTCCACAACCGCCCCGCCTTTTACCCGCTGAGATCCCGGCCTTCAGCCTTTGGCTGAAGTTTATCCTGAGCGCCTGCCTTGGCAGGCAGTCGAAGGGCCGGGATGACGTTCTCGGACTTGCCCCAACCCTCGCCTGCGCACTAAGTCCTCCAATGCCAGACCCACGCGACGAGATGCTGCGCGACATGGCTGCGCACCGGGGCCTGCGCCTCGTCCGCTCGCGCCGCAGGAAGCCCGGCGGCGATTTCGGCCGCTATGGCCTGACCGACTTGAAGACCGGCCAGGATTGCTTCGGCATCGGCAAGGACGGCCTCGAAGCGACCGCCGACGAGATCGAGGATTATCTGCGCCGCGGCGCAGTGGCGGATTGGAAGCGCTCACTCGGCATCGCGGGCAAGGCCGCGAGCGACGCGAAGCCTAGGCCGAAGAAGCGCGAAGAGCCGGAGCCCGAGCCGCCCCGGCGCAAGCGCAAGCCTGAGCCCGAACCGGAGCCGGAGCCGGAGCCGGAGCCGGAGCCCGAACTCGTCATCCGCGAAGCGAAGGCGAATGAAGCCGAGGCCATGGCGGCCCTCACCGGCACCGACCCCGCGGAGCTGCGCGCATCTTTGCGCGGGCTCGTCCAGTCCGGCGAGGCGCCCTTCGTCGCGGAGCGCGGCGGCCTCGTTGGCTGCGCGGCCTGGCACGTGGTGCCGACGCTCCAGCACGGCGCCCTGGGCCGCCTCACCCTCCTCGTCGTCGCGCCCGAAGAGCGCCGCCGCGGCGTCGGCTCCGCCCTCCTCGCAGCCGTCGAGGCCCGCTTCGCGGCGCGCGGCTGCGACGGCGCGGAAGCGGTGAGCGACATCGATCTCTCGAACGCCCACGGCTTCTTCCGCAAGGCGGGCTACGAACGCACCAGCTACCGCTTCCGAAAAGCGCTCTAGCGCCCGGCCAGCGCCTCTTCGACCTTGGCCCGCGCGATCGCCTTTGCCGCCTCCCGGTTCGGAAACCCCGCCTCCACCCACGCCCGCTCCACCGCCTGGAGCGTCCGCGCCACTTCCGGCCCCGCCGTCAGCCCCATGCCGATCAGTTCGCCGCCCGAAAGCGGAAGCCGCGGCGGCTGCCAGTCGCGTAGCTCCGCGGGGGTCTCGCCGGCGAGGAGCAGCCGGTCTACCGCACCGACCGTGCCGATCGCATAAGCGAGCCGCTTCGCGTCGCCGGTCGTCCGTGCTGCGGCGAGGGCGAGCCGCTTCGCCGCCTTGTTCGAAAGCCGGAGCCGAGTGGCCACCCCCGCCGCAAGCTCCGGCTCGGCCGGAAGCAGCGCCGCGAAGCGCCGGAGCGGATGCGGCTCGATCCCGAACGCGCGTTCGGCCGCGATCAGCCGCTCCAGCGTCTCCGCCTCCACGATCTCCGGGACGACCGGCTTCAAAATCCCGCGCTCGATCATCAGCCGCACCGTCGCCGCCGGGTCTGCGAGCGCGAGGAGCTTCAGCAGCTCGTCCGCGATCCGCTCTCGAGACAAGGCCATGAGGTCGTTCGCCCGCATTGTGCAGGCGTCCAGCCCCTCCGCATCCGGAGCGCCCGTTCCGAAGCGCGCGTGGAAGCGGAAGAAGCGCAGGATGCGGAGATGATCCTCCGCGATCCGGGTCAGCGCATCGCCGATGAAGCGCACCCGCGGTACGCGGAGATCGTCCAGGCCGCCGAAATAATCGTGGATATCTCCGCTGCCCGGATCGGCGGAAAGCGCATTGATCGTGAAATCCCGCCGCGCCGCATCCTCGCGCCAGTCGTCCGTATATTCGATCGTGGCGTGCCGCCCGTCCGTCGCGACGTCGCGGCGCAAAGTCGTCACTTCCACCGGCTTGCCCGCGATCACCGCCGTCACCGTCCCGTGCGCGAGCCCCGTCGGCACCGCCTTGATCGCCGCTGCCTTGAGGCGATCCAGCACGTCCTGCGGCGGAAGCCGGGTCGCAAGATCGACGTCGCTGACCGGAAGCGCGAGCAGCGTATCGCGCACGCACCCGCCGACGAACCTTGTCTCCCCCGCCGCCGCGCCGAGCACGTCGAGCAGGCGGCGCATCTCGGGACGCCCGCGCCACTCCGTCTGGGGAAGCTTGGTCACGCCAGCACCAGCCGCCGCGACAGGTTGACGATCATCGCCGCCGTCGCGCCCCAGATGCGGCGGCCCTCGTAGTCGATCTCGAAATAGCTGCGCTCCTTCCCGCGAAACTCGGCGCTGCGCACCGCCTGGTGGGCGGGATCGAGGAGGTAGGCGAGGGGCGCTTCGAACACCGCCTCCACTTCGCCCGGATGCGGCGTCAGCGGCACGTCCGGCGGCACGATGCCGATGACGGGCGTCACTTCGAAGCCGGTGATCGTCCGGTACCGGTCTGCCGTCCCCACAATCTCCACGGCGGAGCGCGGCAGCCCGATCTCCTCCTCGGCTTCGCGAAGCGCGGCGTCGATAGGCCCGTCGTCGCCCGGATCGATCCGCCCGCCGGGAAAGCTGATCTGCCCGGGATGCTTGCGCATCGTCATCGGCCGCAGCGTCAGGATCACCGTCGGCTCCGGCCGGTCGACCACCGCGACCAGCACCGCGGCGGGCGTGATGCCGATGGCGTTCGCCTCCTCGTCGAGCACGTCGCCGGCGATCAGCACCGGCTCGCGGCGGCGTCCTTCATCGAGCGCCGCGCGGAGGCGCCCGGCAAGGGTCACGCGCCCGGCTCCAGCGCGAAAAAGGCGCCGCCGCTCCACAAGCCCGGCCGCTCCGCGCTTTCCGCAAGCGCCAGCTCCGCCAGCTCGTAATAAACCGGGCGCACGACCAAAGCCTCGAGCCCGCGCCGCACCTCCACATATGGATGCGGCCCGTCCTCGCCGGCCTTCATCCGGATCGGCCGCTCCGGCCCCGCCACGACGACGTCGCCCGTGTTGAGTCGGAAGGCGAGGCTTCTGTTCTCGCCCTCGCCCTCGCTCTTCACCTCAACGGCCACGAAGGGCGCGTCCTCGACGTGGATGGAAAGCTTCTCGGCCGGTGTCACCAGCACGTAGGAGCCGTCCTCCTCGCGCCTCAGGATGGTCGAGAACAGCCGCACCATCGCGGGCCGCCCGATCGGGCTTCCCTCGTGAAACCAGGTGCCGTCGCGCGCGATCCGCATCGCGCTGTCGCCGCAGTGCGTCGGGTTCCAGCGCTCGACCGGCGGCAGCTTCTTCTCCTCGGCGAGCCGGGCGATCTCGGCGAGGCTGAGACCGGAAAGGTCCTGCGGGGGTTCGGTCGATGGCATGGGGCGCATGTAGACGCTGGCCGTGCGGGCGGAAAGGGGCCGCGCTTGCGGGCGGGCGAGGGATCGCGCATGGCCGCGCCCATGAACCCGCCCGATCTCCTCCGCCTTGAAGTCCACGGCATCGAAACGGACGTCCTGACCGGCATCTATTCGGAAGAAACCCGGCTCCCCCAGCCGCTGCGCATCTCGGTCGTCGCCGACATGCGCCCGCCCGCCGACCCGTTCGAGCCGGAAACGCCGCTCTCCGCCTCCAAAAACTATATGGACCTGCGCCGCGCCGCCACCGACGCGCTGCCGAAGGACCGGCACTTCACCCTCATCGAAGCGGTCGCCGACCATATCGTCGAAACCGTGATGTTCGATCCCCGCATCCTGCGCGTCGAAGTGAAGATCGTGAAGCTCGCCATCTCCAAAGGCGGCGAGGAGATCGGCATGACGCTGGTGAGGTCCCGCCCGTGAAGCTTGCCCTGGTCACCGGCGGCTTCCGGCGCATCGGCGCGGCGGTCGCCCGGCGGCTGGCCGAAGCGGGCTACGACCTCGCCCTCCACGCCCGGGACGCCGCCGAGCCGGAGCCGGACCTCGCCGCCGCCTTGGAAGGCGTACGCTGGGCCCCGTTCCGCGCCGACCTGTCCTCGGCCAAGGACATCGAAGCCCTGCTGAGCGACGTCGAGACCGAGTTCGGCGCGCCCCCTTCCGTCCTCGTCAACAGCGCCGCCCTCTTCGAGGACGACCGCTGGGACACGGCCTCGATGGAGTGCCTCCTCGCCCACTACAAGGTGAACGCCGCCGCGCCCGTCCTTCTCGCAACCGGCCTTGCCCGCCGCCTTGCCGGCGATGCCCGGGCCGTGATCGTCAACATCCTCGACCAGCGCATCGCCAACCCGCCCGCCGACCAGCTTTCCTACACCCTCTCGAAACAGGCCGCCGCCGGCGCCACGCGGACCCTCGCGCGCGCCCTCGCCCCGCGCATCCGCGTCTGCGCAGTTGCACCCGGCCTCACCATTCCGACGCCCGATTATGACGAAGCGCAGCTCGAACGCCTCGCGGGGATGATGCCGCTCGGCCGCCTTCCGACGCCGGAAGACGTCGCCGACGCCGTCCTTTACCTCGTCTCGGCGGAGGCCGTGACAGGCCAGATCCTGTTCGTCGACGGCGGCGCCGCGCTCGAATCGTTCGAGCGCGACTTCGTCTATCTCGGACGCTGACGGGTCCGCGTGCAGGGGCCGAGCCCCTGAAGCACAAGCCGGTAGTCCGCCTCGATCGCCCGGCGCTCCTCGGGGCTCGCCGCCGCCATGCTGGGGGCGGGGAGGGCGCGCGGCAGGGTGCACGCGAGCCGGTACCAGAGCAGGGTGTCCTGCCGCGGCGCCGCCGCATTCTCGTCCACGAACTCGGCCAGAGACACGGCCCAGCGCGGCTGCTCGCCGGGCCGCCGCAGGATCGACAGCGACACGGGCCTTCCGTCCGCCGTCTGAAGGAAGATCTGCGTCTCGCTCTCACCCGGGATCGCGCCCGGCACGTGAAAGGCGCGGCCGACGGCGGTGATCCTGGGGGGCGGGCTCCCGCCGGCGAGTTCGCGGTGGATCGCGCGCAGCCGCTCGGCGAGCGGCGCGCTGTAGGGAAGCTGCGCATCGGGCGCGGCGAGGCGGAGCTCGCCCGGCCGCCCTTCGACGGGAGTCGCGACGACGAGAAGCTCGGTGCGCTTGGAAAGCCGCGCCGCGCGTCCCCGCGAATCGTTGGGGAGATCGACCAGCCAGGTAACGCGCGGCGGAAGCGCGCCCGGCGCCCGAATCAGCGAAACGACGTCGGCGGTGACGAGAAAACGGCGGTGTCCCGGCGTGACGCCCTGTGCATCGCGGGCGCGCAGCGCCGATGCGCGCACGACTCGGACATGGGCGGCGATCGGGGCGCCCACGGCAAGGTCGGCGGCGTCCGCATAGGTCAGTCCGGGGGACGCGGCCGAAGCCGCCCCGGGGGCGAGCTGTTGTTGCGAATCAGTAGCATAGCCGCCGCCCAAGGCGAGCGCCGCAGCCGCCGCGACGATATAAAAACTCATTCCACCTGTCCTCCCAGCTTGCTCCGCAGCGTAGCGAATGCCGCCTTAACCGAGGATTGCCGCGGAAAACCGCGGTTGTTTCGCGTCCTTACCGAGGGATTGCGCCCGCCTCTGCGGCGCATTAGAGGAACCGTCCTCACCCGGCTCCCGTGGTTGGGTGAACCGAAGTTGGATCGCTGCGTTGTGCGTCTGCCGGTCTTGTCAAAACAAACGTGGGAGTGTGGCTGATTAATGGCATATGCTGATCAAAGGATGAGCGCCGGACGCATCTGGGCGATCGTCATCGTCGCCCTGCTTCACGCTCTCATCGGCTACGCATTCGTCACCGGCCTGGCCACCAAGGCTATCAAGCAGATCAAGGAGGATCTGAAGACGTTCGACGTCGAAGAGCCGCCGCCCCCCGAGGAGGAGCCGCCGCCCCCGCCGCCGGACACCCCGACGCAGCCGCCGCCGCTGACGACGCCGCCGCCGCTCAACCGGATCCAGAATCCGAATCCGATGCCGGCGCCTCCGCCGCCGCCGTTCGTGGCGCCGCCGAACTTCGCGCCGCCGGCTGCGGTCCCGGCGCCTCCGGGCCCGCCGCCTCCGCCTCCGCCTCCGCCTCCGCCGCCGCCTCCTCCGCCTCCGCGGGCGGAAGCACGGCCGGCGCAGCTCCAGCGCGGGTCGATCAGCAACGACGATTATCCGGCGTCCGCGCTTCGCGCCGAAGCAGCGGGCACCACGGTTGCGCGCTACACGATCGGGACGGACGGACGAGTCACGGATTGTTCGGTCACCGGTTCGAGCGGCAATTCCGCGCTCGATTCGACGACCTGCAGCCTCATCCGCAGCCGCTTCCGGTTCCGGCCGGCGATCGGCTCGGACGGGAACCCGACCACGGAAGTCAAAACCCAGCGCGTCGTCTGGCGACTGCCCGATTGACGAACCGCTGGGCCCGAAGGCCAGAATTAAGCGACTTTTGAACGAGAGGAACTACAGATCATGACCACTGCAGCTCATGGGGGCGAAAACGCCTACGGCATCGCCAACGCCCTCAAGGAGGGCGGCCCCATCGCCTGGACCACCCTCATCATCCTGGTGATCATGTCGGCCGCGTCCTGGTACATCCTCTTCACCAAGCTGTTCGAGCAGCAGAAGATCATCAACCAGGGCCGCCGCGCGCGGACCACCTTCTGGCAGGCCGCCAACCTGCGCGAAGGCGCCTCCAAGCTCGAAAAGAACAGCGCCTACCGCCAGATCGTCGACGACGGCATCCTCGCGCTCGAGCAGCACGACAAGCTGACCGATCCGATCGATCAGCACGACTGGATGCAGAATTCGCTGAGCCGCAGCCAGGGTGCGATCGCCTCGCGCCTGTCCTCGGGTCTCGCCTTCCTCGCCACGGTCGGTTCGACCGCGCCGTTCGTCGGCCTGTTCGGCACCGTGGTCGGCATCTACCGCGCGCTCGTGAAGATCGGCCAGGCCGGCCAAGCCTCGATCGACACCGTCGCGGGTCCGGTCGGTGAGGCGCTCATCATGACGGCGCTCGGCCTCGTCGTCGCGGTTCCGGCCGTGATGGCCTACAACTGGCTGATGCGCCGCAACAAGGCGATCATCGAAGAGCTCGCCAAGTTCTCGAACGATCTCCACGGCTACATGATGTCGGGCGGCACCGTTCGTCCGTCCGTGGCGACGGCGCGGGCAGCGGCGGGCACCGGCGGCGCCGGCGGCGCGGGCGGCACCGCCACCCGTCCGGCCGGCACCACCGGCACCACCGGCACGACGGGCGGCACCACCGGTGCGACCGGCGGCCTCGGCGGGTCGAACGTCAGCCCGGGCGGCACCACGTCGTCGGGCAGCATGGGCGGCACCACCAGCACGGGTCCGAAGAAGGTCTAAGTCTCGGGCGCGGGGCGGTCCGCTCGAACGAACCGCCTCGCTTCCAGGCTCGCGCCAGCGTCGGAACCAGAACGATCGGATAGGAACAAGCTATGGCCATGAATGTCGGCCAGTCTGAAGGCGACGAAGCCCCAATGTCGGACATCAACACGACGCCGCTCGTCGACGTCATGTTGGTTCTCCTGATCATCTTCCTCATCACCGTTCCGATCGTGGTCCATACGGTCCCGGTGACGCTGCCCAAGGTCGAATATGAAGTGACGACCACCACTCCGCAGAACATCAACCTCTCGGTGCGCGCGGAGAACGGGCAGTGCGAAGTCTATTGGGAGCTGACCAAGGTCACCTCCCAGGAGCTGCTCGAGCGAGCCGATTCCGCCCTCAAGGCGGAAATCGACCGGCTCGGCGGGCCGGGCGCGCAGATCGCCGACGAGGACATCCCGGAAGCCCATATCCGCGGCGACATCAACACGCCCTACCGCTGCATCGGCGGGACCATCTTCACGATGCAGCGCGCGGGCTTCACCCGCGTCGGGTTCATCTCGCAGCCGCCGCCGCGCGGCGGCGTTCAGTAAGGCCAGGAGTGTAACGCCATGGGTGCAGCAGTAGCCAGCGCCGACTCAGACGAACCGATGATGGACATCAACACCACGCCGCTCATCGACGTGATGCTCGTGCTCCTCATCATGTTCATCATCACCATCCCGATCCAGACCCACGCGGTGAAGATCGATCTCCCGGTGAACGATCCGAACTCCACCCCGCCGCCGGTCGACCCGGTCAAGAACAAGATCGTCGTCATGCCGGACGGCGCGGTCCTCTGGAACAGCGGCGCGGTGGACATGCCGACGCTCCAGACCCTTCTCGAGCGCAGCACCCAGATGCAGCCCACGCCGGAGCTCCACCTCCAGCCGCATCCGGACGCCCGCTACGAAACGGTGGACGAGGTTCTCGCCGTCACCAAGGTGGCGCAGGTCACCGCCATGGGCTTCGTCGGAAACGAAGCTTACGGCGACGTTTTCTGAGCCTCTCGCAGGTCTCATGCGAACAGGAGGAGGGCGGTCTTCGGGCCGCCCTTTTTCTTGTGCGGCTGGGCGGCCTCTCAAACACGATTAGGTGAGCGGGTGCGCGAGGCGTAGGATGGCTGCGGCCGACTCGATCCACCCCCGGCGGGTTGCGTCGGCCGCCGGGCCGTTCGTAATCTCCTTTCCGAACGGCTCGGCTCTTTTCGGGACGCTTCGCGAAAAACCGCGCGCTTGTTGGCGCGATGTCCGTGCTGCCGGCGGGCCCCTCGGCCGCCGCGCATGACCGCCTGCTCGGCGCCCGGCATGACGGACCCGTGCCGGGCGCTGCGAAGACCCAGTCCTGTGCCGCTGGTAAAAGAACGGCGGACAGCCCCCACCGCTCTCTGCTATCAGATGCCCATCGCCGGAACAGCATGAGGCTCCGGCAGCTGAGAGACCATAGTGCTCCCGCCCCGAGGAGCTGCACGATGTCGCGCTACTTTTTCCATATCGACGACGGCAATGCCGCCCAGGATGAGGTCGGTGTCGAGCTGGAGACGCTGGCCGACGCCAAGTGCGAGGCGGTCAAGTTTGCCGGTCAGCTCATCTGCGACGCCGGGAAGACCTTCTGGGCAATGGATCATTGGACGCTGACGGCGACAGATGAGAGGGGGCTGACGCTGTTCGTCCTCCAGTTCATCGGAACCGAAGCGCCCGTCATTCGCGCGGAACTGGTTTCGCCGAAGGCTGTCTGACTTGCCTTCCGCAGACGCTCATCCCGGCGGCCGTCGGCCACGTCCCAGCCTGGCCCGCCCCTACCAAGGAAAGCGCGCGGCCGCTGCCGCCCGCTAGGCGGCGAGGCCTTCGAACTGCATGCGCGCGAGCCGCGCATACAGCCCGCCGCGCGCGCTCAGCACGTCGTGGCTGCCTTCCTCGACGATCACCCCGTAATCCATGACGACGATCCGATCGGCGGCGCGCACGGTCGCCAACCGGTGGGCGATCACCATCGTCGTGCGGCTTTCGAACAGGCGCTCGAGCGCGGTCTGGACGAGCCGCTCGGAATCGGCGTCCAGCGCCGACGTCGCTTCGTCGAGGAGGAGCAGGGGGGCGTCGCGGAGCAGCGCCCTTGCGATGGCGATGCGCTGGCGCTGCCCGCCGGAAAGCCGGGCGCCCCCTTCGCCCATGAAGGTGTCGAGGCCTTCGGGGAGGCGGCGGAGGAACTCGGCCGCATTGGCCGCTTCGGCGGCGTCCCAGAGCTGCGCGTCCGTGGCTTCCCACATGCCGTAGCGCAGGTTGTCGCGCGCGGAGGCGGCGAAGATCACCGTTTCCTGCGGCACGATGGCGATCCGCGCGCGGATGTCGGAGGGGTTAGCGCTGCGCACGTCCACCCCGTCGATCCGCACCGCGCCTTCGTCGGGATCGTAGAAGCGCTGCGCCAGGTTGAAGAGCGTCGATTTGCCGGCGCCGGACGGCCCGACGACCGCCACCGTCTCGCCCGGCTCGACGGCGAGCGAGAAATCGTCCAGCGCCTTTACTTCGCGGCGCGTCGGATAGCGGAAGGTCACGTTCTCGAAGGCGAGCGTCCCCGGGCTCGGCTCGGGCAGGCGCACCGGCTCGGCCGGCGCCTTGATCGTCGGCACTTCGGCCAAGAGCTCGGCGAGCCGCCCGGCCGCGCCGGCGCCGCGCAGCAGGTCGCCGTACACCTCGGTCAGCGCCCCGAACGAGCCCGCGACGATGCCGCCCGTGAGCACGAAGGCCGCGATCGTCCCGCCGCTCACCGATCCGCTGGTGACGCCCACCGCCGCTTCCCACATCACCCAGGTGATCGATCCGAACACCAGCGCAATGACGATCGCCGTCATGACTGCGCGCACCAGGATCCGCCGCCGCGCCGTATTGTATGCGTTCGAAACCGCGCCGCGAAAGCGCTCCGCCTCGCGCCCTTCCTGCCCGAAGGCCTGGACAATCTTCATCGCGCCGAGCGTTTCCGAAGCGATCGCGCCGACGTCCGCGATCCGGTCCTGCGTCGATCGCGAGATCTTGCGCACGCGGCGGCCGAGGAAGGTGATCGGCACGATCACGGCGGGAATGACGAGGAGAAGCTGGAGCGTCAGCGTCGGCGACAGGGTGAAGAGATAGGCGATCCCGCCGATCGCCATCACCGTGTTGCGAAGCGCGATCGACACCGCACTCGCCACCACCGTCTCGATCATCGCGGTGTCGGAGGTGAGGCGCGAGGCGATTTCGGACGGCCGGTTCTCCTCGAAGAAGCGCGGCTCGAGGCGAAGGAGGTTCTGGTGCACGTCGCTCCGGAGCGCCGCGACCACCCGCTCGGCGAGCAGCGAGATGAGGCTGAAGCGGGTCGCCGTCGCGAAGGCGAGGATGATGACGATGAAGAACAAATAGTAGAAGTGCGACGAGATGTCCCCGCCGCGGGCCGCGAAGCCGCGGTCGATCACGCGGCGGAAGCCGTCGGGGATGGCCAGCGTCGCCGCCGCCGCGATGAGCAGCGCCAGCGCCGCGCCCGCGATCATCCACGGATGCCCCGCCGCATAGCGCCACACCATCCGCAGCGGCGCGACGCTCTTCGCCGGCTGTGCCTCGCTCGTCACCTTCATGGCGCACGGCCTAGCAGCCGTGCCGGACCCGCTCAATGGCGCGGGGAGGGGGCTCTCATCCTACCCATGCTCTGCATGGGGAGGGGGACCACCCGAAGGGGTGGTGGAGGGGTAGCTGACGAGGCCTAGCCATTTACCCCTCCACCATGCTGCGCATGGTCCCCCTCCCCATCGCCTGCGGCGACAGGGAGGATGAAGCACCCCCCCGGACCCTTTCCCCCGCCGAACCGCTTATCCACAGCCCGCCCGGCCCGCTCACGTTGACGCCCCGGCGCCGAGGCCCCATGTGGAGTGCCGATGCTTTACGATGCCTATGAAATGCAGCGCTCGCTGCTCGCCGGTGCCAGCACACTCGCCAACATGGGCGCGGGCTGGCTCCAAAACCCCGCAAACCCATTCTCCTATTCGAGCATGGGTCCGATCGTGGCGTCGGCGCTCGACGTCTTCGCCCACGCCTCGGCGCCGCGCGGCAAGCCCGAATTCGGCCTCGAAACCACGATGGTGGGCGACCGCGTCGTCCAGGTCGACGAGGACATCGTCCTCAGGAAGCCCTTCGGCCAGTTGAAGCGCTTCCGCCGCGTGGGCGTCGAGGGCGGCCCCCGCCTCCTCATTGTCGCGCCCATGTCCGGTCATTATGCGACCCTGCTGCGCGGCACGGTGGAGCGCATGCTCCCGGGCCACGACGTCTACATCACGGACTGGCGCGACGCGAAGCTCGTCCCGACCGACGCCGGCCGCTTCGATCTCGACGATTACGTCGATTATCTCATCGAGTTCCTCGAACATATCGGCCCCGGCGCCCACATGCTCGCCGTCTGCCAGCCCTCGGTCCCGGCCTATGCCGCCGCCGCGATCATGTCGGCGGACAAGAACCCGGCGCGCCCCAGGACGCTCACCCTGATGGGCGGCCCGGTCGACACGCGCGAAGCGCCGACGGCGGTCAATTCGCTCGCTACCGAGCGCCCGCATAGCTGGTTCCAGCAGAACGTCATCGCGACCGTTCCCTATCCCCATCCGGGCGCGGGCCGGCAGGTCTATCCGGGCTTCCTGCAGCTCGCCGGCTTCATGACGATGAATCTGGGCAGCCACCTCAATTCGCACTTCGAGCTTTTCAAGCACCTCGTCGCCGGCGACGGCGAGAGCGCGGATTCCACGAAGGAATTCTACGACGAATATCGCGCCGTCTGCGACATGACCGCCGAATTCTACCTCCAGACGATCGACGTCGTCTTCCAGCGCCATCTCCTCCCCAAGGGCGAGATGACCCACCGCGGCCGCAAGGTCGATCCGTCGGCGATTCGGGACATCGCCCTCCTCGCCATCGAAGGCGAGCGCGACGACATTTCCGGCATGGGCCAGACCAAGGCCGCCCTCAAGATCGCCCGCGGCCTCCCCGCCGCGATGAAGCATTATCATCTGGCGGAGGGCGTCGGCCATTACGGCATCTTCAACGGCAGCAAATGGCGCGAAAAGATCGCCCCGGTCGTCGAAAACTGGATCGCCCGCCACGACGGTTGAGGGCGCTCCGTTTCGGCCGCCGTTCCCTCACCCTCCCACGCGCTGACGCGCGCGGGCCCCTCCCTCTCCCGCAAGGAGGGGCTGAGGAGTAGCGCCAACCCCTCTCCCATTTCGGGAGAGGGAGGGGCCCGCGATGCGCAGCATCGTGGGACGGTGAGGGCTCGCACACCTGCGGTTTGTACGAGGCCCTGTGGATTATTTCTTCCACCGCCCAACACGGTTACCCACCCCTTAACCAATTTCACTTGCGGCTTTCACGCCACACCCTTTCCTCCACGGCCGGACCGCCCGCGCTTTTTCTTCCCGTCCCTTTAACTAAGCATCAAATCTCTCGCCCTAGGGATCGTAGGTCACACGAGCAGCCGGCATTGGATTGCA
The DNA here is from genome assembly GCA_035645215.1 of Allosphingosinicella sp. Classification (GTDB taxonomy): domain Bacteria; phylum Pseudomonadota; class Alphaproteobacteria; order Sphingomonadales; family Sphingomonadaceae; genus Allosphingosinicella. The sequence goes on from DASQND010000011.1 coordinate 43,082, forward strand.
ATGTACCACGCCCCGGTCCCTATGGAAGTCGATGAGCACGAGCTCGAGCCGGCGGAGATCGCCGAGCCGGTCGGTGCCGAAACCGGAAGCGAACGGCTGCGCGAAGCGCATCTCGTCGCGGGCCAGGTCGAGGCACGCGCGCTCTTCGCGCCTTATTTCGCAATCACCGGCGTCGGCGCCGCCCTGCTCACCGCATGGGGCATGTTCGGCTCCGTCCGCCTCGAAATGATCGTCGCCTGGGTGGCCGTCGTCGCCTTCGGCAACTGGGCGGTCTGCCGCCGCGCGCTGGAAGCCGCCGCCTGGGGCGGGAAGGCCGTCCAGCGCCCGCATTCCCGCTGGATCTCGATCGCCGAAGCGCTCGGCCTCGCCGCCGCCTGGTCCTCGCTCCCGACCTACGCCTTCGCGACCCAGGCGCCCGAAGTCCAGATCGTCATCGGCGGCGCCATGGCCGCGATGATCATCGCCGCCATCGCGCTCGCCGCGGTGCCCGCCGCGTCCATCGCATGGATCACGACGCTGACCGCCGCCTTCTGCCTCGCTTATTATTTCGGCAGCGCCTCGCTCGATCCCAAGCTCGCGCTCACCTTCCTGGGCGTCGCGGCGGTCGGCATCTTCGGCGTCGTCCGCCTCACCCGCTGGACCTTCGAACAGCTCCAGACCATCGCGCGCACCCGCACCCAGGCCGAGTCGATCCGCCTCCTCCTCAAGGAGTACGAGCATCGCGGCGTCGGCTGGCTGTGGCAGGTCGATAGCGAGAACCGCGTCGTCTACATCTCCTCGCGGATGACGGCTTTGCTCGGCCGCTCGACCTCGCAGCTCATCGGCCACTCGCTTCCGGCGTCCCTCGGCGGCAACAGCGCGCTCGGCCGCACCCTCCTCGCCCGCCAGCCCTTCGCGAACCTCGAGATGGAGCTCAAGACCCGCCGCGGCACGCGCTGGATCAGCCTCGCCGGCGATCCGATCATCGACATGGCCGGCCAGTTCCAGGGTTTTCGGGGTGTCGGCTCGGACGTTACGGAAGTGCGGAAGACCCAGGAGCGCCTGACCAACCTCGCGAACATGGACGTCCTGTCGGGCCTCCCGAACCGCGGCCGCGTCCGCCAGCTCCTCGGCGAAGCGCTTTCCGGCGCGACGTCCGGCAATGTCCCCTGCGCGATCATGTTCCTCGATCTCGACGGCTTCAAGCCGGTCAACGACACGTTCGGCCACCCCAAGGGCGACGCTGTGCTGAAGAGCGTCTCGCAGCGCCTGGTGAAGGAGGTCGGCCAGAACGGCCATGTCGGCCGCATGGGCGGCGACGAGTTCGCCATCGTCATCAAGGACGCGCAGAGCCGGCGGATGGTGGAGAACCTTGCCGAGCGCCTCATCCAGAGTGTCGCCGAACCTTATCATATCGACAAGGCGGAGATCCGGATCGGCGTGTCGATCGGCTGCGCCTTCGGGCCCATCGACGGCCAGAGTGTCGACGACCTCATCCAGAAGGCCGATCTCGCCTTGTACCAGGCGAAGGACCAGGGCCGCGGCACCTGCTGCTTCTTCAACTCGGACATGCAGAACGCCGCCGAGGATCGCCTCCGCCTGGAGCAGGACCTGCGCGCCGGCCTCCAGCTCGGCCAGTTCCGCCTGCTCTATCAGCCGCTGATCAGCGCCGTCGACCAGAGCCTGATGGGCTTCGAGGCGCTCATCCGCTGGCATCACCCGACCCGCGGCATCGTCCCCCCGAACCACTTCATCCCGCTCGCCGAGGAATCCGGCCTGATCATGGATCTCGGCGACTGGGTGATCGAGGAAGCCTGCCGCGCCGCCTCGTCCTGGCCGGAGAACATCACGGTCGCGGTCAACATCTCGGCACGCCAGCTCATTTTCCCGGCGCTCCCCAACACGGTCAACGAGTCGCTCTCCCGCCACCGCCTGCAGGCCAACCGGCTCGAGCTCGAAGTCACCGAAAGCGTGTTCCTTGGGGACAGCGACGGCGCCCTCGATGTCCTGAAGCGCCTGCGCGCGCTCGGCGTCGGCATCGCGCTCGACGATTTCGGCACCGGCTATTCCTCGCTCGGCTATCTGAACAAGGCGGTCTTCCACAAATTGAAGATCGACGGCAGCTTCGTGCGCGACGCCGCGGTCAACCGCGAGACGGTGGCGATCATCCAGTCGATCGTCAGCCTCGCCAAGAGCTTCCGGATGACGGTCACGGCCGAAGGCGTCGAAACCGCCGACGACTTCACCCGCATGCGCGACCTCGGCGTCCACCAGATCCAGGGCTACCTCTTCGGCCGCCCGATGACCTACGAGCGCGCCAGCGAACTCGTCCACGGCAGCACCCGCCAGCGCCTGACGGCGTAAGGGCCAACACCGACGTCATTGCGAGCGACGCGAAGCAATCCAGCGGGAGTCGGTGCCCGTCTCCGCCGCCCGCTGGATTGCTTCGTCGCTTCGCTCCTCGCAATGACGGCGGAGCCTGCCGCCCCGCGTGGCGCTCCCGAGGCACTGGGCAGAGGCCGCCGGTTGCTTTAGCCTTTCCCTTCAAGGGAGACGGCACATGCGCGCGTTCGGCCTCTTTATCCTGCTCGCCGCGGCGTTCGCTTCGGCGCCCGCGGCGGCGCAGCGGACCGCCCGCGCGGCCAGCGCCTACACCGATCTCGACCTCGCGCGCTGCACGATCCTCGCCGAGGTCGAGGAAGGCGCAAGCGTCGCCCGGCGCTGCCCCGGTTTTGGCGGCGTGCCGCTCTTCGTCCTGTCCGGCGACGAGCGCCACGACATCGATGCGGGCGTCGACAATGGAGAATGGGAATCGCCGCCCGAGTTCAGCTCGCTGCCGCAGCGTGTCGAGTGGCGGCTGCGGGGCGGCCGGCCGTTCGCGATCGTCTACCGCCTTCAGCTTCGCGGGGAAGACCGCTTCGTCCATTCCGTGCTGATCGTCGAGACGGCCGGCCGCCCCGGTGCGGCCGGATGCCGGGTCGCGACCATTCGGGGCAGCGTTCGGAACGCCAATTCCTTCGCCCGCCGGCTCGCCGACGCCGAGGCGGCGCGGTTCCGCTGCGGCGAGGACGAGGAAGACTATATTATCCGCGTGTCCGGCTAGCGCGCCCGGGCCGAGCCTTTCTTCGTTCTCAGTGTCGGGTCCGCCGCCGCCGGGTCGTCCGGCCAGGGATGCCGCGGATAACGCCCGCGCATCTCGCGCGCGACGTCCGCCCAGCTTCCCGCCCAGAAGCCCGGCAGGTCCCGTGTCGTCTGGATCGGGCGGCCGGCGGGCGAGGTGAGGCTGAGGACCAGCGGCACGCCCGCAACCTTCGGATGCTCGGCGAGCCCGAACAAGGCCTGCACCCGGCAGGTCACCGTCGGCCCCGCCTCCGCTTCGTAATCGATCGGGTGCGCGCTCCCGGCCGGTGTCTCGAAATGCGAAGGCGCGAGCCGCTCAACCGCGCGTTTTCCGTCCCACCCGAGCATGGCGTCCAGCACCCCGCTCAGGGGGCCGGAATCGATGTCCGAAAGCCGCCTTTTGCCCGCCGCGAGCAGCGGCAGCCATTCGTCGAGGCATTCCGCGAGCGCCTCGTCGGACAGGTCCGGCACCGCCGGGTCGAACCGCCGCGCGAAGCCCGCGCGCCGCCTCAGGCTCAGCGCCGCCTCGCTCCACGGCAGCCGCCCGATGCCGTGCGCCCGCACGCCCTCGACCAAGGCCGCAGCCACGGCCTCCGAGTCCGGCCGGCTGTCCTGCCCGCCCGAGAGCAGGATGGCGCCGAGCCGCCGCCCGTGGTGGGTGCGCACACCCCCTGTCGAGGGATCGAACTCCACCGAGGCGCCGGTGCGAATGCGCTCGCCATAAAGCGCCTCGACCGCCGCCACGTCGATCGGTGCGGCGGAGAGTATCCGCGCGCCCGCCGCCGTCCCTCCGACCTCCGCCACGGCAAGCCACTCCTCCCGCGCGAGCGGCGACGTGGGATCGAGCCGGAACCCGCGTCCCCCCGCCGAAATCCAATTCTCCCCCGAGGCATCCCGCCGCTTCGAAAGCCGGTCGGGAAAGGCAAGCGCCACACACGCGCCCACCTGCCCCCTCTCCCCTTCAGGGGAGAGGGTCGGGGAGAGGGGGCGGCGTGCGCGATTGCCCCCGCCGCTCGTGCCCCGCGCCGACTCCCCCTCTCCCAACCCTCTCCCCTGAAGGGGAGAGGGCTTTGGCACCATCCGCGCCCACCTCCGCGCCAGCCCCCGCGCGCCTTCCGCCCGTTTCCCTCGCTCGCTCCTCCAGCGCCGCAGCCGAAGCTCCAGGTCCGCGTCCATCCCGCCGAGCCCGCGCTCCGAAAGCAGCACCGCCACCTCCGCCGCCGTTTCCGCCCAGCCATGCCCGGCCGCCGCGATCAGCATGTGCGCGAGCCGCGGCGGGAGCGGCAGGGCCGCCACCGCCCGCCCGTGCGCCGTCGGCCGCCCCTCCGCGTCGATCGCGCCGAGCGACAGGAGCCGCCTTTTCGCCTCGTCCACCGCCGCGGCCGGCGGCGGATCGAGCCAGCGCAGCGTCCGAGGATCGGCCACGCCCCAGAGCGCGCAATCGAGCACCAGCGCCGACAAATCCGCCTCCAATATCTCCGGCGGATCGAAGCGGGGCAGGGCCGCCGTCGCCGCCTCCTCCCAGAGCCGGTAGACGAGGCCCGGCCCCTGCCGCCCGGCGCGACCGGCGCGCTGAGTCACCGCCGCCTGGCTCGCCCGCTCGGTGACGAGCCGCGTGATCCCCGCCGCCCGGTCGTAGCGCGGCCGCCGCGCCAGCCCGGAATCGACCACGATCCGCACCCCGTCCAGCGTCAGGCTGGTCTCCGCGATCGAGGTCGCGAGCACGATCTTCCTGCGCCCGGCCGGCGGCGCCGCAATCGCCGCCCGCTGCGCGCCCGGCTCCAGGCTCCCGTGCAGCCGGTGGAGGTCCACGCCCGGCGGCAGCACCCCCTCCAGGCGCTCCGCCGTCCGCTCGATCTCCGCGACGCCCGGCAAAAAGGCGAGCAGGCTCCCCTCCGCCTCGCCGAGCGCGCGGCGTACCGCGGGCGCCATCTCAGCCTCGATCCGCCGCTCCGCCGAGCGGCCGAGATGGACCAGTTCGATGGGATGCGCGCGCCCTTCGCTGGCAATGACCGGCGCGCCGTCCATGAGGCCGGCGAACCGCTCCCCATCCAGCGTCGCCGACATCGCGAGGATGCGAAGGTCCGGCCGCAGCGCCCCTTGCGCATCGAGCGCCAGCGCCAGCCCGAAATCGCTGTCGAGGCTCCTCTCGTGCACCTCGTCGAACAGCACGGCGGAGACCCCGGCCAGCTCCGGATCCGCCTGCACCCGGCTGAGGAAAATCCCCTCCGTCAGCACCAGGATACGCGTGCGCCCCGACCGCCTGGTATCGAGCCGCGTCGCATAGCCGACCGTCTCGCCGACCCGCTCTCCGGCCGTCTCCGCCATCCGCTCCGCCGCCGCCCGGGCCGCGAGGCGGCGAGGCGAGAGCAGGAGGATTTCGCCGGTGCACCAGGCTTCGTGGAGGAGGGCAGGGGCCACGGCCGTCGTCTTCCCGGCGCCGGGCGGCGCGACGAGCACGGCTGATGACCGCTCGCGCAGCGCCGCGAGGAGGTTCGAAAGGACGGCGCTGATGGGAAGATCGGTCACCCGGCGCTAGCGGCGCTGCTCGGCGGCGGCGAGGCCGAGCCGGTGCCGCCGGGGCGTGGTTCCGGCGATGCGGCGGAAGGCGCGGTGGAAGGCGCTGACCTGGCTGTACCCCGCCTGATGGGCGATCTGGGCGAGCCCCAGCCTGCGATCGGCGAGCAGTTCGCCGGCGCGGGCGATCCGCGCTTCGTCGATGAGGTCGCGCCAGCCAAGGCCTTCTTCGCGGAGGCGCCGCTGCAAGGTCCGCGGTCCCATTCCGAGCGCGCGGGCCGCCGCATCGAGCGACGGCCGGCTGGCGGCGGCGATCGTCGTCCGAAGATGGGCGCGCAGCGCCTCGGCCAGCGGCGCGCCCGCCGCTTTCCCCTCGATCGCCTTTTCGACCTGCGCGCCGATCAGGGCGCCAAGTTTCGGATCGGCCCTCGCCATAGGCAAAGCGAGGTCCTCCGCATGGAAAAGGATTTCGGTCGCAGCCGAGCGGAACACCAGGGGACAGGCGAAGAGGCGGCGATGCTCGGCCGGATCGCCCGGCGCATCATGCTCGAACCGCACCTCCGCGGGCGTGATGTCGGCTCCGGTGCCGCCGCGGGCAAAGGCGACAAGCGCCGCCAGCATCTGCTCCGTCTCGTGCCGCCGCGCACCCGCCGGCGGCGCGTCGGCGGCGCGATAGGAGATCCGAACGAAGGCCGCCTCGCGCCGCAGGACGAGCGACACGCTCTTCGTCCAGGCAGGTTGCAGCGCGACGAGCCGCTCCAGCGCATCTCCGAAGCTCAGGCTGTGCGCCGCGGCGTAGCCGAGCAGGCCGTACATGTCCGGCCGCGTGCGCTCGCCGACATGGAGGCCGAATGCCTCGTCGCCCGTCGCCCGTGCCGCGGCTTCATAGAGGGAGCACAGATCCCCGTAGGAGAGCGGAGCGCCGGCCTCGAGCCCCGTGGCAGAGAACAAGGTCTGCCGCCCGGTGCCCGCGCATTCGACCGCGTCCGCGATCTTGTCCGCAACTTCGGCCGGAAAGGTCATCCGCAATCGATGCGTTGTCGCGTCGGGTAAATCAATGGCGCTCGGCGTCATCCCTCTTCGCTTGCCGCGGGCCTCGCGCAGCCGCAGCCTGCGCCCATGTTCAGCCCCGCCCTCCTCGTCCCGCTCGCGCTCCTCGCCGCAGCACCCTGCGTCGCCGCCGCCGCCGCCGCTCCGCACGCCGCACCGGCGCCGGAGGCGCAACGGCGCCGCCTCGCGGTCTTCGACCTCGTCTGGACGGAGATCGGCGAAAAATATTACGATCCCGCCCTGAATGGCGCCGACTGGCCGGCCGTCCGGGCGCGCTACAGACCCTTGGCCGAGGAGGCGGCGGACGACGAAGCGCTCCACACGCTCCTGCGCCGGATGACCGGCGAGCTGCGCGATGCGCATACCCGCGTGATGACTCCGGAGCAGGCTCTGGCCCGCCGCCGCGACGAAAGCGCATCCACGGGAGTCATCCTGTTCGAGGTCGAAGGCCGACCCGTTGTCTTCGACGTCCGCCCCGACACGCCGGCCGCGGCCGCGGGCCTCAGGCCCGGAATGGCCGTCCTCGCCGTCAACGGGGTACCGATCGCGGAGGCGCTGGGCCGCGCTCATGCCGACGTGGGACCCTCCTCGTCGGGCCGCGCGGCGGCCGTCCTCGCCTATCTGCGCCTGATCGCCGGCCCGGCGGGCGAACCGCTGCGCCTGGATCTCGCCAATGCCGACGGCAGCCGGCGAAATGTGGTCCTTCCACGCCTCGTCCGCCGCACGGCACCGCGCTTCGAGGCGCGGCGGCTGGACTCGGGCGCCCTCTACGTCCGCTTCGACCGCATCGACGCGCCCGTCGCGCGCCTCTTCCGCGCCGCCCTGAAAGAGCATCGGGACGCGCCCGGCCTCATTCTCGACCTGCGCTCCAACCCCGGCGGCGATGGCCGCGAGGGCGCGCGCGTCGTCGCGCCGTTGCTCGATCGTCCGACGCTCATCGCGCGCCTCCGGACCCGGACCGGACGCGCACCGTCGGCCCTCCTCGGCCTCGTCCGCCTGCCTCTCGAGTTGAAGGCGGGAGAAGCCGGCGCGCAGCTCTTCGCGAACCCGGTCGCGATCCTCGTCAACGAGGGAACGGGGAGTACGTCCGAAGTGATCGCCGCCGCGCTTCAGGAGCGGCGCCGCGCCATCGTCGTCGGTGCCCGAAGCTGCGGCTGCGCGCTCGGCGTCCTGCGTCACCGCCGCCTCGCCACCGGCGCCTCGCTGGCGATCAGCGAAGTCGGCCTGCTGAGCGGGATGGGGCGGCGGATCGAAGGGGAGGGCGTCGTTCCCGACGTGGCGGCGGCACCGAGCCTCTCCGACCTGCGACAGGGACGGGACGCAATGCTTGAGGCGGCCGTCGCCGCGCTTCAGCGCCCGCCCCGGCCGTACGGACCCTAGGCGTCAGTAAGCCCGCGCGATGGCGAACTCGACCGCTTCCACGAGCGCAGCCTTCGCCCGCCCGCCCGGGAACGGCCCGAGCGCGTCGATCGCCCGCTGGCCGTAGGTCCGCGCCCGCGCCAGCGTGTCGTCGAGCGCCCCCGTCTCGCGCAGGATCCGCGTCGCGCGCGCCAGGTCCTCGTCGCTCGTCCGGTCGCCCTGGATCGCCGCCTTGAGGAACGCGCGGTCGTCCTCGCCGGCCCGCGCGTAAGCGAGGATGACGGGGAGCGTCACCTTGCCGTCGCGAAAGTCGTCGCCGACGCCCTTGCCCATCGTCTCGGCGTCCGAGGCATAATCGATCGCATCGTCGACGAGCTGGAAGGCGATGCCGAGATTGCGGCCGTAGCAATCGAGCGCCATTTCGGTCGCTTCCTCACGCTCGGCGACGACCGCCGCGATCCGGCATGCCGCGGCGAACAAGGCCGCGGTCTTGGCCGAGATGATCTCGAGATAATGATCCTCGCCCGTCTCGATGCGGCGCTGCGCGGTCAATTGGTCCACCTCTCCTTCCGCGATCACCGCCGACGCGCGCGACAGGATCTTCAGCACCTTCAAGCTCCCGTCCTCCACCATCAGCTCGAAGCTGCGCGAGAACAGGAAGTCGCCGACCAGCACGCTTGCCGGATTGCCCCAGATGATGTTCGCCGTCCGCCGCCCGCGCCTGAGACCCGATCCGTCGACCACGTCGTCGTGAAGGAGGGTCGCCGTGTGGATGAACTCCACCGCGGCGGCGAGCTTGTGGTGCCGAGTGCCGGGATAATCGAGCAGCCGTGCACAGGCGAGCGTCAGCATCGGCCGCATCCGCTTTCCGCCGCCCGCGATCAGGTGGCCGGCGAGCTCGGGAATCAGGGTCACCTCGCTCTGCATGCGCGCGAGGATCACCGCGTTCACATGGTTGAGGTCGGCGGCGCAAAGCTGGAGCATCGGCTCCAGCGAAGGCGCGCGGCCCTTGAGCTGGTGGACGGAGGCGGACATCGGTGCGCGCGATGTGGCGCGTCGCGGGGGGAAAGGCAAGCCGGGGGGGGGGAGGGGAGGTGCAGGCCCGTGCCAAACACGTCATCCCGGCGAAGGCCGGGATCTCAGGGGGTGAAAGGCGCCAGAGGCACTGCAGCGCCCCCGGGAGCCCTCCACAAACAACGCCGCCCTTCACCCGCCGAGATCCCGGCCTCCGCCGGGATGACGGTTTCGGACGCTCCTCAATCCGCCGGCTCGTCCGGACCGCCCATGCCGTTGTAGAGGCTCCGCCCGTGCGCCAGCGCCAGCGCCTCGCGCGGCGCAGGCGAGGCGCGCAGGATATGCACCTGAGCGCCGATCCGGGTCGCGCCGAACAGATGCTGCGCGAACGCGAGCGGCAGGCGGACGCAGCCGTGGGAGGCGGGATGGCCCGGAATCTGCCCGGCGTGGAGCGCGATCCCGTCCCAGGTCAGGCGCTGCATGTAGGGCATGGGCGCATTGTTGTAGAGGTTCGAAAAGTGGCGCGGCCGCTTCTGGAGGATGCTGAACGAGCCCGCCGGAGTCTCGTGGCCGCGACGGCCCGTGGACACGGTGGAGACGCCGATCAGCGTCCCGCCGCGATAGACGTAGGCGCGCTGCTGCGGGATCGAGACCACGATCTCGACTGCCCCCGTGGGCGAAAGCTCCGGCTCCCAGAGAAAGGCGCCCGGACGCAGCGCATCCGCCTCGCGCTCCATCGCGGTGCCCCGGAGCGCCAGCGCCGCCGCTTCGCGCGCCCGCATGGCGTCTACCTCCGCGGACAGCCGCGCAATGCGGAGACTGGCGGCGTCGGCGGCGGGCTCGGCGGCATGGCCGATCGCCGGCAGCGCGAGCATGAAGACGCCGGCGGCGGCGTACGCGGTGCGGAGGAAAGCCTTCTTCATGGTCGTACTCGCCTCGCGCGGGCTCAGCCCCGCGCCCTTCTTCCCGGCCGGGGATCGGCCGTGTGCGAGTGCCGGATTAGGCGCGCTCCTTTTCCGCGCTGTGCCGCGCGCGCGCCTTTGTTGTTTCAAGCGTTTCAGTCGGCGCGCGCAGGCACGGCGCCCTCGTCCGCATCGGCCTCAGCCTGGGCCGGCACCCCCGCGTCGAGCATCCGCCCGCCGCGCCGCTTCCGAAGGACAAATGCCGAACCGCGGCGCCACGTCCGGTGCGAAGCGCGGCAGGTCCGGCCTGATGAAGCGCCCCCTAGCGCAGCTTCGAAACCTTCAACCCGTCCATTTTCGCCCGCGCCTGGATCGATTCCTCGCTGCGCGTCATCGCCTTGGAGATCGCCTTCAAGGACATGCCCTTGCCGGCGAGCAGATGCAGCTTCTGGATCTCGTCCTGAGTCCATGCCTGCCGATGCCGCTCGAACTTCTCGCCCATCGCCCTCATTCCTTCGCCTGCCGTTCGCCTGTCCCTAGCGAGCGCAAGCCGCCGAGTCACACCGGCGTCAAAGCCTTCCGATCCAAGGCGCCGGCCGTCCGCGCCCGGCATCAGCTCGCTCAGGGCCCATACCCGATCGCAACCCGGCTCCGGTCTTTCGAGGCGAAAGGGCTGCGGGCGGGGAGGTTCTCCAGGTGCGTTGCCGCGGCGGAACGCAACCGCTGCCCGGACTGTTACGTCGTCACCGCCTCACCCCTGTAAAGCATCCCGGGATTACCATGACAGAGGAACAGGAAGTCGCCGCGATTCCCTTGGTGGAAGAGCGCGTTTCGGTCACCAAGCGCGAAGTCGAGACCGGCCGCTTGCGCATTCAGGTCTCCGTCGAGGAGCGGCAGGACCATGTTCCCGTCGAGCTCGCCCACGACGAAGTGGAGATCGTGCGCGTACCCGTGAACAAAGCGGTCAGCCAGTTGCCCGGCGTGCGCCTAGAGGGCTCCACCACCGTGATACCGGTCGTCGAGGAAGTGGTGGTCGTGGAAAAACGGCTGTTCGTGGTCGAGGAAATTCACATTCGCCGCACGTCGCGCGTCGAGACTCGGGAGATACCGGTGCTCGTCAAATCCGAGCAGGTCCGGATCGACAGGAGCGGAACTGCCGACGATTCGGGAACGGCGGCGGCTGCCGGCGACGGAGCCGTGTCGTGAGCGCCGCGGTCACCGCTCTTTACGACACGCGCGACGAGGCCGTGCGCGCCTTGCGGGTGCTGAAGGCCGAAATTCCGCTCGCCCACGGCGATGTCTACGACCGGACCCCGGTGAGCGTCGAAAAGCTGCGGCGGCTCGATCTCACGCCCGAGGAGCGGACGGCCTGCCAGGACAAGGTGGCGACCGGCGATTACCTGCTGCTCGCGCAGGTCGGCGGCGGAGGCGATCCGGCTCACGTCGCCGCCGTCCTGGAACGGATTGCCGCCGACGACACGAGCGGGGCCGATCCGCGGCCGCGCCCGTCCGAACTGGGCGAGAAGACGAGCGGATTGCGCGTCATCGCCGAGGAGCGGCTGCCCCTGATCGAGGAGGAGCTGCGGGTCGGAACGCGCGAGGTCGTGCGCGGCGGCGCGAGGGTTCACAGCCGCGTGGAAGAGGTTCCGGTGACTCGGGAGGTGGAGCTCAAGGAGGAGTTCGCGCGCGTCGGGACCCGGCCCGCGTCGCGCCCCGTCAGCGCCGAGGAACTGGAGCAGGCCGGCCTGCTGCGCGACCGCGTGATCGAGATCGCGCAGGTCCGCGAGGAGGCCGTGGTCAGCAAGGAAGCGTTCGTGCGCGAGGAAGTGGTGGTCAGCAAGACCACCCAATATCGAGTCGAGCAGATCCACGAGACGGTGCGCCATACGGAAGTGGAAACGGAAGACCTCGGCGCCGCGTCCGCTGGTGAAGGCCGAAACTGACTGGAGCGAGGCCCGTCATGAACGACCCACAGGATAACGATTCCGCGCGGCTGCCGCCGCTGGGCGGCGAAGGAGGGGCCCGCGAGCCCCGCAAGCCGCGCATCGAGGTGCTGCGGACCGAGCCGGCGCGCACCGCGGCGGCGCCCGTTATGGCGCCGCCCGCCGCCGCCCAGCCCGTCCCCCGGCAGCCCTTCGCCCCGCAGCCCGCCGCCCCCGCCGCCGTTTCCGCGCGCAGGAGCGGCGGCCTGCTTAGCTCGCCCGCCGCGCTGGTCGCGCTGCTCGGCCTCGCCGTGCTGATCGCCGCCATCTGGTACACCGCTTCGCAAGGCGACAGCGGCCCCGCGCCGTTCGACGTCGGCGACGCGGGATCGGGATCGACGCAGGCCGCCCCCGCCGCGCCCGCCGCCGACGAAGCGGAGCCGGATCTCATGTTCGCCGAAGAGCAGCCGGCCGACGTCCCCCCTGCCGCCGCCCCTCCTGCCGCCGCGGACGCACCTCCGGCGGCTGAACCGGACGCCGCGCCGGAACCCCGGGCCGTGCGCGCCGTGCCTCCCGAGACCGCCCCGGGGCCCGTCCGTGATACGGCGCCCGCCGAGGCAGGCAGCGCCCTGGCGACGGCCCGGGCTTTCTACGGGGCGCTGAGCGCCGGCGACGGCGGGTCGGCCGCGCAGATGGTGGTTCCGGAGAAGCGCGGAAGCGGGCCGCTCTCGGCCGCGGCGCTGACGCGCTATTACTCCTCGTTCCGCCGCCCGCTCAGGGTCCGGAGCATGACTCCGGTCGACGACGACACGGTTCGAGTGGCCTATGATTATGTGCTCGCCGATGGCCGGGTGTGCCGGGGGGCGGCATCGGTCAACGTGGTGCGCAGCGGCGAGCGGAGCCTGGTAAGCGCAATCAGGACGGCGGGGCCGTGCTGACACGGCCGGCGGCGATCTGGCCCTGACGCTTCGCGGCGGCGGCTCCGGAGCCGATGTTCGATGAACCGGGAGCCGGGAACCGCCGCTTGCACGCAGCGGCTCCCGGCGCGAGGGTCAGGGGTTGCGGCGTGCGTCGACGTGGATGTCGCGCTCCTTGCGCTTCAGGCCGAGCAGGCCCGCAAGGCCGAGGAGGCCGAGAAGGCCCCACGGGAAATCGTCCCCGTCCCCGTCCTCGCGGTCGTGCGACGTCGTCGCATAGCCGGTGTCCGTCGCGCCCGTGTTCGATTGCGCGAGCGCCGCGGCGGGGCTCAGAACGGCAAGCGCGGCAGCCAGAATCGCGCCGCGCGCGGGATGGAACGTCTTCATGTCGTCTCTCCTGTTTTACCAGCCCTGGCGGGCGCAAGCCGCAACGGACCGGCTGCGCGCGGGTTCCGCCTTTCTTCCTTACGGCGACGAAACAAGTAACTGAAACTGCAGCAATATTTCCGGGAACCGCAAGCGCCGAAAAGTGGTTTTCGCCGCATCCGCAAGCAACAGGTTCAGCATGGGAGCGGCTATGTCCGAAAAGCAGGAAGCCGCTGCGCCTCCCCGTCCGGAAGCGCTGCCGGAGCAGGCGGAGCGCCCGCGGCGCCCCGGCACCTCGCTCGCATCTTCGGGCGCCATATCCCTCGAGTCGGCGCGGTAGCGCCCGAACGAAAAGGCCGGGCCGCGACCCCGCGGCGGCTCGGCTCCTTGTTGCGCGGGGGGAACCAGTAAGGAGAGTAACATGTCCCGTACCGTCACCGCCCTTTACGACAGCCGCGCCGAAGCGGAGGCCGCGCGCGAACGTCTCTCGTCGGCCGTACGCGCCGACGGCATCAGGATCATCGACCAAGGCGGCGGTGGCGCCGACGGCCTCGGCGGGCTTCACGTCTCGAATGACGACCGGCAGGCCTATGGCGAAGGCCTGCGCCGCGGCGGCGCGCTGCTGTGCGCGGATGTCGACGGCCATGAGGATGCCGACCGCATCATCGCCCTTCTCGAGGAAAGCGCGAGCGTCGATCTCGACCGCCGCCAGGAAAGCTGGCGCGGCGAGGGCTGGACGCCCGCCGGCGCCGCTTCCACCGGCACCGCCACCGGAACCGCCACGGGCAACGTCGTCCAGGAGGAGCGGATACCGATCGTCGAGGAGGAGCTGCGCGTCGGCAAGCGCGAGGTGGAGCGCGGCGGCGCGCGCGTGCGCTCCTACATCAAGGAGACGCCGGTCACCGAGCAGGTGACGCTGCGCGAAGAGCATGTCGAGGTCGAGCGGCGTCCCGTCGCCCAGCCGGCCACGGCCACGGCGGCTTCCGCGACGCCGGCCGGCTCCGCCGAGGGCCTGCTGCAGGAGCGCACCATCGAGATGCGCGAGACCGCCGAGGAAGCCGTCGTCCAGAAGGTCGCCAATGTCCGCGAGGAGCTGGTCGTCAGGAAAACCGCCGAGGAGCATGTCGAAACGGTGCAGGACACCGTCCGGCGCACCGAGGTGGACGTGAGCGAGGGCGGCGAGCGCTCGGCCTTCGGCTCGTTCGGCAGCGACGACGCCAACCCGCGCGGCGAAACCGGCACGAAGCGCTAGGCCGCAAGGAACGTGCGGGGCTCCGGCGGCCGTTCCGGAGCCTCGCACGAACCCGCCCGGCGTCAGTATCCCTGCATCGGCGGCGCTTGGCGGTTTTTCGCCGCTCCGCATGATCGGCTTTGCGGCTCACCGAGGACCGCGGCCGCGCCCAAATGCGTGTGAAAAAGAAGGGCCGCCCCTCGCGGGACGGCCCTTTCTGTCTCTAACCATTTCAGACGAATGGGATCAGCCCATCAGCTCCTGTTCGAGCTTCTTGGCCATTTCCTCGATGTTCTCGGGCGGCCAGCCAGGGATGTCCATGCCAAGGCGCAGGCCCATCGAGGACAGCACTTCCTTGATCTCGTTCAGGGACTTGCGGCCGAAGTTCGGGGTGCGGAGCATTTCGGCTTCCGTCTTCTGAACGAGGTCGCCGATGTAGATGATGTTGTCGTTCTTGAGGCAGTTGGCGCTCCTCACCGACAGCTCGAGCTCGTCCACCTTCTTCAGGAGATAGCGGTTGAGCTGGTTGGCGTCGGCTTCCGAATCGCCGCCCGCGCTGCCGCCGCCGGCGCCCGACGACATGCCGCCGCCCGATGGGGCGTGGGTCATCGCCATGCCTTCGTCGAAGTGGACGAAGAGCTGGAGCTGGTCCTGAAGGATGCGGGCCGCATAAGCGAGCGCGTCGTCCGGGGTGATCGTGCCGTCGGTCTCAACGGTGATCGTCAGCTTGTCGTAATCCAGTTCCTGGCCGACGCGGGTGTTCTCGACCTTATAGGAAACCTGGCGGACCGGGCTGTAGAGCGCGTCGACCGGAATAAGGCCGATCGGCGCGTCGACCGGGCGGTTCGACGCCGCGGGGACGTAGCCCTTCCCGCTCTCGGCGGTCAGCTCCATGTTGAGCGTCGCGCCTTCGTCGAGATGGCAGAGAACGAGGTCGGGGTTCATGACCTCGACGTCGGCGACCGTGGCGATCTCGCCGGCGGTGACTTCGCCCGGGCCCGTCGCGGACAAGGCGAGGCGGCGCGGCTGGTCGCCTTCCATGCGGAGCGCGACCTGCTTCACATTGAGGACGAGGTCGGTGATGTCCTCGCGGACGCCCGCGAGGCTGCTGAACTCGTGCAGCACGCCCTCGATCCGGATCGAGGTGACGGCGGCGCCCTGGAGCGAGGACAGGAGCACGCGGCGCAGCGAATTGCCCAGCGTCAGGCCGAAGCCGCGCTCCAGCGGCTCGGCGACGAAGGTGGCCTTGCGCCGGCTGTCGCCGCCGCCAAGCTTCTTCTCGAGAGCGTTGGGCTTTTTCATTTCCTGCCAGTTCTTAGCGTTGACGGCCATGTGATTCCTCTGGCGCTTGGGGAGGCGCCGCGCGCGCCTCCCGATTTTAGACTTCTTTCTTCGCCCGGCGCCGCGCGAAAGCGCGGCGACGATGCTTAGACGCGGCGGCGCTTGGACGGGCGCACGCCGTTGTGCGGGATCGGGGTCACGTCGCGGATCGAGGTGATGGTGAAGCCGACCGACTGGAGGGCGCGAAGCGCGCTCTCGCGGCCGGAGCCCGGGCCCTTCACTTCGACCTCGAGCGTGCGGACGCCGTGCTCGGCGGCCTTCTTGCCCGCATCTTCGGCGGCGACCTGGGCGGCGTAGGGAGTCGACTTGCGCGACCCCTTGAAGCCCATCATGCCGGCCGAGGACCATGCGATGGCATTGCCCTGCGCGTCCGTGATCGTGATCATGGTGTTGTTGAAGCTGGCGTTCACGTGAGCGACGCCGGCGGTGATGTTCTTGCGCTCGCGCCTGCGAATGCGCTGCGGGGCCTGTGCCATGTCGGTGGTCTTCCCTTACTTCTTCTTGCCGGCGATCGGCTTGGCCTTGCCCTTGCGGGTGCGCGCGTTGGTGTGCGTGCGCTGGCCGCGGACGGGGAGGCCCCGGCGGTGGCGAAGGCCGCGGTAGGAGGCGAGGTCCATGAGGCGCTTGATGTTCATCGCAACCTGGCGGCGAAGGTCGCCCTCCACCGTGTGGCTGCCGTCGATCGCTTCGCGGATCTGGAGCACTTCCTGGTCGGTCAGGTCCTGGACCCGGCGTTCCGGCGCGATGCCGAGCTGGGACGCGATCTGGACCGCCTTGGTGCGGCCGATGCCGTGGATGTAAGTCAGCGCGATAACGACGCGCTTGTTGGTCGGGATGTTGACACCCGCAATACGAGCCATGTCTATTAGTCTCCTGCTCCACAGGGCGGGATGGCTGCCGCCCTATCTCTGCGCTTGGTGGCCCCGATCAACGGCAAAAACGGCAAGCGCACGAATGCGCCGCCGGAGACCGGTTATCGGGATGAGGTCCATCTAGGCAGCGGGGGGCGCGGTGTCAACGGCGCGCAGGGGCTTGGCGGCGTTGTTTCTCGCGCTTTTGGGGCAGGGCGCCGGCGTTCACGCCCGCGCGCTGGTGCGTCCCGGGGCGGGACTGCCGCGCGGCAGGCGCGACCGGGCTCTTGAGCAATGCGATTCTCGGTGGCTTTGCTGCTCCGAGGGCCGTTTCGGCCCGGGGAGTGGCGGCGCTGAGGGGAGCGAAAAACCGAGCGGGAACGCTCAGGCTGCGGCTCGCGGCGGCTGCCGCCGCGCTCGCGCTCGGCGCGTCCGCAGAGGCGCAGCGGCTCGATTATGCGGACCTTGGAAGCGTGCCCGGGGCGAACCCGCGGCTCGGCTACGAAGCCGTCGCCGACGAGGCGCCTGCCGTGCCCACGACGGCCGCGTCGTCCGCTCCAAGGGAGCGCACGACCGCTGCCGGGACCGACCTTTATCTCGACCAGATGGAGTATGTCGCCGGGCGGGGGGCGGACGGCTTTGCCTGGGATATTTCCGGGAAGGTCGGCGGGCCGGTTCACCGGCTCTATCTCGCGAGCATCGGCGAAGGGACCTTCGGCGGAAGCCTCGACTATCTGGAAATGCAGGCCTTCTACAGCCGCCGCCTTTCGGACGTCTGGGATCTCCAGGCCGGACTCCGCTACGATTTCCGCCCGGTCCCGAGCCGCGCCTGGCTGGCCCTCGGCATGCAGGGGAGCACCGACGTCCTGAACGTCGGTGCATACGCCTTTCTATCCCACCGGGGCGAGCTCGCTGCCCGCTTCTACGGGCTCTACGACATTCCACTCCCCGGTCGCTTCGTTCTTCAGCCGAGCGCGGAGCTCAATTTCTTCGGCGAGGACGTTCCGCAGCTCGGCCTCGGCCGCGGCCTCTCCTACGGCGAAGCTGGGCTGCGGCTGCGCTACGTCGTCCACGAGGACCGCTTCACGCCCTATGTAGGGGTCGAATATGCCCGAAGCTTCGGCCGCACCGCGCTCTTCGCCCGCGAGGCGGGGGAGGACCATGCGGGCTTCGTGCTCCTGCTGGGCGTCAGGTCCTGGTTCTAACCGTCATTGCGAGGAGCGTAGCGACGAAGCAATTCAGTGGGCCTCCGAGTCCCGCTGGATTGCTTCGCTTCGCTCGCAATGACGGCGGTGCCTAAAGTTGCGGCGTCAGCGCGGCGTCACGAAGGCCGCGCCAGACCCGCAAAGCCTGCACCGTCTCAGGCACGTCGTGAACGCGGAGGAGCTGGACGCCCTGGTCAGCGCCTTTCAGCGCTAAAGCGAGGGAGCCGGGCAGGCGCTGGTCCGGCGGCGCTTCGCTCGCGAGTGCGCCGATCATCCGCTTGCGGCTCGCGCCGAGCATCATCGGGCAGCCGAGACCGTGAAGCAAGGCGAGGCCGTTCAGGACCTGGAGATTGTGCTGCACCGTCTTGCCGAAGCCGATGCCCGGATCGATCACGATCTTCGCGCGCTCGATCCCGGCCGCCACTGCCGCTTCGATCCGCGCCTGCAGCCAATCGTAAACTTCGAACAGCACCGGGCGCTCGTAGGCCGGCGATTGCTGCATCGTCTCGGGCGAGCCCTGATGGTGCATGAGGACGACGGGGCAGCCGGCGCGCGCCACGATGGCGGCGGCGCGATCGTCCCAGGTGAGCCCCGACACGTCGTTGACGAGCGCCGCGCCCGCGCCGAGCGCCGCCTCCATGACCGCGGCCTTGCGCGTGTCGATCGAGACGGCCGTGCCGGAACGGGCGAGCCGCTCGACGACCGGAACGACCCGCTTCACCTCGTCGCCTTCCCAGACGGGCTGCGCCCCCGGGCGGGTCGATTCGCCGCCCACGTCGATCACCGCCGCGCCCGCCGCCGCCATGGCGTGTCCGGCGTCGGCCGCGGCCTCCGCATCGGCGTAGGCGCCGCCGTCGGAGAAGCTGTCGGGAGTCGCATTGACGATGCCGACGACCTGCGGCTGGTCGAGCCGCACCACCCGCTGGCCGAGCGTCAGAGGCGGGCGCGGCGCGGTGAGGCTGCTCCAGGCGCCGCGCGCATGGTCAGGAAGGCCGCTCAGCACGTGCTCGATCCCGGTGACGGGCACGAGATCGGAAGAAACCCGCGTCCGCCCGTCCATAACAGTCACCTCGACGGCGGCAAACCAAAGCAGGCCCCCGGCCAGCCGCTCGACCTTGCCGTCGAGCCCGAAGGGCGCGTCGACGAAGCCGGTCGGGCGCAGATAGACGCGTTCAGCCATTGATCTTCACCCGCTCCTTGGCACTTTGTTCACCACCTGCGAGCTATCGACTGGCCTTGCGTGCGGCAAGCGCGCGGAAACGGAAGAATGAAGCTCGCACCCAAGTTCGTCGAAAAGCCCTGGGGACGCACCGGCCTCGCCGCCGTGCCGCCGGAGCTGCGCGCGCGCCGCATCGGCGAAATCTGGTTCGAAGCGCCTGATGGAGGCAACCTCCCGCTCCTCGTCAAGCACCTCTTCACCGACGAGCTGCTCTCCGTTCAGGTCCACCCCGACGACGCGCAGGCCAAGGCGCGCGGCCTCCCCAGCGGCAAGAGCGAATGCTGGTACATTCTCGATGCGGTGCCCGGAGCGACGCTGGCGCTCGGCCTGAAGCGCCCCGCCTCCGCCGAGGAAGTCCGCGCCGCCGCGCTCGACGGCACGATCGAGGGCCTGCTCCATTGGCAGAAGGTGCGGCCCGGCGACTTTTTCTACGTCCCGGCCGGCACGATCCACGCCATCGGCCCCGGCATTTCGCTGGTCGAAGTGCAGCAGCCCGCCGACGTAACCTTTCGCTTGTTCGATTACGGCCGCCCGCGCGATCTCCACCTTTCCGACGCCCTCGATGTCGCGGCGCGCACGCCCTATCCGCCCGAGCTCATCAAGCGCGCCTCGCCCGATCGGGGCACGCTCTTCGTGGGTGGCCCGCACTTCACCCTGATCGCCGCCGCCGGCCGGCGGGGGGCGGGGGCGCTTGCCGAGCGCGACCGCTTCGCCTTCGTCCTTGAAGGGACGGCGTCGGTGGCGGGCAAAACCGCCGGCCCCGCCGACTGCCTGTTCGTGCCCCGGGGCGCCGAGCTCGATTGCTCGGCCGACGCCGCCCTCCTCATCGCCGCCGCCGGCGCGTGGACGGCGGCGGAAGCTTCGCCGCCCGAGGCGGAGCGGAGACGGGCGGCCTGAATCCTCCCCATCCGCGAAGCGGTAGGGGAGGGGGACCACCCGAAGGGTGGTGGAGGGGTAACTGGCAGGGGCCTCGTCCATTACCCCTCCACCATACTTCGCATGGTCCCCCTCCCCATCGCCTGCGGCGACAGGGAGGATGAGTTGGCCTCAAACCTCGAACGTCAGCAGGTGCCGCTGCCTCAGCGTGTCGACCGGCACCAAAGCGCCCGCATCCTCGATATGCCAGAAGGTCCAGCCGTTGCAGGCCGGTGCGTCCTGCACCGCCGCACCGGCCTTGTGGATCGAGCCCTGGCCGCCAGGATATTCGATCGAACCGTCGGCGAGCACCTTGACCTGCCAGCGGCGCTTTGCGTCGGTGAGGATGGCGCCCGGCGCCACCATTCCGGTTTCGACGAGCAGGCCGAACGGCACCTTGGTCGCCGTCCTCCTGGACTTCATCGTCTTCATCGCGCTCTCGTCGAGCGGCAAGGTCGAGGCGATCCGCTCGCGGGCGACGCGGACATATTTCTTCTCGCGCTCGATCCCGATCCATTCGCGCCCGAGCCGCCGCGCCACCGCGCCGGTCGTGCCGGTGCCGAAGAAGGGGTCGAGGACGACATCGCCCGGGTTCGTGCAGGCGAGGAGCACGCGGTAAAGGAGCGATTCCGGCTTCTGGGTCGGATGCGCCTTGTGGCCGCCGTCCTTCACCCGCTCGCCGCCCGAGCAGATCGGCAGCGTCCAGTCGGAGCGCATCTGGAGCTCGTCGTTGAGCGCCTTCATCGCCTGGTAGTTGAACGTGTAGCGGCTGTCCTCCGAGCGGCTCGCCCAGATGAGGGTCTCGTGCGCGTTGGTGAAGCGGGTGCCGCGGAAGTTCGGCATCGGGTTGGCTTTGCGCCAGACGATGTCGTTCAGGATCCAATAGCCCGCATCCTGGAGCGACGCCCCGACGCGAAAGATATTGTGGTAGGAGCCGATCACCCAGAGCGTCCCGTTCGGCTTCAGGATGCGGCGCGCTTCGCCAAGCCAGGCGCGGGTGAATTCGTCGTAGGCGGCGAAGCTCGTGAACTTGTCCCAATCGTCGTCGCAGGCGTCGACGCGCCCGCCTTCCGGGCGGAAAAGGTCGCCGCCGAGCTGCAGATTATAGGGCGGATCGGCGAAGACCATGTCGACGCAGGCGTCGGGCAGCGCCTTCATCGCGGCGATGCAATCATCTTCGATGATCCTGCCGAGCGGCAGATCGTGGCGGGGCGTGTCGGCAGGCGCTTTGGCCTTTTTCCGGGCCGGCGCCGGCATCACGCGCGTCAATGCAGTCATTCGTTCACCGCCCCCGGTTCAGCCCAGACCTCGAAGCCTGTGGGAGGCCGCATTCGCGGTCAAGGCGGGCATTAACCACGATCCCGTGGAGAAGCCGTTAACATGCCGCGAACGAAACGAGTCCTGCGCAGCTAATGGAGTCCGCCGGGCCGCCCAAAGCTCAACATCTTGTGGTGTGGCCGGAAAGACTCACGATTTGTGGAAAGCCGCTGGCAAAGCGTCGGCTGCTCCCATAGCGTCCGCGCATGTTCTTGTTTCGGCAGTGGCTTCCTTGGACGGCTGCGGCGGCGATTCTGTCGCTGGCGGGTTTCGACGGAGCGGCGCAGGCGCGCCCGCTCTCGATCGACGACGTCATCGAGATGGCTCAAATCGACGGAGCCGCTTTCTCCCCCGACGGGGCCTGGGTGGCGGCGGTCGTGCAGCGGCCGGCACGGCATGGAGAGGTGTTCGGGCGCGCGCCTTACGAAATCGATCCTTCTCGCAGCGACGTCTGGCTGATCTCCCGCGCGGCAGGCGAGCGGCGCAATCTGACGCAGGGCGGCGAAGCCGCGGCCGGCTTCTGGTGCGCCGCCTGGTCGCCGGACGGGCAGCGGCTCGCGATGCTGTCGACCCGGCCCGAGGGCACGGAGCCGCGCGGCGGCGACAACGTGCGTCTCTACGTCTGGGACAAGGCCACCGGCGCGCTCACCCGCCTCAGCGACGGCCCGGTCATGACGCAGACGCGCTACGGATCGTCCATGTACGGCCTCGACCTGCGCGGCGCGGCCGGCGGGGTCAGCCGCTGCAGCGGCTGGGAGAATGCGCCCTTCGTCTGGCTGGACGATCGCCGCCTGCTCGCGGCGATGCTGCCCGAGGGTGAGATCTCCGGCCTCCTCGAAGAATATTCAAGGCCCAATCGCCACGCGCAGGAGACTGCCGCAGCCCTGCGGGAAGGGCGCCGGCCGACGGCAACGGCCGTCGGCAGCGGCGAGGCGCGCCCACCGGAGGCGGAGCGCGCAAGACGCGCGTCGGTGCGGATCATCGATGCCGAAAGCCGCGCGGCCGAGACGATCGCGCAGGTGCCGATCTATCCCTTTCTATCGGCCCTGACGCTGAGCGTCTCGCCGGACACGCGGCGGCTGGCCGTTCTCGCGACGCTCGGCGCCATTCCGCCGCGGCAGGGGGAGCGCTTTCCTTACCAGGATGAAAGCTGGACGGTGGAGAAGCGGCTCGGCTTCGTCGATCTCGGCCGCGGCGGCGCAGTCCGCTGGGCACGGGCACCGGCGGCAGCGCGCTATCCGCTCGAGCTTCTCGCCTGGTCGCCCGATTCGCGGCGCGTGGCGCTGCGCGCGCGGGCGAACGCCGTCGC
The DNA here is from genome assembly GCA_035645215.1 of Allosphingosinicella sp. GTDB lineage: Bacteria > Pseudomonadota > Alphaproteobacteria > Sphingomonadales > Sphingomonadaceae > Allosphingosinicella. The sequence continues at coordinate 65,616 of DASQND010000011.1, forward strand.
CGCGGCTGCGTCCCTCTTCCTCGCGTCGGCTGCCGATCTCTCGATCGTGCCGGCAGGCCCGGCCGGGGCGACCATTGGAACGCGCGCCGCCGGCTCTGAATTCCCCCACGACACGCCGCTCTTCTGGCTCGACGGCAGGCGCCTGATCGCTCATCTCGACCAGGCCGGCCGCGCCGACTGGTACCTGCTCGGATCGGGGCCCGGCGCTGTGAACCTCACTGCCGCCGCCGCCGAAGCGCCGGAGGCGCTCCGGCGCGGACCGCGCGGCGGGTTCCACGCCGTCGCCGGCGGGCGTCTCCTGTCGCTCGATGTCGGCCGCCGCGCGCTGATCCCGGTGCCCGGCGTCACCTTGCCGGCGAGCGCCTGGATCGCCGGGCCGGCCGATCCGGCTGTGGCGGCGGGGGAGATCGTCGTCGGGAGCGCCGACGGACGCTTCGATCTCGTGTCCCTCGAAGGCGCCCCTCAACGCACTTTGACGCTCGCGCCCGGCGCCGAAATCCTCGCCGCTGACGGAGCATCCCTGCTGTGGCGCGAGGCAACGCGGCGCGGGCTCTTCCTCCGCGAAAGCCCGGCAAGCGGCGGAACGGCGCGGGAGCTTATGGCGCTGAGCGGCCATCTCGCCGATGTCGATTGGGGCGAGATCCGGACGATCGACTATCGAACCGCCGGCGGCGAGGCGCTGCAGGCGCACGTCATCCTCCCGCCCGGCTATCGCCAAGGACAGCTTCACCCCGTTCTCACCTGGGTCTATCCCGGCAACCGGGCGCGCGGGCCGGGCGACTATTTCCTCGATCCCCACATGGCGGGCTTCTACAATCTCTATCTCTACGCGGCCCGCGGCTATGTCGTCCTGATCCCATCCATGCCGCTCCGCCGAGACGCGGCGCGCAACGAAACCTATCCGGACATTCCGCGCGGTGTCCTTCCGGCGGTCGACCGCCTCGTCGAACTCGGCATTGCCGATCCCGACCGGATCGGCGTCTTCGGCCAAAGCTTCGGCGGCTATGCCGTTTACGCGCTCGTGACGCAGACCCGCCGCTTCCGCGCCGCCGTCGCCATGGCCGGGATCACGGATGTTTCCACACTCTACGGCGAGTTCGACAGGGGCGCCCGCGGCTATCCCGGGATCGAGAACGAGAAGTCCGCGAACGCCTCCATTGTCGAACTCGGATCCTGGAGGATCGGCGGGCCGCCGGAGGAGGACCGGGCGCTGTTCGAGCGCAACTCGCCGATCAATTATGCCGAGCGGGTCGAAACGCCGCTGCTCATGATCCACGGCGAATATGACAAGCGTGGGCAGCTCGGCGAGGCGGAGCGCTTCTTCACAGCGCTGCACCGGCGGGGCCGCACGGCCCGCCTCCTGCGCTATTGGGGCGAGAGCCACTCGCTCGCGCAGTCGCCTGCGAACGTCCGGAGCATCTTCGAAGAAACCAATGCCTGGTTCGACCGCTACCTGGCCCCGCGCGCGGCACCGGCACCGGCGCCGACGCCCTAGACGGCGAGGATCTGCTGCGATCCCAGCTCGGCGGTACCGTCGCGCGCTTCGTAATAGGCGCGGACCGGGCCGAAGCTGCGGCGGTGGAGGGAAGTGGGCCCAAGCGCCGTCAGGCCGCGGAAATGCTCGGGCGTCGGATAGCCCTTGTTGGTCTCCCAGCCGTAGCCGGGGTGATCGCGGGCATGATCGGCCATGATCCTGTCGCGAGTCACCTTGGCGACGATCGAGGCGGCGGCGATCGAGCGGCACTTGGCGTCGCCCGCCACGATCGCCTTGGACGGCCGCTCCCAGCGCGGGCAGCGGTTGCCGTCGACGAGGATCCACGCCGGGTCGAAGCCGAGGGCCTCGACCGCCCGGCTCATCGCCAGCATCCGCGCCCAATAGATGTTGAGCCGGTCGATCTCCTCGACGCTGGCGATTCCGACGCCGACCCGCGCCTGGGCGTAGAGCCGCGCGCAGATCGCCTCGCGGTCCTTGGCGGGGAGCACCTTCGAATCGTCGATGCCGCGCGGGAACTTCGCCCGGTCGAGCACCACCGCGGCGGCGACGACCGGCCCCGCGAGCGGCGCGCAGCCGGCCTCGTCGACGCCGGCGAGCGGTTCGGGGAAGTCTCTCTCGATCTTGAAGCAGGGGCGGGCCATTGCCGGCCAGCATAGACGTTGGCGCCCCGGAGTGAAGCGGGCGCGTTGCGGGTCACCTGGATTTCTTGTGGATCCAATCGAGTGGTGAGGTGCCGAGGGCGTGGCCTACCGGCCCGCTGCCAGCGCCGTAGCCGGGCGCCGAGCGCAGCGTAGCGAGGAGATAGTCGCGCGCCCGCAAAATGGCATCAGGCAGCGAGCAGCCGCGGCCAAGCTCCGTTGCGATGCCGCTCGCGAGCGTGCAGCCGGTGCCGTGGGTGTGGCGCGTTTCTATGCGCTCATGGTCCCAGGAGAATTCCTGCCAGCCCTCGGCGCCAAGTACGTAGAGCTCATCGAACAACCGGTTGTCGGTGGAGTATCCGAACGGTTCCCCAGCCAAGCTCGTGCCGCGGATTTCGCCACCCGGCCAATGGCCGCCCTTTGCCAGGATCGCAGGGCAACCGGTCGCTAGCATCACTTCCTCGGCGGCTGCCGCTTGCGATCGTTCGTCCGCAATCGGCTGCCCGCTGAGCGCTTCGAGTTCGGGCCGGTTCGGCGTCGTCACTGTCGACAGCTCCATCAGCCGCCCGAACGCGGCGATCGTCTCCGCGTCCGCGAGGATCGAGCCGCTCGTCGCGATCATCACGGGATCGAAGACGATGGGGACGGAAAGGCTTTCGAGCCGGTCGGCGACCGCGTGCACCGTCTCCGCCGAGCCGATCATGCCGATCTTCACGGCATCGACTCCGATGTCGGAGATCACCGCCTCCATCTGCTCGACGACGAATGCGGCGGGCACCGCCATCACGCCGGTGACGCCCATCGTGTTCTGCGCGGTGAGCGCGGTGATCGCGGTCATGGCGTGCCCGCCGAGCATGGTGACGGTCTTGATGTCCGCCTGGATGCCGGCGCCGCCGCCGGAGTCGGAGCCGGCGATAATCAGGATGCGCGGGCAGATCATGCTCTCTCCCGTCGGTGCGAGGAGCGCAGCGACGAAGCAATCCAGCGGGCCTCGAAGGCCGCTTTGGGTTGCTTCGCTTCGCTCGCAATGGCGGTGAAGATAGTCACGCCGCCTTTACCGCGTCGCAGATCGCGTCGACGATTTCCTCCACGACCGCATCGTCTTCGCCTTCCGCCATCACCCGGATGAGCGGCTCCGTCCCGGATTTGCGGATCACGAGGCGACCCGTCCCCTGAAGCCGCTGCTCCGCTTCTGCGATCACCGCCTTGACGCTCTCCGCCTCGAGCGGCGCGCCGCCGGCGAAGCGGACGTTCTTCAAAAGCTGGGGCAGGGGATCGAACTGGTGGAGAACCTCGCTTGCCGGCTTGCCGCTCTCGACCAGGCAGGCGAGGATCTGGAGCGCGGCGACGAGGCCGTCGCCGGTGGTCGCATAATCGGAAAGGATGATGTGGCCGGACTGCTCGCCGCCGACGTTGCAGCCGCGCGCCCGCATTTCCTCCAGCACGTAGCGGTCGCCGACCTTGGTGCGATAGAGTTCGAGGCCCTTGCCCTCGATGAAGCGCTCGAGGCCGAGGTTCGACATCACGGTGGCGACGAGGCCGCCGCCCATCAGCAGGCCGTGGCTGTTCCACGAGGCGGCGATGGTCGCCATGAGCTGGTCGCCGTCGACGATCCGCCCGGCTTCGTCGACCACGATCAGCCGGTCCGCGTCGCCGTCGAGCGCGATGCCGATCTGCGCGCCTTCCTCGATCACCCGCGCCTGGAGCGCGGCGGGCGCGGTCGATCCGCAGCCGTCGTTGATGTTGGTCCCGTCCGGCGAGACGCCCATCGCCACCACGTCAGCGCCGAGCTCCCAGAGCGCGGAAGGCGCGACTTGGTAGGCCGCGCCGTTCGCGCAATCGACGACGATCTTGAGGCCGTCGAGCCTGAGCTCCTCCGGGAAGGTCGACTTGGCGGCGTGGATGTAGCGGCCGCGCGCATCCTCGATCCTGCGCGCCCGGCCGATGAGCGGCGCGTCGACCAGCACCGGCTCCACCTCCAGCAGCCGCTCGATCTCGGCTTCGTCCTCATCGGAAAGCTTGTAGCCGTCCGGGCCGAACAGCTTGATGCCGTTGTCGACATACGGATTGTGGCTCGCCGAGATCATGACGCCGAGATCGGCGCGCATCGAGCGGGTGAGGAGCGCCACGGCCGGCGTCGGCACCGGGCCGACCATCACCACGTCCATGCCGACGCTGGTGAAGCCGGAGATCATCGCCGTTTCCATCATGTAGCCCGACAGGCGCGTGTCCTTGCCGATCACGACGCGGTGCCGGTGGTCGCCGCGAAGGAAGTGCGCGCCCGCCGCCTGGCCGACGCGCTGGGCGATCATGGCCGTCATCGGCGCCTGGTTGGTCCTGCCCCTGATACCGTCCGTGCCGAAGAACTTGCGCGCCATTGAGCTTTTCCGATTCTTTGAGTTGGCCCTGCGATAGCGGGAAGGAACGCATGTTTGAACCTTTCGGCACCGGGCAAGATTGCGCAGCTTCGATGCTTCCACCCGCGGGGCCGGAACGATAAGGCAGCGAACATGTCCCAGCCGGTCCGCATCCTCCTCGCCCTCGCCATTGGCCTGTTCCTCGGCATCCTCACCGCGGAGCAGCCCTGGACGGAGAACGCCATCGCCGTCGCCGACCCGATCGGCGGCCTGTGGCTCGATGCGCTGAGGATGACGATCGTGCCGCTCGTCGTTTCGCTCCTCATCACCGGCATCGCGGCGTCGGCCGAAGCGGCGCGCGCGAACCGGCTGACGGCCCGCGCCATCATGCTGTTCCTGGCCGTGCTCTGGACCGGTGCGATCATGTCGGCGCTCCTGACGCCTTTGCTCCTCCAGGCCTGGCCGCTCCCCAGCGAAGCCGCCGGCGCGCTGCGCGCCGCGCTCGCCGGCACCACCGGCGAAGTCGGCGAAGTGCCGACCTTCGGCCAGTTCCTGCGCTCGCTCGTGCCCACCAATCCGGTTTCCGCCGCCGCCGAGGACCGGATCCTCCCGCTCCTCGTCTTCACCCTCGTCTTCGCATTCGCGATCACGCGGCTTCCTGCGGAGCAGAGGGCGCAGCTCGTCGGCTTCTTCCGCGCGGTCGCCGACGCGATGCTGATCGTGATCAACTGGGTGCTGTTCCTCGCGCCGATCGGCGTGCTCGCCCTCGCCTATGTCGTCGGCGCCCGGGCGGGGGCCTCCGCGCTCGGCGCCCTCGGCCACTACGTCATCATCGTCGCCCTGGTCGGCTGCGTCGTCTGGTTCATGGCCTGGCCGCTTGCTGCGATCGGCGGCCGGGTCGGTTTCCTCCGCTACACCAAGGCGATCGGCCCGCCGCACGCGGTGGCGATCAGCACCCAATCCTCGCTCGCCTCGCTCCCGGCCATGCTCAAGGCGAGCGAGCGGCTCGGCGTTCCCGTCACCGCGTCGGGCGTGGTGCTGCCGCTCGCCGTCGCCCTGTTCCGCGCGACCGGCCCGGCGATGAACCTCGCCGTCGCCATCTACGTCGCCCACCTGATGGGCGTGCCGCTCTCGCCCTGGGCGCTCGCCGCCGGCATTGCCGTCGCGGCGACGACGACGCTCGGCTCGGTCAGCCTCCCCGGCACGGTCAGCTTCATCGCCTCGATCGCCCCCATATGCTACGCGATGAACGTGCCGGTCGAGCCGCTTCTGCTCCTCATCGCGGTCGAGACTCTCCCGGACATCGTGCGCACCACCGGCAACGTTTCCATGGACGTCGCCACCACCGCGACCGTCGCCCGGCGGACAGGCTTCGACGAAAATACGCTGCACGACGAGGCGGACCGCCTGCTGGAGCAAGGCGCCTAGCGGCCGAACTGCATCAGGATGAGCCCGGCGGCGAGCACGGCGGCCGCAACGATCCGCCGCGCGCCCAGGCGTTCCTTGAGCAGGCGCGCGCCCATCAGCGCCGCGAACACCACCGCGGTCTCCCGAAGCGCCGAGACCCGCGCGGTCTCGATCAGGCTGAAGGCGTAGAGCGCCGCGCCGAACGAGAAGATGGAGAGCACGCCGGCCGCGACGCCGTAGCGCCAGCGCGTCGCAATCACCTCGGCGAGCTGCCGCCGCCGGAAGATCAGGGCCGTCACCGCAATCCCGATCGGATCGAGCAGGAACAGCCAGACGATGTAGGTGAGCGGATCGGGCGCGATCCTGACGCCGCGCGCGTCGGCGACGTTGTAGAGGGCGACGCCGACCGCAGTCGCCAGCGCCCAAAGCAAGGCGACCTTATCGGGGTGGGCGCGAAGGCTCAGCCCCTCCGGCGGCGCGGCGAAGGCGATGACCGCGCCGGTGGCCAGCGCCAGCCCGGCGAGCGCAAGCGGCGGCAGCGTCTCGCCGATCAGGAGAAAGGCGGCGGCGGCGGTGAGCAAAGGCGCCGCGCCGCGCATGATCGGGAAGACCAATGACAGGTCGCCGCGCTGCATCGCCCGCACGAGGCAAATCTGGTAGGCGAAATGCGCCGGGATCGCCCACAGGAGCGCGTTCCACGTCGCCGCGTCGGGCGCCGGCACGAACAGGGAGGCCGGCGCGATCAGCAAGGCCGCGCTCACCGACAGGATCGCCCGGCCGGCGAGGATGTCCGTCCCCATCTTCACCGCGACGTTGGCGGCGGCGAGCGTCACGGCCGAGAACAGGCCGAGGCAGACGGCGAGAAGGGTGGGGCTCATCGCTCACGAACGCCTGGCGGCCGCCGTGGCCTTAGGGCTCGTCCCGGGCGGGTCCGGAGCCTCTGATCGCCTGATCGTAAACCGGTAGGTGCTGGTCGAGGAATTTGTTCAGAGCCTCGCGCACCGCAGAGCTCGCCTCATCCACCGTGCGCACGTCGTCGTCTTTGGCCTTGAAGAGTTGCTTGCTGGCAAGCTGTCGCCACTTGTCGCTGAGGGACCAGTTCCCGCCGACCTCCGCACCAGCCGCCTTGAGCCGTTCGAACAGGCGCTCCCTCGCGTCGGAATCGCCAGGTCCAAGCTCGAAACGAGCCGTGATCGTGCGGGTACTCGCCCGCTTTTCGAGCTCGAGGAGCAAAAGCCGCGGCGAAGGCTTCCAACCGGTTCCGGAAAGTAGCCCGGGTGCGTCGTCCCAAGTGGCAACGCCGAACCGAAGGAAACTCGCCGTCGACCGGTCCGGCACGATCGAGAGCCCGCTGCGCTGCGAAATCTGTTCGGCAATACGGTCCCGCTCCGAGGAAAGCTGGCTGAAAGTCTTCCCGAGCAGATCGGGGCGGCGGTCAGCAAGGAAAGCCAATGCTTCTCCATGCTGCGACCACAGCTGCGCCGCCAGCCATTCCAGCCTTTCGTCACCCAAGTGATGTCTCCTCAGCATCTGCACATAGGCGTCGAGCATCACATGCGCCTGCTCGGAACCCGAGCGCCTGGCGACCAACGCCGCGAAACCCCGTGCGACCTCTTCCAGGCTCACCGCGACCCATTCGTCTCCGGCCTGTTCGCTTGCGGCTTCGCCGGTTTTCGTCAGGAACAGGAAAAGCTGCTTCCACCCGGCGGCTGCCGGCCATTCGCTCGCGACGGCCGCGCGATAGCGACTCAACTGGTCGCCATGCTCGCGCGCATCGATCTTAAGCTCGACAGCCATGACGAGACGGGAGTCGGGCACAAGCACGAGCAGGTCGATGCTGCGCCACTCACGGCGCACCTCGGCAGAGTCGAGCGCCATGAGGTGGACGTCCAGTGGCGAGAGCTGTCCGCCTTGCTCGCTGACGGCGCGCGTGACGGCGCCCATAAAGGCGCGGAGGGCCTCGCTGCCGAAGCTGTGAGGGCGCTGAGGGTCGAGCACATAAGCGAGAAAATGCGCGTGCCTGATCTCCTGCCGCACCATTCCGATCGCTTCGAACGGGCAGAATATGTCGAGCGCCCGCTCCACTTCGTCGAAACTGTCGTTGCCGATGACGAGCGCCGTGACGGCAGCCTCGACTTCCTCTGCCTCGGACGATCCGTCGGCAGCCGACGCGTCTCCCTTCATTCCCACTCGATCGTGCCCGGCGGCTTCGACGTATAGTCGTAGACGACGCGGTTGATGCCGCGCACTTCGTTGATGATGCGGGTGGCGACGCGGGAGAGGAAGCCCGCATCGAACGGGTAGACGTCGGCGGTCATGCCGTCGGTGGAGGTGACGGCGCGAAGGCCGCAGACGAAATCGTAGGTGCGCGCGTCTCCCATGACGCCGACGGTGCGGACCGGGAGGAGGACGGCGAAGGCCTGCCAGATCGCGTCGTAGAGGCCGGCGAGGCGTATCTCCTCCAGGTAGATGGCGTCCGCCTTGCGCAGGATGTCGCAGCGCTCCTTCGTGACTTCGCCCGGGATGCGGATGGCGAGGCCCGGGCCGGGGAAGGGGTGGCGCGAGACGAAGGCTTCGGGGAGGCCGAGCTCTTTCCCGAGGACGCGCACCTCGTCCTTGAAGAGCTCGCGCAAGGGTTCGACGAGCTGCATGTTCATGCGCTCGGGGAGGCCGCCGACATTGTGGTGGCTCTTGATCGTCACCGACGGGCCGCCGGTGAAGCTGATGCTTTCGATCACGTCCGGGTAGAGCGTCCCCTGCGCCAGGAAGTCCGCGCCGCCGACCTTGCGCGCCTCCTCCTCGAAGATGTCGATGAAGGTCTTGCCGATGAACTTGCGCTTGGCCTCGGGATCGGTGACTCCGGCGAGCCCGGAAAGGAACAGCGCCTCCGCGTCCACATGGACGAGCGGGATGTTGTAGCTGTTCCGGAACAGCCCCACGACCTGCTCCGCCTCGTTGGCGCGCATCAGGCCGTGATCGACGAAGACGCAGGTCAGCTGCTCGCCGATCGCTTCGTGGATCAGCACCGCCGCGACGGCGGAATCGACGCCGCCCGAAAGGCCGCAGATCACCCGCCCCTTGCCGACCTGGGCGCGGATCTCGGCGATCTTGGTGTCGCGGAACTCGGCCATCGACCAGTCGCCGGAGAGGCCGCAGACGTGGCGGACGAAGTTCGCGATCAGCTTCGCGCCGTCGGGCGTGTGGACGACTTCCGGGTGGAACTGGACGCCGTACATGCGCCGCGCGTCGTCGGCTGAGGCGGCGAAGGGCGCACCGTCCGACTGGGCGACGATCCGGAAGCCGGGCGGGAGCGCGTCGACCTTGTCGCCGTGGCTCATCCACACCTGGTGGGTCTCGCCCGCCTGCCAAAGGCCGTCGAACAGCGCGCAATCGTCCTTGATGTCGATGAATGCGCGGCCGAATTCGCTATGGTCGCCGGTCACGACCTTGCCGCCAAGCTGCTCGGCCATGAGCTGCTGCCCGTAGCAGATGCCGAGCATCGGCACGCCCGCCTCGAACAAGGCCGGGTCCGCGCGCGGGCTGTCCTCCAGCGTCACCGAAGACGGGCCGCCGGAAAGGATGATCCCCTTGGGTTTCATCCGCTCGAAGGTCTCGAGCGCGCGGGTGAACGGCGCGATCTCGGAATAAACGCCGGCCTCGCGGACGCGGCGCGCGATGAGCTGCGTCACCTGGCTGCCGAAATCGACGATGAGGACGGAGTCGCTTGGCGTGATCGTCATGGCCGCGCCCTAAGCCGCGCCCCCCGGCCTGTCCAGCGAGGCGGCGGCGGGCCGGGCTCAGGCCGACATCCGCCGCGCATCGAACACCCGTTAGAGCGCGTCAGTTACGGGGATCGTAGGCGTGGGGGAGGTTGCCCTCCTGGGGCTGCCGGTAGCGGTCGCGAAGGCGCGTCTGCCGGTTCTCGAGAGACTGCGGGACGCCGTCGATCCAGACCGCCTCGACGTTGCTCGACAGCTCGAGCGGGTCGCCGTTCCAGACGACCACGTCGGCGCGCCGGCCGGGGCGCAGCGACCCGATCTCGCCGCCGAGACCGAAGGCTTCGGCGGGCGCCGAGCTGATCGCCGCGAAGGCCTCGTCCCAGGTGAGGCCGCTATGGCCGGGCACGCGGGCGATGGCGACGAGGTTGCCCGCATATTGGGTGGAGACCCTGATCTGCCGGGCTTCGTCGTCGTTGATCATGCCGATGCCGACCCGGACGCCCGCCGCGCGCATGCGGCCGATGTTGGACTGGGTGGCGGCGAGCTGCTCGAAGCTGGCGGGAAGGTCCGTGAGGGCATTGGCGATGACGGGAACGTCCGCCGCCGCGATGTCGCGGGCGACTCGCCAGCCTTCGGTCACGCCGACGAGGACGAGCCGGAGGCGCGGGAATTCGCGCTTGAGCGCCAGCGCCTGGAGAATGTCCGCGGCCCGCTCGACGTGGATGAGGAGGAGCTGCTGGCCGCGCACCACGGGAACGAGCGCCGCCGCGTCGAAGCGGGTGAGGAGCACGTCGTCGCGGCGCGTCGTGCCGCTGGTGACGGAGGGGTTTTCCTCCATGTCCTCGGGCGGCATCTCGCCGACGGGCTGCCCGGTGCGGCCCGAGCCGCCGCTCGAAATCGGCATGCGAAGCTCGCCGGCTTCGCGTAGCGCGTTGCGGAGGAGGACGTGCGCGGCGGGACGGCTGCCGCCGGCCTGCTGGGCGCCCTCTTCGCCGAACTCGATGAACTGGAAGAGGCGGCGGCGGGTGATCGGCTGCATGTCGGAGCCGAGGTCGATGGCCGCGCCCTGGCCGGCGAAGATGCTTCGCGACGCGCCCGGGGCGACCATGGCGCGGGTGACGCCGGCGGCCCGGTTGATGCCGATCGAGGCGGCTTGCGAGTTGATCGCAGGCGCGACGTCGATCGCCGCGCTGAACGGCGTGTTGGCGGCGGAAACGTCGTTGGTCGCGTTCACCGCGTCCACTTCGACGAGGCCGATGCGCGAAAAGCCGGCGACGATGCCGGGCGTGACCCAGCGGCCGGCGGCGTCGATCACCTGCGCGCCGGCGGGGACTGCGACGCCCCGGCCCGCGGCGACGACTCGGCCGTTGTTGATGACGACGGTGCCCCCGTCGATCGGCGGCGTCCCGTCGCCGAGAACGACCCGGCCGCCGGTGATGGCGATGGACTGGGCGATGGCGGGAGTGGCGGCCAGCGCAAGGACTGCGGCCAGAGCCGTTGCTGCCGAGCGGATCATTTCACGTCTCCCTCGCCCGGCTGGCCGAGCTCGAAGTCGGTCACTGCGCGCAGCCGGGGGTTGTTCATGTCGTAAAGGAGGGCGCCGTCGATCCAGACCTGCTGGGGCCGCGTGTAGACGCTGTAGGGGTTGCCGTTCCACATCACGACGTCGGCCCGCTTGCCGGCGCGAAGGCTCCCCGTCTCGTTCTCGATGCCGAGCGAGCGGGCCGGGTTGAGGCTGACCCAGCGCCACGCTTCCTCATCGGAAATGTTGATGCCCATGCGGCGGCCGTCGGCGAGCGCCTTGCCGGCCTCCTGGTTCAGGCGCTGGATGCCGTTCGCGTCGTCCGAATGGATGATCGTGCAGGCGCCGGCCTGGTGCACCAAAGGCGCATTCTCGTTGACCGCGTCATAGGCTTCCATCTTGAAGCCCCACCAATCCGACCAGACGGAGGCGCAGGTATTCGATTCGCGAAGGAGATCGCCGATCTTGTAGGCTTCGACGGCATGGTGGAAGCTCGCGATCCGAAAGCCGAACTCGCGCGCCATGTCGAGCATGATCGCCATTTCGTCGGCGCGGTAGCAATGATTGTGGATCATGATCCGGCCGTCGAGCACGTCGGCGAGCGTATCGAGCTGGAAGTCGCGGGCCATGTTGGGCTCGCGGGCGCGGCGGTCGCGATATTCGGCGGCGCGCTGCCAGGTGGCGCGCATGACGGCGACATTGCCCATGCGGGTCTGCGGCATGGTGTTGCGCCCGCCATAGACGCGCTTGGGATTCTCGCCGCAGGCCATCTTGAGGCCGCGCGGGGCGCCCGGGAAGCGCATCGACTGGACGGTGCGGCCGGGAACGTTGCGAAGGACGACGCTGCGGCCGCCGAACAAATTCGCGGAGCCGGGGAGGACCTGGAGCGTGGTGACGCCGCCGTTGGCGAGCGCCCGGGTGAAGCCCGGATCCTGCGGCCAGACGCTGTGCTCGGCCCAGACTTCCGGGCGCACCGGGTTGGTCGCCTCGTTGCCGTCCGAATGGGCTTCGACGCCGGGGCTGGGATAGTTTCCGAGATGGCTGTGATTGTCGATGATGCCCGGCGTCACGAAGCGGCCGGCGCCGTCGATCCGGACGGCGCCGTCCGGGATCGCCGTGTCGGGGCCGCCGATCGCGACGATGCGGCCTTCCGCCATGACGATCGTGCCGTTCTCGATCCGGGCGCCTTCGCCGTCGAAGATGGTGGCGCCGGTGATCGCCGTCGGAGCGGAAGGGTAGGGCCGGTACGTCGACGGGTAGGGATCGGCCGGCGGCGAATAACGGGGAGGCGCCGACTTGTTCTCCGGCTGCGCCGAGGCCGAGCGGGCCTCGGTGGACTGATTGGCGCAGCCGATGAGCGCCGCGACCGCAGTGGCGGCGGCGAGGAGGCGAAGCTTCATCAGAACTCCTTGTTTTCCGGCTTGGTCTCGCGCTGCGGGAACATGCCCACGTCCTGGCCGCGGTCGCCGCCGATTTCCTTGTAGCCGGCGAGCTCCTCGTCCTCATTGTCGCGCAGCGTGTCGAGATGCATGAGCTTCTTGACCAGCGGCGAGACGACCAGGACGGCCACACCGAAGCCGATCGCGACCCAGCCGACGGTCGAATAGACGTCGAGCACGGTCTCCTTGCCGGCCGACTCGCCGCTTGCGCTCTCCGCGCCCGTCGCCGCGGCGATGAGGCCGGCGGCGAAATTGCCGGTCGCCGAAGCGAAGAACCAGGTGCCCATGATCAGCGACGCCATGTGCGCCGGCGCGAGCCGGTTCATGGCGCTGAGGCCGACGGGCGACAGGCACAGCTCGCCGGTCGTGTGGAGGAGGTAGATGAGGAAGATGAAGAGGACGGGCGTCAGATTGTCCACGCCCGCCGCCTGGCTGCCCCAGACGAGGACCAGGAAGCCGAGGCCGAGCTGGAGCATGGCGAGGCCGAACTTGGCCGGCGCCGAAGGCTCCCTCCCCGCCCGTCCGAGCTTCGTCCAGAGAAGGGCGAAGAGCGGCGCGAGGAGCACGATGTAGATGGCGTTGATCGACTGGAACATCGAGGCGGGGACGCCCGCCCGGTCGACGTGGCGGTCGGTGAACAGGTTGAGCGAGGAGCCCGCCTGCTCGAACAGGGCCCAGAAGAGGATCGAGCCGAGGATCAGGAACATCGCCGCGAAGATGCGGTCGCGGTCCTCGCGCGGCAGCTTGGTGACGGCCGTGAAGAGGACGTAGCCGACGAGGATGATGCCCGCGACCATGAGCAGCCAGCCGACCGCATCCTGATACTGGATGAGCTGCCAGATGCCGATCACCGCGGCGAAGCCGACGAGGTAGATCAGCCATTCGAAGGGGAGCCCCATGACGCTGGTCTTGAGGCGGGCGGGATCGCGCGGCTCGCCGCGGCCCATGAGGAGCGGCTTGCCGAGGACGAAGACGACGAGGCCGAGCAGCATGCCGACGCCCGCGGCGCCGAAGCCGTAGGACCAGCCGTAGGTCTGGCCGAGATAGCCGCAGAGGAGCGAGCCCAATGCGGCGCCGAGGTTAATGCCCATGTAGAAGATGGTGTAGGCGCCGTCGCGGCGGACGTCGGTGCGCGGGTAGAGCTGGCCGACGATCACCGAGATGTTCGCCTTGAGGAAGCCCGAGCCGACGATGATGAAGGAAAGCGCCAGCCAGAAGAGGTTGATGCTCGACGAATCCTGCCCGCCCGAGCCTTCGAAGCCCATCAGGAAGTGGCCGAAGGTCAGGAGCACCGCGCCGTAGAGCACCGCCTTTCGCTGGCCGATATAGCGGTCGGCGAGATAGCCGCCGAGCACGGGGGTGATGTAAACGAGGGCGGTGTAGGCGCCGTAGATGACGCCGGAGCGCTCGTCGGAAAAGAGCCAATGCTGCGTCAGGTAGAAAATGAGCAGCGCGCGCATGCCGTAATAGGAGAAGCGCTCCCACATCTCGGCGAAGAACAGGACGAACAGGCCGCGCGGGTGGCCGAGAAAGGTCTTGCTGTCCGCGGCGGGGTGCGGGGTGGGGGTGGTGGCCATCAGGCGCTACTCCTCGTGCGGTTCTACCCGGCCGCTCTTCGGCGGCCTTGAAAGGCGGGCACCCTAGCGCGCTAATCCGCCATGTGAAGCGGATTGTTGCAGCTACGAGCCCCTGCTAGCCCCGCTGCCATGTTCAACGATCTCTCGTCCACCCTTTCCCTTCTCGAAACCCGCCGCTCAGGGCACCCGCGGGACATGGTTTCACCGGGCCCCTCGGCCGGCGAGCTGAGGCGCATTCTTTCGATCGCGGCGAGGACGCCGGACCACGGCAAGCTCCAACCCTGGCGCTTCGTCCATGTCCCGGCGGCGCGGCGGCAGGATTTCGCGGACCTCCTCCGCCGCGCCTACCTCGCCGACAAGCCGGACGCCGGGCGGCTGGAGCTGGAGGCGAACGAGCGCTTCGCCCACCAGGCGCCGGAGCTCGTCGTCGTCCTTTCGACACCCAGCGTCCCGCACAAGATCCCGCTCTGGGAGCAGCAGCTTTCCTGCGGCGCCGCCTGCATGAACCTCCTCCTTGCCGCCCACGCGCTCGGCTATGTCGGCGGCTGGGTGACCGGCTGGGCGGCCTATTCACCGACGGTGCGCGAAGCCTTCGGCGCCGTCCGGGAGCACGACCGGATCGCCGGCTTCATCTTCCTCGGCACGCTCGGCGCCGAACAGGAAGAACGGCCTCGGCCCGAATATGAGGACGTCGCGTCAGAGTGGTGAGTTACCGCTTGACCGGCGCACCGTATTAGGACAGCGTCACACAGGATGAGCAGCAGCAACGAAGAACGCCCCGTCTACCTCCGCCTCCGCGACTCGATCGCGGCGCGGATTCTCGACGGCAAGGTTTCGGACGGAGACGCCCTGCCTTCCGTGCGCAGCCTCGCCGCCGAATATGGCGCCAACCCGCTGACGGTCGCCAAGGCCTATCAGATGTTCCAGGAGGAGGGCCTGATCGTCGTCCGCAGGGGCGTCGGCATGTTCGTCGCCGAAGGCGCGGCGGGCAAGCTCCGGGCGGCCGAGCGCAAGGACTTCCTCGAAAACCGCTGGCCGGGAATCGCCGCGCACATGCGGCGGCTGGATCTCAGCGTCGAGGAGCTGGTGGAGCGGGCGCTGGTTTGAGCGGCTGCGTGCGCTTGAGGGGCGGCCTCGGAAAAAGTCCGGGCATCTCCACCCCACTACCGTCATTGCGAGCGAAGCGAAGCAATCCAGTGGGCGGCGGTGCGGGGCTCCGGCGTCCGCTGGATTGCTTCGTCGCTACGCTCCTCGCAATGACGGGTGGGCGGTGAATGGGCCGGGCGCTTCCTACCAGCTCCCCCCACCTCACATATTCTTGACGATCTCCTCGACCATCTTCTTGGCGTCCGCGAGCAGCATCATCGTGTTGTCGCGGTAGAAAAGCTCGTTGTCGACGCCGGCATAGCCGACCCCGCCCATCGATCGCTTGATGAAGAGCACCGTCTTGGCCTTTTCGACGTCCAGGATCGGCATGCCGTAGATGGGCGAGGCCTTGTCCGTCTTGGCCGCCGGGTTGGTGACGTCGTTGGCGCCTATGACAAAGGCGACATCGGTGCGGGCGAATTCCGAATTGATGTCCTCCAGTTCGAACACCTCGTCGTAGGAGACGTTGGCTTCGGCGAGGAGGACGTTCATGTGCCCCGGCATGCGCCCCGCCACCGGGTGGATGGCGTATTTGACGATGACGCCCTCGGCCTTGAGGAGATCGCCCATCTCCCTCAGCGCGTGCTGCGCCTGCGCCACGGCCATGCCGTAGCCGGGGACGATGATGACCTGCTCGGCCTGCTTCATCAGGAACGCCGCGTCTTCGGCCGAGCCGCGCTTCCACGGGCGGTCGATCGCCTCGCCGCCGCCCGCCGCGGCGCTGTCGCCGCCGAAGCCGCCGGCGATGACCGAGATGAAGCTGCGGTTCATCGCCCGGCACATGATGTAGCTGAGGATCGCGCCCGACGAGCCGACCAGCGCGCCGGTGATGATCATCGCCGAATTCTGGAGCGTAAAGCCCATCGCGGCCGCGGCCCAGCCCGAATAGCTGTTCAGCATCGACACCACGACCGGCATGTCCGCCCCGCCGATGGGAATGATGAGCAGGAAGCCGATCAAAAAGGCGAGGGCGGTCAGGGTCCAGAAGATCCAGGGGCTCTGGTCCTGCGTGAAATAAGCGGTGAGGCCGACAATCGCAGCGAGCGTGCCCAGATTGATGACATGGCGCATCGGCAGCATGATCGGCTTGCCCGACATGTTGCCGTTCAATTTCAGGAACGCGATGACGGAGCCGGAAAAGGTGATCGCACCGATCGCCGCGCCGAGACCCATCTCGACCCGGCTGACCGGGCTGATCACGCCGTTGTCGGCGATGCCGAAGGCTTCGGGATTGAGGAAGGCGGCGGCCGCGACGAGCACGGCGGCGAGGCCGACGAGGCTGTGAAAGGCGGCGACGAGCTGCGGCATCGCCGTCATCGCGATGCGCCGTGCAGTGGCGAGGCCGATCACCGCACCCAGGACGATCGCGCCGGCGATTTGCGCCATGGTCGTCACGTCGAAATTGCCCACCGCGCCGAAGCCGGTGGCGTCATGCTGGCCGGCGCGCGGCGCGTAATGGATGAGGGTGGTGACGACGGCCAGCGTCATCCCGGCGATGCCGAGACGATTGCCGCGGCGGCTGCTCGCCGGGCTCGAAAGTCCGCGCAGCGCGAGAATGAAGCAGACGCCCGCGATGAGGTAGGCGAGCATCACCCAGGCGGGCGGGGCGGCGGCATGGTGCATCAGGGCCGCTCCTTCTTCTTGTACATGGCGAGCATTCGCGCGGTCACCGCGAACCCTCCGAAGATGTTGACGCTCGCCAGCACCACCGCGAGGAGGCCGAGCCACTTGGCCGTCGAACCGCCCGCCGTGACGCTCCCCGCCGCCGCCGCGATCAGCGCGCCGACGATGATGACGGAGGAAATGGCGTTGGTCACCGCCATGAGCGGCGTGTGCAGCGCCGGCGTCACCGACCAGACGACGAAATAGCCCACGAAGCAGGCCAGCACGAAGATCGACAGGATCGAGATGAAGTCCATCAAATGTCCTCCCTAAGCCGCCGCGCGCTGCGGCGCCGGGACGGTCCTGCCCATTTCAAGCGCTGCTTCGATCCAGCAGGCGATCGCGTCGTAGCCGTTGCGCAGCGCCTCTTCGGGCGTATCGCCATCCGAGCGGCAGCCGGGCAGCTCCGGCGCAATCGCGACGAACCCGCCGCCGTCTTCTGGTGGAAGCGGTTTGATATCGAGCTCATAGTCCTGAGGCTTCATGTCTCGCCCTTCTGCACGGCATCGATGAACCGGACGAGTTCCCGCACATAGACCGGCTTGATCGGCCGATGCGCCGGGATCGTCAGGATTTCGACCATGCTGCCATGCTTCACCTTGTAATGCGATCCTTTGCGCGGCGGCGAGCACTCGATGCCACGTCCGCGGCAAACGGTGAGGATATCTTCGATCCTCCAGTCGCGGGGGTTGTCCCGCATGCGCTCGAGAAGCTTGCCGGCACCGGTCACTCCGCCTCGCCGTGACAGATCACCCGAGCAGCCTCTCGTTGACGATCTCGCCGCCGCGGGTGAGGCGCACGCCCTTTACGATCTCGTCGTCGTCGGGGAGGACGACGCGGGCGGCGTCCTTGTCCCAGAAGGCGGAGAGGAAGTTGTAGAGGTTGCGCGAGTAGAGGGCGGAGGCGTCGGCGGCGAGGCGGCTCGGCACGTTGCGGTGGCCGACGATTCGGACGCCGTGGCGCTCGACAACCCGACCCGGCTCGGCGCCTTCGACGTTGCCGCCTTGCTCGACGGCGAGATCGACCACCACCGAACCCGGGCGCATCGCCGCGAGCTGGGCGTCGGAGACGAGGCGGGGGGCGGGGCGGCCCGGGATGAGCGCCGTCGTGATGACCATGTCCTGCTTGGCGATGTGGCTGGAGACGAGCTCGGCCTGCGCGGCCTTATACTCGTCCGACATCTCGGTCGCGTAGCCGCCGGTGCCTTCGCCCTCGATGCCGGCGACCTTTTCGACGAAGATCGCCTTGGCGCCGAGGCTTTCGATCTGCTCCCTGGTCGCGGCCCGGACGTCGGTGGCGGAGACGATGGCGCCGAGGCGCCGCGCGGTGGCGATCGCCTGGAGGCCCGCGACGCCGACGCCCATGACGAAGACTCGCGCCGCCGGGATCGTGCCGGCCGCCGTCATCATCATCGGAAAGGCGCGGCCATATTCGGCCGCCGCGTCGAGCACCGCCTTGTAGCCCGACAGGTTCGACTGGGAGGAAAGCACGTCCATCGACTGGGCGCGGGTGATGCGCGGCATGAACTCCATCGCCAGCGCCTCGAGCCCGGCCGAGGCATAGCCCGCGACGCGCTCCTTCTGGCGGAGGGGATCGAGGATCGCGGCGATCATCGCCCCGGGCGCGGCGCCGGCGAGGGCGGATGCGTCCTGCCCCTGGACTCCGAGGATCACGCCGGCGCCCGCCAGCGCCTCCGGCCGGCTGCCGACGGTCGCGCCCGCGGCTGCGTAATCGGCGTCGGCGATGGAGGCGGAAAGGCCCGCCCCGGCTTCGACGGCGACGGTTGCGCCCAATGCAATGAACTTCTTCGCCGTCTCCGGGGTCGCGGCGACGCGGCGCTCCGCTTCGGCCGTTTCCTTGAGGACCGCGATCTTCACCGGGCCGGCCGGCGCGTTCAGCTGATGATCCACATGACGAGCATCGCGACGATGAAGGAAAGGACCGCGCCCCACTTCATCATCCAGATGAACCCGTCGTAGCCGCTCTGGTGCTCCCGGATCATCTTCGGGTGCGCGTCGCCTTCGGCCGCCATGTCTCTGCCTCGTTGTAAAAAAGCGTTTCGGCGGGCCTCTTACCAATGGCGCGCGCCCGGACGCAAGCGGGCTCGAAGCGCCGGCGGGGGCCTCGCGGCCTTAAGCGGACCTTTACCCGAATGTCCTAGCAAGCGGGACAGCCAGGGCATGAGGGACATGAAATGCGGCCGGATCCTACGCGCTGCCTATTGCTGATCGACGACGAGCCCGCGCAGCGGCGCCTCGTCAGCGCGATCTGCGGACGCGCGGGCTGGTGGGTCCGCGGTGCGAGCGACGCCGATTCGGCGCAGCGCATCCTGACCGATCCCGAAGAACCCAAGATCGACGCCATCCTCCTCGATCATTGGCTGCAGGGCGATGCCGGGCAGGGCATGATTGCCGAGATCCGGGCGCTCAAGCCCGAAATCCCGCTTCTCGTCGTCACCGCGCAGACTTCGGTCGCCGTCGCCGTCGAGGCGATGCGCGCCGGCGCCGCCGACTTCCTCGTCAAGCCGCTTGCGCCCGACAGGCTGCTCGCGGCGCTGGACGCGGCGACCGACCGGCGCAAATCCTCGGGCGAGCTTCGGCCGCTTTCCGAAAAGATCACCAAGACCCTCGGCTTCGAGGAGATCGTCGGCTCGGCGCCGGAATTCCGCTCGGCCCTCGCCATCGCCGCCAAGGCGGCGCGCGCCCGCGTCTCGATCCTGATCGAAGGCGAAAGCGGGTCGGGCAAGGAAATCTTCGCGCAGGCGATCCACGCAGCATCCCCCCGCGCCAAGAAGCAGCTCATCACGGTGAATTGCGGGGCGATTCCCTCGAACCTCGTCGAATCGGTCCTGTTCGGCCACGAAAAGGGTGCGTTTACCGGCGCCTTCGACCGCCACATCGGCCGTTTCGAGGACGCCGACGGGTCGACGCTCTTCCTTGACGAGGTCGGCGAGCTTCCGCTCGAAACGCAGGTGAAGCTGCTGCGCGCGCTCGAAGAAGGCGAGATCCAGCGGATCGGCAGCCGCATCGTCCAGAGCGTCGACGTCCGAGTCATCGCCGCCACCAACCGCAAGCTCGTCGACGAGGTCGCCGCCGGCCGCTTCCGCGAAGACCTCTACTATCGCCTCAACGTGGTCCACGTCGGCATTCCGCCGCTGCGCGATCGGATCAGCGACCTTCCCGCCCTCGTTCGCCACCTCCTCGGTCGTATCGCCGAGCAGCCGGGCATGCGCCACCTTTCGATCACCGAGGACGGCCTTTCCGTCCTGATGCGCTACGGCTGGCCGGGCAACGTCCGCCAGCTCCAGAACGCCCTCTTCCGCGCCGCGGTGCTGTGCGACAGCGACGCGCTCACCGCCGCCGATTTCCCGCAGATCGCCGCCGAAGCGCGGTTCGGGAAGCGCTCCGACGATTACCACGCCAAGAGCCTGTCCGGCGCTTCGGCGAGCGCCGCCTTCGCCCACGGCGCCGGCGTCACCCTCTACACTTCCGACGGTCATCTTCGCCCGCTCGAGGACATCGAGGCGGACGTCATCCGCCTCGCCATCGGCCATTATCGCGGCCGAATGACCGAAGTCGCCCGCCGCCTCGGCATCGGGCGCTCCACTCTCTACAGGAAGCTCGGCGAACTCGGCATCGACGCCGCGGCGTAGGACGGGCGCGTCGGAAACGGCGAGGCCCCTCCACCCGTTCGGTCCGAGCGAAGTCGAGGACCGCTGCCGAGCGAAGTCGAGGCACTTCGGCGCGGACGAATCTTCGCTTCGCTCGAAAGGGCTTCTCGACTTCGCTGGAAGCGAACGGGGTGGAGTTACCCAGCAAGGGCTTTCAGGCGGGGCGAAACGCGCTACACCTGCGCGCAATGTACGACTTCTCCTCCGCACGCATTCTCGTCACCGGCGCCGCTTCCGGGATCGGCGCCGCCGTTGCGATGCGGCTTGCCCAGGGCAATGCCCGCAAGCTCATCCTGATCGACCGCGACACCGAGCGGCTGAGCGA